>DASXTW010000054.1:0-20025 GCA_036505215.1 Actinomycetota bacterium | reverse complement strand
CGAAGACCGGGACCACATCCAGGGGCCGGCGGATGCGCCGGTGACGCTCGTCCAGTACGGCGACTACGAATGTCCGTACTGCGGCGCCGCATATCCCATCATCAAGGAGGTGCAGGCCCGGATGGGCGGGAGGCTCCGGTTCGTCTTCCGCAACTTCCCGATCACGACCTCGCACCCCCACGCCGAGCAGGCCGCGGAGGCCGCCGAGGCGGCCGCCAGCCAGGGCAAGTTCTGGCCGATGCACGACCTTCTGTACGAGAACCAGAAGAGCTTGCGCGAACAGGACCTCCGCGTCTACGCCGAGCAGCTCGGGCTGGACGTCGAGCTGTTCGACAAGGAGCTCGCCGAGCACGTCCACGCCGACCGGGTCCACGAGGACTTCATGAGCGGCGTGCGGAGCGGCGTGAACGGCACGCCTACCTTCTACATCAACGGTGCGAGGCACTACGACTCATATGAGATCCAGACGCTACTCGCAGCTCTGGAGCGAGCTGCCGCCTCGGGGCAAGGCCGCTAACTCGACGTGCCGGCGATCCTGGGGCAGGATGAGAGCGAGCGAGGAGACCCGATGCGCCGACGGATCCTGCACCAGACCAGTCCGGCCAAGTCGCGTGACCCCCGAGCCGGACAGAAGCAGCATGGCCCGGCTCCTTCGCCCCCTCCCCCCTGGCGGAACTGGCTCCTCTACATCGGCTTGGCGGTCACGATCCTCCTGTTCTTCCTCCCCCTCGGAAGGGCCCAGTCGACGGAGCTCAGCTACACGCAGTTCCTCAACAAGGTGGCCGCCAACCAGGTCAAGTCCGCGACCATCGACCCCGACGGCTCCGTCACGGGCACCCTCTCCACCGGCACGGATTACTCAACCCAGATCCCCGTGGCCCTGCAAGACACGACCCTGACGCAGCAGCTGCGGGAACACCACGTCCAGATCGTGGGCAAGAAGGCAGCGTCGAACCTACTCGCCAGCATCCTCGTCAGCCTTCTGCCGTTCCTGTTGCTGTTCGGCGTCTTCTGGTACATGGGGCGCCGAGCGGGACGAGGGTTGGGCGGCGGGATCCCAGGCCTCTCGAGTATCACCGGGTCGCGGGCCAAGCTTTACGACGAGGAGCGCCCCTCGACGACCTTCGCGGACATCGCCGGCTACGACGGCGCCAAGCGGGAGGTCTCGGAGGTCGTTGACTTCCTCCAGAACCCCGACCGCTACCGACGCGTGGGGGCCGTGGGTCCCCGGGGAGTGCTGATGGTCGGCCCGCCGGGCACCGGCAAGACGCTGATGGCCAGGGCCGTGGCCGGACAGGCCCGCGTCCCGTTCTTCTCGGTGACCGGGTCCAGCTTCGTCGAACTGTTCGTTGGGCTGGGCGCCTCCCGGGTGCGGGACCTGTTCAACGACGCCCGAAAGCGGGCCCCTTCCATCATCTTCATCGACGAGATCGACGCCATCGGCCAGCGTCGTGGCGGGGCCATCGTGTCCAACGACGAGCGCGAGCAGACCCTCAACCAGCTCCTAGCCGAGATGGACGGGTTCGATCCCGCCATCGGCGTGGTGGTCATCGCCGCAACGAACCGCCCCGAGATCCTGGACCCCGCGCTGCTTCGGCCCGGCCGGTTCGACCGCCAGGTGGAGATTCCCTTGCCGAACCTGCGAGAGCGGGCAGCCATCCTGGCCATCCACGTCAAGGGGAAGCATCTGGGGCCCGACGTCGACCTGGACGCCGTGGCCCGCGGCACCCCCGGATTCTCCGGAGCCGATCTCGCCAACCTGACGAACGAGGCGGCAATCGTGGCCCTTCGGGCCGGACGGGACAGGGTCACCACCGACGACTTCTGGGAGGCGCGCGACCGCCTGGTGCTAGGACGGCGCGAGGCCGGGAACGCGCTGATGCCTGCCGAGCAGCGAGCGGTGGCGGTGCACGAGTCGGGCCACGCCCTGGTCGCCGTCTACTCCGACCACTCGGACCCGGTTGCCAGGGTGACCGTCCTGCCGGCGGGGCAGGCCCTCGGGGTGACGGAGCAGCTCCCGGTGGACGAACGGCACCTGTACCCGGAGAGCTACCTGCTGGACTCGCTGGCCGTTCGGATGGGAGGCCGGGCCGCCGAGCAGCTGGTGCTCGGCGAGGTCTCGAGCGGCGTGGCGAACGACCTCGCGAACGCGACCCAGCTCGCCATCCGGATGGTGCGGGAGTTCGGGATGAGCGCTAGGCTCGGCCCGGTCGGATTCGGCGGGGGCGGGCCCATGTACTTGGGGACGCAGGAAGTCCGGTCGCGCGACTACGCCGAAGCGACGCAGGCGCTGATCGACGAGGAGGTCTCGCGGCTGCTGAAGGAGGCAGAGGGACGTGCCTCCCGCATCCTGGAAGAGCATCACGACGTGCTGGGCAAGGTTACCGATCTGCTGATCGAGCGGGAGACGATCGACGGCGAGGACGTCTACGAGCTGGCCGGACGGCCCAACCCCGGGGGCGTACAAGCGACCGTCGCGCCCGAGCGCGCGGCCGTCAGCGCGAGCGACGCGCTCCACTCCACGAGGACAGACCGTTCCTAGTGGGGATCTAGGATGGGCGCATGGCGGACGAATCGATCGCGCTGCGCGTCGGGCAGGAGCATGCCGTCCGGCTGATGCCACATGGTGGCGCCGCCGACTGGAGTTTCGACGTGGACGGTGTGACCTCAGCAGTGGACATACGAAAGATGTGGACATCGCGCCCATACGAGGAGGACGAGGAGGATCGCGAGTCGGCCGCCCCGCCTCGGGTGATGGTGTTCATCATCCGAGCAGTGGCTCCCGGCGAGGCGACAGCACGCTTCCGCTCGATCCAGGGTGACGTGCACGAGGTGGCAGTCCGCGTCGAGCCATGAGCCGAGCGTTCCGCCGCGACGGCTGACCGGGTCGCTGGCCAAGCCGCGGCGCGAAGAGGCGGGCCACCTGCCCTGCGGCGGTGGGACAATGCTGCCGATGGAGACGAAGCAGCGCGGCGGCTCGGCCGGCCTCCCCGCCGCCCACGATGCACTCGACGCCCACCGGTGGAAGGAGGCGTTCGACCTCCTGTCCCAGGCCGACCGTCAGGGGTCGTTGGAACCAGAAGACCTCGAGGCGCTGGCGCAGGCAGCGTGGTTCACCGCACAGGCCGACCTCGCCGTCGAGGCCAAGGAGCGGGCGTTCAAGGCGCACCTCGATCGGGGCAACCGGAGCCGGGCCGCGGCGCTCGCATTCGACATCGGACACGATTACGTCATGAAGCAGAAGCGTTCGATTGCCTCGGCCTGGTCGGGCCGGGGGGAGCGCCTCCTGGAGGGTGAGCCGGAAAGCTTCGCCCACGGGTACCTCGCCCTCTCACAGAGCTGGGGTGCTAAGGCGGCCGGTGACATCGATCGAGCCGTCGACCTCGCGGCGAGGGCCGTGGAGCTCGGTGCCCGGTTCGGTGACCTGGACCTCCAGGCGTGGGCGCTCCTGCAGCAGGGATCACTCCTGATCACCATCGGCCGTACCGACGAGGGATTCCCTCTCATGGAGGAGGCGACCATCGCCGCCGTGAACGGCGAGCTCTCTCCGCTCACCGCGGGCGTGGCGTACTGCAGCATGATCGCGGCCTGCCGGGACACGACGGACTACCGGCGGGCGAGCGAGTGGACGGAAGCCGCTCATCGATGGTGCGAACGACAAGCCATCAATGGCTTTCCAGGCGTCTGCCGCGTTCACCGGGCGGAGATCTTGGCTCTGCAGGGCGGGTTGGACCGCGCCGAGCTGGAGCTGCAGCAAGCCACCCAGGAGCTGGCCGCGTACAACACGACGCCGCCGCTCGCCGACGGGTTCTACGCGCTCGGGGAGATCCGCCTGAGGCTGGGCGATCTGGAGGGCGCGGAAGAGGCGCTGCGGCAAGCCCACGCGCTCGGCCGGGTGCCGCAGCCGGCCCTGGCGCTGATTCGGCTCCACGAGGGGAAGGTCCGGGCCGCGTTCAGCGCCATCAGCTCGGCGCTCGCCGAAGCGCCACGGGATCGGTGGGCCCGCGCTCGCATGCTCCCCGCACAGGTCGAGATCGCCATTGCCGCGGGAGACCCCGCTACGGCCAGAGCGGCGGCGGAGGAGATCTCCGGGATCACCGAGGCGAATGGATCGCCGGCGCTCCACGCGAGCAAGCACGACGCGTTGGGCCGCGTGCACCTGGCCGAGGGAGAACCAGAAGGGGCCATCCGCGAGCTGCGCACGGCGATGCGTCACTGGCAGGAGGTGGGTGCGCCCTACGAGGTGGCGAGGGACCGGGTGGTCCTGGCCTCGGCGCTCCGGGAGCTCGACCAGCACGACGAGGCGAACCTGGAGCTCGAGGCGGCGAAGGGGGAGTTCGAGCGGCTCGGAGCCATCCGAGACGTCGTAGCTGCGGCCGAGGCGATTCGGGCAGCCGCCGAACGCGACGCCGCTCCCCTCACGACCAGGAAGGCGTTCGTCTTCACCGACATCGTCAGCTCGACGAATCTAGCCGAGGCGATGGGTGACGAGGCGTGGGAACACCTCCTGCGCTGGCACGACGACACGCTTCGGTCGCTGTTCGCCCGGCACGGCGGGGAGGTGGTGAATCGGACCGGCGACGGGTTCTTCGTTGCGTTCGACTCATCCGGCAAGGCGATCGAGTGCGCCGTGGGGGTCCAGCGCGCGCTCGCCGAGCAACGCCGGACGCACGGGTTCGCTCCAGCCGTTCGGGTCGGCGTCCACGCAGCCGAGGCCAACCGGCGCGGCAGCGACTACAGCGGCAAAGGTGTCCACGTCGCCGCCAGGATCGCCGCCCTGGCCGACGGCGGACAGGTTCTCGTGTCGGCTGAGACGGCCGCCGAAGCGGGCGGGTCATACGCCACGTCCGAGCCCCGCGCGGTCGCGCTGAAGGGCGTGTCGGGCGAGGTCGAGGTGGTCTCCGTCTCCTGGAGCTGAGCTCCGGGGGGCGGCCTCTTCGGGGTCCGTGTAGGAGGGGGTCGACGTGGACGCTCACACACCTGGCAGAGGCGGAGCCCAGACCACACGCTCATGGGCAGCGCGTGCTCCGGGTGATTTGTCTCGTAGGAGTCGTCGCCGTGCTCCTTGCACCGCTCAGGCCTGCGGTTGCGGCTTTCCCCGGGGCGAACGGCAAGATCGCGTTCGAGTCCACCCGGGATGGCAACTGGGAGATCTATGTGATGAATGCCGATGGCACCGGGCAGACCAGGGTTACCAAGAACCTTGTCTATAACTTCAGCCCTGCGTGGTCTCCCGATGGCAAGTGGCTCACGTTCGACGTCGAAAAAGACGGCAACCTGGAGATCTACGCGATGAGGGTGGGCGGCACCCTTCAGATCCGGCTCACCAACAACCCGGCGCAGGACGCGGTTCCCTCATGGTCTCCGGACGGCAAGAAGATCGTGTTTCAGAGCACCCGGGACGACCCCAACTGGGAGATCTACGTGATGAACTTTCTCGGCACCTTGCTGCCGACCAGGCTGACCAACAACCCCTGCCAGGACGTCGGTCCAGACTTCTCTCCCGACGGCTCCAAGATCACCTGGCGCCAGGACTGCGGGTTCAACGGCGAGATCTGGGTGATGAACGCCGACGGCAGCGAGCAAACCAGGCTGACGAATACTCCCGGCGGGCCCGAGGGTCTCGACGGCGGCCCGGACTGGCAGCCGCTCGCAGCCGACGAGGGTTAGGCGAGTACCGGCTCGACGGTTGTCCGGAGGAACCTGCCCAGGTCCTCCGCATCTTGGGCGGCCTTGCGATGCATGGCGGGGGCCAGCCGCGAAAAGGGGCGAAGGGCGAGCCGGAGGGCTTTCGCCGTGCGCTCGGCGCTCCATGTCCCCACCGCACGGCCGTCGGCGACGATCACCGGGTGAAGCCAGCCGCCACCGCGATTGATCTTCTTCCAGTGCTCCGCGGGCACCACGGGCTCGCGGTCCTTCCAGCCCAGAAGGTATTCATCGAACGAGGGGAGGAGCCGGACCACTCCCCGAGGAGCCTTCTCCGCCTGGGATCGAAGCGACCAGAGCGCCCCTCGCGCAGTATGCACCTCGACCAACCGGTCCTCGATGCTCCTCCACGCCCGCCTGGCGTCACCGAGCCGGATGCCGGACCAGAACGACAGGTCGGCGAGCTCGGCAGGCCCGTGGGCCGTGAGATACCTCACAGCGAGCTCGGCCAGAGCAGCTTCGCGTTCGATGGGCTTCGGTTCCCCCAGCCAGTCCCGGACCAGGACGAAGGACCGCTCTCCATCTCGATCCGGCCCGTGACAGATCACCCCTTCCGCCGCAGCCAACCACACGAGATGAGCGATGGCCTGCCCCTCGGCGCGAATCCGGTGACGGCGGAGGCGCTCGGTGATCTCCGGCCGGGTCAGAGGTTCGCCTCGCTCCAACATCCGTTCGATCAGGCCGACCGCCCTGGCCGGCTGGCCCCCCGAAACCCCCTCCTGTCTCAGTCGTCGATGTGCGTTCGGGACCGACGGCTCGGTGACCAGCGGCACCAGCCAGCCGTAGTCCTCGGCGGCGATCAGGTGCAGGGTCCCTCGCATGGCCCACGTGAGCACGATCGAGCGGTCATGGAGTCGCGCCCCATCGATCTTCTGAAGCGTGAGTCCTTCCGTGCGGGCCCGCAGCGCCAGGCTGGCCGCAGACAGGACCTGCGCTTGGACACCGGTCAGGTGTCGCACCAGATCGGCTGGGGAGCGACGTCTTGGCCGATGGAGATGTTGAGCGGCGCTGCGCAGGCGACGTACCTCATCGTCAGTGTGCGATCGAACCCGGGGCATTCCGTGGCAGTCTAGGGCGGTGACCGATCGCGTCCTTACCACCCTGGCGCTCAACCGCACCCTGCTCGCCCGCCAGTTCCTCCTGGAGCGCTCGTCCCTGCCGCTTGCCAGGGCGATCGAGAGCATCGGGGGGCTGCAGACGCAGTACGCGCCATCGGCCTACGTGTCGCTCTGGTCGCGCCTGAAGGATTTCCGCCGAGAGGCGCTCACGAAGGCCCTCCAGCAGCGGCGGGTCGTGCAGGCAACCCTGATGCGCGTCACTATCCATGTCGTCTCCGCACGCGACTTCCCCCTCTTCGCCGCGGGGATCAGGAAGAACCGGCGCGAGTGGTGGCTGCGCGTTCATCGCAAGCAGATCGAGGGCCTGGACATGGAGGCGGTGGCCTCATCCCTGCGCGAGCACCTCGCGGACGGACCTCGCAGGGCTTCCGAGCTCAAGGACCGCCTCCGCGCCGCCGGCTTCCCCCCGATGGCATGGTCGGGCGCAGGGCTCTGGCTCGACATGGTGCGCGTCCCGCCCTCAGGCACTTGGGAGCAACGCCGGGCCGACCTCTACGGCTTGGCTGAGGACTGGATCGACGATTCGAGCCCGACGGAGGCCGAGGGGCTGGAACACCTGATCCGCAGGTATCTCGAGGGCTTCGGCCCCGCTTCAGTGAACCACGTGGCGAGCTGGGCCGGGCTCCCGGTCACACAGATTCATCCGGCGGTCGAGCGGATGCGACTGCGCCGCTTCCGCGATGAGCAGGGCGGCCAGCTGTTCGATCTCCCACGGGCCCCACTGCCCGACCCGGAGACGCGGGTGCCGGTCCGGTTCCTGCCGACCTGGGATGCCACCTTGCTGGTGCACGCGCGCCGAACGCAGATCCTCCCGGAGTCCTATCGTCCCCTCGTGTTCGACACGGCGACGCCTCACTCGGTATCGACGTTCCTCGTGGATGGCTCCGTCCGAGGGACCTGGCGGTACGAGGGCGGGCGGGTGCGACTCGATCCATTCGACTCGCTTCCAGGGACGGCTCGGCGCGAGCTCGAGGACGAGGCGAAGCGCTTGGCTGCCTTCCACGCGGACTGACGGCTCATGGATGCCTACATCTGCGTGACGTGCGGGGTCCAGCAAGCGCCGTCGGGCGGCCCTCCCCCCCGCTGCCCGATATGCGAGGACGAACGGCAATACGTTCGCCAGAGCGGGCAGGCGTGGACCACGCTGACCGAGTTGAAGGCGAGTGGGCACCGGATCGAACTCCGCGACGTGGAGCCAAGGCTCTTGGGTGTCGGGGTCGAGCCTGCGTTCGGGATCGGCCAGCGAGCACTCCTGGTGCAAACGGCAGACGGGAACCTTCTCTGGGACTGCGTGGGGTACATCGACGACGCGAGTGTGGAGTCGATCCGGTCACGAGGTGGGATCGGGGGCATCGCCATGTCCCATCCGCACTTCTACGGGGTGATGGTCGAGTGGAGTCAGGCCTTCGACGACGCCCCCATCTACATCCCGGAGGCTGACAAGGAATGGGTGCGGCGGCCCAACCCGGCGATCCGACCATGGTCGGGAGCAATCCAAGTGCTGCCCGGACTGACGCTGGTGCAGTGTGGAGGGCACTTCGACGGCAGCGCCGTGTTGCACTGGAACGACGGGGCCGAGGGCAAGGGGGCGCTCCTGGTAGGCGACACCTTGACCGTGGTCCCAGACATTCGTTATGTGAGCTTCATGCGGAGTTATCCCAACCTGATCCCATTGCCTGCCTCAGATGTACGCAAGGTAGTCGACGCAGTCCGCCCGTATGCATTCGACCGGGTGTATGGGGGATGGTGGGATCGAGTCATGCCGACTGGAGGGCTCGAAGCGGTGGAACGATCGGCCCGGCGGTATCTGCGGTGGATCGGTTCCGAGCAGGAGCCTTACTGAGCCGTGGCGACCGGTGCATCATCGGGCCCCATGGTTGAGCCGGACGCGGCCTTCCAGCAGCTCGACTTCCTGTACATGCCCAGCCGGGACGTGGCGGCGGACACGGCCCACCTGAGCGAGGTCATGGGCGGGCGGGTCGTCTTCGCCATCGAAGCGATGGGAACGAGGGTCGCCGCCATCCAACTCGCCCAAGGCTCTCCAGTGCTGCTTCTTACCGACCACCTTGAAGGGGAACGCCCAATCCTCGTCTACCGCGTCCCCGATCTGCGATCGGCGCTCGCCCAGCTCGAGTCACGGGGTTGGGAGCGTCAGCACACGTTCGAGATTCCTCACGGGCCCTGCTGTTCGTTCCGGACTCCGGGCGGTCACCGTTTCGCCCTCTACCAGCTGACCAGGCCCGAGGCAGCCGCCCATTTCGACGGCCGCCGGGATTTCTGATCTGGCGGCTCGGGACGTAGGGGTCGTTCCATCGACCTAACCCCCGGCGGCACGGGGCGATGGCCTTGCAGAGGATCATGTCAATCCTCAGGCCCGAGGCGATTCGCCTCCACATCCTTCTTACGGCTACGCACCTCTCCACCCTTCGGCCGTTTTCCTGCGGTAACGATCAATCCTCGCCCTTGGCCATGCCGACACCTTGTATGAGAAAGGAAGTGGGGATCTATGAGGCGAAATGTGAAGCGAGCGGCGGTTAGTGCTTCAGCCGCCATCATCGGGCTTCTGCTCGTGGCTTCTCTGACGGGATTCGCCTCGGCCCACGGGGGAGACGCCAACCGGATCCACGCGTGCTACAAGAACGATCCGGGCGGGGCGGGCCAACTGCGGATCGTCGGACCCAATGACACCTGTAAGAAGAACGAGACGGCCATCGACTGGGACATCACCGGGCCTCCCGGACCGCAGGGCCCGCCAGGTCCCGCCGGCCCTCAAGGTCCCGCCGGCCCTCAAGGTCCCGCTGGTCCGGCCGGCCCTCAAGGTCCCGCTGGCCCGGAAGGCAAGGAAGGCCCCGCCGGACCCGCTGGTCCTGCCGGCCCTGCAGGGCCTGAAGGCCCAGCCGGCCCTCAAGGCCCAGCCGGCCCTCAGGGTCCTCCCGGACCGCCGGGACCAGGCCTGTCCAGCCTCGAGGTGGCTGAAGAGCTGAGCCAACTCAACAGCGATGACGACAAGGCCGTTCTCGTCTACTGCCCGGCCGGGAAGCAGGCCATGGGTGGCGGAGCGAGCATCGGGGGCCCGTCGTCGGTAGCGCTGACCGAGAGCGATTTCTACATGGACGACGCCGGCAACCGGATCGGCTGGCTCGCGCGTGCCAGCGAGACATATCCGACCGGGGCCCCCTGGATCCTCGTGGCTCACGCCCTGTGCGCGGCGCTGTGACGGGACCTCCTAACGCAGGTCTGAAACCGGCTGACGCGATCCTTACCGGGGGCCTGACCAGTCAAGGTGGCTCCGGCCCCTGACGAAACAAAGAGTGGCGAAAACGATGGCCGAGAGGCGCTCCCTGGTCCGACGCTGGCAGCTGGTGATGCGGTTCGCCGCCGCCAGCTTGATCGTGTTTCTGGTCATCGGCGCCGGCCTCTCCATGCTGATCTCTCGGCAGCTCGTGGACCGGGAGCGCGAGAACGCCGAAGCGCACGCCGAGTTCGTCACCAACTCCATCCTCCGCTATGAGCTGAGCCCCCAGGACCTCAGCTTCCTGGCTCCGATGAAGGGCGCTCGGTATCGGGAGGTACTCGCATTCGTGCAGGCCCGGATCCTGCAGTATCCCTTGGTGCTCGTGAAGATCTGGCGGAGCGACGGGACCGTCGTCTTCTCCAATGATCAGAAAATCGTCGGCCGCAGGTTCCAACCGCTCGGCGACGACCTCAGGGAAGCGTTCTACAAGGGCGTGGCCGTCAGCTCCGTCGGCGGGGCCCGGGAGGAAGGGGAGAACGAGTCTGTGACCGAGCTCCCTCCCCGCGTCCTGGAGACGTACGTCCCCGTGTTCATCTATCAGGGCCGCAACGAAGGCCCTCCGGTGGCGGTGGTCGAGACCTATACGGACTATGCCGTCGTCCAGGCTCAGGTGGACCAAGTGGTCCGGACGGTGCTCGTGATGCTCGTCGGCGGCCTGGCGGTCCTGTTCGTGTTGCTTCTCCCCATTGCCAGGCGGGTGTCGAGAAGGCTCGAGGAGCAGGCCGCACGCCTGGGCGATCTACTGAGGCGGGAGCAGGCAGCCCAGTCCGAACGGCGAGGCCTCCTCGACAGGACCCTGCGGGCAGCAGAGGAGGAGAGGACGCGCATCGCTGCCGAACTGCACGACGGGCCGGTGCAGCGACTGGCCCGGATCGGGTACGGCCTCGAGCGGGTGCTGATGCGTAGGCACCAGTCCCACGACGACGGAGGCGACGAGCTCCTGGCCCAGATGCAAGGGGCCGTCTTCGAGGAGGTCGGGGACCTGCGGCGCCTGATGAGCAGACTGCGTCCACCGGTGCTCGACCAGCGAGGGTTGGAGGATGCGATCCGCGACCGCGCCGAGGCAATCACGCATGAGTTCGGGATCGAGTGCGTGGTCGAGGCGAACCTGGAGCGCCGGCTCGCCCCAGGTCTGGAAACCGTGCTGTACCGCGTCTCGCAGGAGGCCCTGACCAATGTGGTAAAGCACGCGGGGGCTCGTCGGGCCAGGGTCGGCCTGTTCCGTGACAACGGGACCGTGATCCTGGAGGTCGACGACGATGGCTCGGGATTCGAGCCGGCTGGGGCTACGGCCGGTGGAGATCACTTCGGGCTGCTGGCGATGCGCGAGCGCGTGGAGATGGCCGGCGGGACCTGGGTGATCGACTCGAGCCCGGGACAGGGCACCCGGATCCGGGCAGAACTGCCGGCCCTGGAGGCCGAACGATGACGGCGTTCGAAGCCGTGGCCGAGCGGGGCCAGTTCGCTCTGTTGAATGCGGAGGGACCGAGCCCCAACGACCGGGTACCCGTTGCGGCCGACCACGGTCCCGGCCTGAGGGAGGTGGGCCGCCCGAGCGCAATGGAGGACTTCGAAGAGATCGAGGAAATGGAAGGCCCCGCGCCCCGAGTAATGCTCGTCGACGACGACCGGGGCTTCCGGGAGATGCTTCGCGACCTCCTGGTGGAGGACGGGTTCGATGTTGTCGGCGAGGCGTCCGACGGAGGAGAGGCAGCCCGGCTGGCTTCTGAGGTCATGCCGGACGTCATCCTCATGGACCTGCGAATGCCCAACGTGGACGGGATCGAGGGCACACGCCTGGTCAAGACCGTTCTCCCTCTCGTGCAGATCGTCATGCTGTCGGCTTACGGTGACCTCGGTCTCCAGCGAGGCGCGCAGGAGGCGGGCGTGTACTGCTACCTCATAAAGGGATGTCCGCCCGGGATGATCCGGGAGATGCTCAGGTTCGCATGGAAATACAAGCTCGGACTGGAGCGAGGCGGGACCGTGCTTCCGGCTCCGGGGGGCGTGTGGGCCCAGGACGACCTGGACACATCGTTCGGTCCGAGCCCGGGCTGGGGGAGCGAGCAGCCCCCCCGGAAAGACCCGACATAGGCTCTGGCGAGGCTTTCAAGCTTGGCTCAAGCGCTCCAGCAGCCGCGCCGGTAGGGCGTCCCGATTTCGTGCGTTCACTCGAATCACCTCGACATCCGGCCGTGCTTTGAGGGCCTCGGTGTACGGGTGCCTATAGACGTGGACGGTGGCCACGACGGAGACCTCTCGGTCGAGGAGGCCGGTGATCTCTTCCCTGAAGCGGGCCGAGGCCAGCTCCATCTTCCCCAACTCGTCGATGACGACGACCCCGCCGACCTTCGGTCTCCGGAGTACCGGAAGGACGACCTTCTCGAACGCTGGAAGGTCGACGCCGTACTTCCCCACTCGCGGTGGGCCCGGCAAATCGATATGTGCGAGCACGGCGCGCTGTCCGAGGACCGTCTCCGCCTCGAATCCGATCCGGCGCCGCCCGTCGCGGATCTCCTCGGTGGTGAACCCACGGAGGGGGAAGTCCCGCTCCCGCAGCAACTCCACCAGGCGACGGATGACGGTGGTCTTGCCGATGCCGGGCCTCCCCTCGAGAAGTAGACGCGGCCTCTTCATGCTCTCGGCTCAACTGATGGAGACAGGTCGGCCCGAACGCCGAGGAGCCGGATCGGCCGATCAAGCTCGAAACGATCGAGGGCTGCCATGGCAGCGCGGCCGATCTCCCAACCGTTTGTGGTGGGATGCTCCAGGGAGACGCTGTGCGTGTGGGTGACGAACGGAGCGAACCGCACCTTTACGGTCACCCGGATCGCCCATCGACCCTCCTTCCTGAGGTCCTGCTCGAGCCGGCCTGCCAGCCGCTCGACCTCCTGGCGGATCGTCTGGGCGTCGACCAGATCGGTCTGATACGTCACTTCCCGGCCGCGTGACTTGGCCTGGTAGGGCTCGCCCGTCACGGGGCTGTCGTCCTCGCCCCGAGCGAGCGCGCGAAGCCACGGGCCCGTGTTGGGACCGAACCGCCGCGAAAGTGCGGTCTTCTCCGCCCTGGCCAGATCGCCCACCGTCATGATCCCGATCTCGGCCAGCTGACGGGCGCGCTTCCGCCCGATCCCCCACAAGGCGTCCGTGGCTCGGCGATCCATGACCGCGCTCCAGTTCTCACGGGTGAGCCGGACCACCCCCGCAGGCTTGGCCAGGCCGGCGGCGATCTTGGCCTGCAGCTTGTTCTGCCCGATACCCACCGAACATTCCAGTGAGGTCTGCGCGCGGACCGCTCGCTGGATGGCCAGGGCGACGCTCTCGGGATCGTCGGTCTCCACCCTCAGGAAGGCCTCGTCCCAGCCAGCCACCTGGAGCGTTCCGGGGAAGCTCGCCAGGGTGTTCATGACGTCTTCGGACGCCGCCCGGTAGGCCGGCTCGTCCACCGGAAGGAACACCGCCTCCGGGCACCGTCGAGCGGCCGTGCGGAGCGGCATGGCGGATGTGATCCCGAACTTCCGAGCCTCGTAGGACGCCGTGGCCACGACTCCTCGCCGTGTTGGGTCTCCGGTTCCCCCCACCACGACCGGCTTGCCCTGGAGCTCGGGATGACGGAGCATTTCCACGGCGGCGATGAACTGGTCGACGTCGATGTGCAACACGAACGTGGGCATGGCGTGATCTTGGGTCGTTCGGTTCGAGGTCCGCGCGTCCTCCACTCTACGGCTTGCAGGGAGGACGCGGAGCCCGCGAGGGAGACACAGCACCTGTGTTAGCTTGAGGTCGAGTCCCGCCATGGACCGATTCATCGACCGCCTCACCGCTATCTGCGCGCCCTCCCGGGTGATCACCAATCGACATGCCCTCCAGGCTTACGAGTCGGACGGACTGCTCCAGTACGCGGCCGTCCCGAAGGTGGTGGTACTCCCCGACACGGCTGAGGAGGTCAGGGAGATCGTTCGGGCCTGCTTCGAGCAAGGCATCCCCTGGGTGGCACGGGGCTCGGGCACCGGTCTCTCCGGTGGAGCCCTCCCCCTCGAGGACGGCGTGGTCATCGCGCTCTCGCGGATGCGGCGGATCGTCGAAGTCGATCTGCCGAACCAGCGGGTCGTGGTGGAGCCTGGAGTCACGAACACCGAGATCACTCGAGCCGTGGCCCCGACGCATGTCTATCCCCCCGACCCTTCCAGCCAGATCGTGTGCTCGATCGGGGGGAACGTGGCTGAGAACTCGGGCGGGGCCCACTGCTTCAAGTACGGGTTCACCGCGAATTACGTCACCGGCCTGGAGGTGGTGCTCTCCAACGGCGAGGTGGTGAGGCTGGGTGGCAAGGAGCTGGATCGCCCCGGGTACGACCTGCTGGGACCGTTCGTCGGCTCGGAGGGGACGCTGGGGGTGGCCACGAAGATCACGGTGCGAGTGGTTCCCGCCCCGGAGGCGAAGCGGACCCTGGTGGCGTACTACGACACGACCGATCAGGCGGGGCAGACCGTCTCGGACATCGTGGCTGCCGGCATCGTTCCCGCAGCCATCGAGATGATGGATCGGCTCTCGATCCAGGCGACCGAGGCAGCGACGCACGCGGGCTACTCGCTAGAGGCATGGGCGGCGCTGATCGTCGAGCTCGATGGGCCGGTGGCCGATTGCGAGGGCCGGTTCGACGAGGTCGTGGCGCTGTGCGAGAAGAACTCGGCCACGGGGATCTGGGTGGCCAAGGACGAGGTGGAACGCGAGCTGATCTGGAAGGCGAGGAAGGCGGCCTTCGCCGCCATGGGCCGCATCTCACCCAACTATTACGTCCAGGACGGAGTGATCCCCCGGACGAAGCTTCCCGAGGTCCTCCGGCGGATCGATGCCCTTTCCGCCGAGTTCGGGCTGAGGGTCGCCAACGTGTTCCACGCCGGCGACGGCAATCTGCATCCGCTCGTGTGCTACGACGCCTCGAACGTCGGGGAGCCTGAGCGGGCTCAGGAGCTGGCCGCCCGGATCCTGGAGGCGTGTGTGGATGCCGGGGGGTCGATCACCGGTGAGCACGGGGTGGGGGTCGACAAGAAACAGCACATGGCGAAGATGTTCTCCCAGGCGGACCTGGATGCCTTTCAGCGACTCCGATGCGCATTCGACCCCTCGCAGCTGGCAAACCCGGGCAAGGTCATGCCCACTCCCAGGCTGTGCGGCGAGGTCCCCGGTCCGTACCGGCAGCATCCGCTGGAGCGGGCCGGCATCGCCGAGAGGTTCTAGCGAAGGTCGTCACATGAGGGTGGAGGAGCCGGGCACGGCGGCTGAAGCTGCGGAGGCCCTCCGAACCGCTGCGGCCGAGGGCCTGGCGGTTCGTCCCAGAGGCGGCGGGACGAAGCTGGGTTGGGGAACAGCGGTCGTCGAACCGGATGTCGAGCTCTCCACCAAGAAGCTGGGCCGGCTCGTGGAACACAATGCGGCCGACCTCACGGCCGTGCTCGAGGCAGGAGTGCCGCTGGCCGAGGCGCAGGAGGCCTTTTCCGAGTCCGGCCAGATGCTGGCGATCGATCCACCACTCGGGCCGGTCGGCCGACGAGCGGAGGACGATGAGGCCACCATCGGCGGGATCGTGGCCACGGGCGATTCGGGGCCGCTGCGTCATCGCTACGGGACCCCTCGTGACCTTCTGCTCGGCGTCACGGTGGCGTTGTCGGACGGCGTGGTCGCCAAGTCCGGCGGCAAGGTCATCAAGAACGTGGCTGGCTATGACCTGGCCAAACTGTTCACTGGTTCTTTCGGGACTCTCGGTCTGATCATGCAGGTGGCGGTGCGGCTGCATCCGCTGCCTGCTCGACGTGTGAGCGCCGTCGGCTACGGCGAGGATCCAGAAGCCCTGCAGCGCGCGGCGATGGTTCTCGGGCACAGTTCTCTGGAGCTGGAATCACTCGATGTCTGGTGGGAGCACGGAACGGGGAAGGTGATTGCCCGATGCGCGGGAGCAGCACCCGAGCCCCGCGCCAAGGAAGCTGTTCGGCTGATGTCGGGGGCGCGCTTGCGTTCAGAGGTGTTCGAGGACGACGAGGGACTCTGGGGCACACAGCGCCAGGCTCAGCGGTCGGCTGAGGCCACCGTCATGCGCGTATCGGCGCTGCCCTCGGACCTCTCCCGAATCATTCAGATCGTCGAGGAGCTGCCGGGCTCGGTCGTGGGCCGCGCCGGATTGGGCATCTGCTGGATCCTCCTTCCACCGGAGAGCGCGGCCGGGGTCGTCGCCGCCGTCGAGGGACTGCGGCAACGCCTCGCGCCGTTCCCCTGTGTGGTGCTCGACGCGCCCAAGGCGGTCAGGGACAATGTGGATGTGTGGGGCGAACCAGAGGGCCCCGCGGTCGAGCTCATGCGCAGAGTGAAGGCCCGCTTCGATCCCGCCGGGGTGTGCAACCCCGGTGTGTTCGTAGGTGGGATCTGATGTCCGGCCAGACTCGAGCCTTCGACCCGCACCGGCCACCGGAGCGGGAGCTGATCGACGTGTGCGTCCATTGTGGGTTCTGCCTTCCCACTTGCCCCACCTACGCGCTGTGGGGCGAGGAGATGGACTCTCCCCGCGGGCGCATCGTGTTGATGCGCCACGGCCTCGAAGCCGGGAGCGACATGCCCGGGATGGCCGTGCACTTCGACCGGTGCCTGGGGTGCATGGCCTGCGTGACCGCCTGCCCCTCCGGCGTGCAATACGACCGGTTGATCGAGGCCACCCGGCCTCAGGTGGAGCGCAACCTTCGGCGTTCCTTCACCGATCGGGCGTTCCGGCGGCTCCTGTTCGCGATATTCACCCACCCCGGACGTCTCCGGGCGCTGGCCCCGTTCGTTGCGGCCTACCGCCGGTTGGGGTTTCGGCGCCTGGCCCGCGCGGGCGTGCTCGCTCGATTCCCGCGGCTCCGGGCGACGGAACAGCTCGTTCCTTCGACGCGGGTGCGCGACGCGCTGATCCGGTTGCCGGAAGTCGTCCGGGCCAAGGGAACGCGCCGGGGGAGGGTGGGCCTCCTGCAGGGCTGCGTGCAGCGCGTGTTCTTCCACGAGGTCAACGCGGCCACGGCCAGGGTCCTGGCGGCGGAGGGCTTCGAGCTATACGCGCCGCGGCTGCCGCGCTGTTGCGGCGCGCTTCAGCTGCACAGCGGCGACGAGCCCGAAGCGCTCGATCTGGCCAGGGCCACGATCGCCGCGTTCGAGGAGTGCGACGTGGTGGCGGTGAACGCGGCTGGCTGCGGCTCGGCCATGAAGGACTACGCTGACCTGCTGGAGGACGATCCGCAATGGGCCGATCGTGCCGGTCGGTTCTCGGCAAAGGTCCGGGACGTCTCCGAGCTGCTCGCCGAGGCGGGGCCGGTCGCGGAGCGGCATCCCGTCCCGATGCGCATTGCCTACCACGACGCCTGTCACTTGGCCCATGCGCAGGGGATCAGGAGCCAGCCGAGGGAGCTTCTTCGTGCGGTGCCCGGCGTCGAGCTCCTGGAGCCTCCCGAGTGGGAGGTCTGCTGCGGCTCGGCCGGCCTCTACAACATCCTCCAGCCCGAGGCCGCAGGCCAGTTAGGTCGCCGAAAGGCTGAAAACCTGCTCTCCATGGGTGCCGAGGCGATCGCTGCCGCCAACCCGGGGTGCACCCTACAGATCGCGGCGCACCTGGAGGCGATCGGCAGGCCGATGCCCATCTATCACCCCGTCCAGATCCTCGACGCCTCGATCCGGGGAACGACCCTTTAGTCCCGGGAGTCCCCGGCCTGGACCGCCTTGCCCTGCGCTCGCGCCTCTAGCTCGAACTCGTCGTCCAGCGACGTCTCGAAGGCTCGCTCGACGAGTTCCTTGATCAGAGCCACTGCGATGGGAGAGTGCTGGATGACCTGTCGAACCAACCCCTCGGCGCCGGACCGAAGAGCTTCGGGCTCGACAACCCTGTCGATCAGCCCGATGCGCAGGGCCTCCTCCGTCTCCACGATCCTGGTCGACCAGATGAGCTCCTTGGCTCTGGACGGGCCGACCAGTCGGGCCAGGCGATGCGGCCCGCCGAGGTCGGGGATGAGCCCATACCGAGGCTCGAGGATGCCGAGCTTCGCGTCGGTGGCGGCGACGCGGAGGTCGCACACCAGGGCGAGCTGAAGACCTGCTCCTAACGCATGTCCCTGGACAGCGGCCAGGCTCGGCTTGGGCATGCGTGCCAGTGACCGGAATGGCCGCTGCGCGGCGCGAACGAATGAGTGGAAACCGCCTTCGTCTTCGGATGCCCGGGCCGCGAGGCCGGCCAACTCCCCGATGAGGGCGAGATCGATCCCGGCACAGAAAGAAGGTCCCTCAGCGGCAACGAGCACTGCCCGGACGTCGGGGTCTGCGGCGGCTGCCTCCGCCGCATCGCCCAACTCGGCGAACATGGTCTGGTTCACCGCGTTGCGCTTGTCGGGTCGGGCCAGGGTGATGGTGGCCAGGCCACCATCGACTGCGTAGCGGATGGTCTCGAATTCGCCCATGGAACCTCCGGGCAGTTGACGCGATGGAACCTATACCATCGAGGGGTGAGCGTGAGCGGGGCTTCGGTTGGAACGGGGTGCATGTTGTGCGGACGTCCCACATACGACCCCGACAAGAAGGAGCGACCGTGGAGCCGGGGAGTCTCAGGGGGTCATCAAGTCCTCGTCTGCCCCAGCTGTCAGGCTGAACGAGCGGATTGGATGGAGCGTCTCGAGCGGTGCGAGCGCTGTGGGAGCACGAGGCTGTCGGTGATGCTCGGCGAGGTGGTCTGCCGGCAGTGCGGCCTGGTGGCGGGCACCTTGGAGCGCGAGGACCCGCTGATCGGCTGAGCTCGCAGGCGACCCCCGGTTCGTGCTACCACTAACCGATTGGGGGAAGTTTCCCTCGGGAAGAGTGTTGCCTTCGCCCTCAACCTTTTCGCAGGGGCCCCAATAGCATGGGCTCGCATCATGCAGAAAGGGGGAGGGACAGCGCCGAACTCGATCCTATCGACCAGAGGGCCAATATATGGCTTTCGGCTTCAATGACGGGAGGAGATGCGCATGAAACGGATAGGCCTTGGCTTCCTGGCAGTTGCCGGGTTGTTGGTGTTCGTGTTCAGCCAGAGCGCGTTCGCCGGAGGGAAGCCGGTGCTCAACATCACCCAGCATTTCGATGACGAGACCGAGACCTTCAACGACGTGGACCCGTGCACGGGTGCACCGGCACAGATCACGATCGTGTTCGACGGGGTATTTCATCTGGTCGTTCAGTCGGACGGCGTGGGGCACTTCACGGAGACCGAGGTGGGGACCTTCGCGTTCGATTACCTGGACGAGAACGGCAACCCTGACGGTCAGATCGACGCGACCGGCCGGTTCACCGAATGGGACGGTGGGAACGGACTGTTCGACGAGGAAGGCAACCCCATCGGGAAGGCCGAGTTCACGTTCACGCTGAATGGGAAGGGGACGCGACTGGCCACCGGCGAGTCGTTCAGCTTCCACGCTCTTGCACACGCGACCTTCGACCAGCTGGGCAATCCGAAGGTGGCCTTCGAGAAGGCCCACTGCGTGTAGCCCTCAACTCTGGCAAGCGAGTGAAGGAGTGGAGCCCCCCGAGGGGCTCCACTCGTTTACTGTGATGAGGAATATAGGGCGCTTAGCTCAGCGGAAGAGCGCCGCCCTTACAAGGCGGAGGTCGGTGGTTCGAAACCACCAGCGCCCACCAGAAAACCGCTGGTCAACGGGCCTTTCTAGAGTCTAGATACCTCATGGTGCGCCCTCGCGTGCCGCAGGCGTGCCACATGAGAATCACGAACCGCTCCATTCGGACCACCCCCCCTGGTCACCCGCCGACCATGATCTTCTCGCGCCCCAGGAGGGCGGAGGTCATGCCGAGGCCAGTTCCGCCCGATGCGTTGTGACGCTTCCCCGCCCCCGCCCAGGCTGGCTG
>DASXTW010000053.1:0-3891 GCA_036505215.1 Actinomycetota bacterium | reverse complement strand
GACCGACCCTCGGGGCCGACGCCGACCCGAGGGAGGGAGGAAGGGGTGTACTCAGTGCAGGACTGGGCAGAGGTCCGCCGGCTGTTCGACGCCGAGCACGTGGCCAAGGCGACGATCGCCCGTCGCCTGGGCATGAGTCGGACCACCGTCGATCGGGTGCTGGCCGCTCCCCGAGCCCCCGCGGTACCGGCGGGCGGCCCGGGGGTCGATGGTCGATCCCACGGCGAGGAGATCGCCTCCATGCTCAACCGCGCCCCAAGGTGCCGGCCACGGTCGTGCTGGACCGGCTGCGGCGGAGCGGCTCCGCGGGAGGGATCACCATCCTCAAGGAGCACCAGGCCAGGGTGCGCCCGGAGTTCCTGGCCGCCCGGGGGTTCCAGCGCACGACCTACCTACCCGGCGAGATCGGTCACGCCGACTGGTGGAGTCCGGCGTCCAGGTCCCCGTGGGCAAGGGAGCCACCCGAAAGCTCTACGCCCTGGTCGCCACGCTCCCGCACTCCGCGGCCCACGCCGCCATGTGCACCCTGTCCACCTCATCTACGCGCTCGCTCTTCGCCAAGGGAACTGCGGTTAGCCCCGAAGACGTCCACAACGCCTGGGCCGCCTGGATGACGCATCTGGGCAAGCACAATGATGCCCTGGTCCCCTTCGCTCGTCTGGCGCCATCGACGAGGGCCGAAGACGATCCCTTCGTGGAGGCCATTCGCCGCGTGGTCACCAGGCGGCGTGCGAGCTGAGGGTGGAGCACAATCTCTCACTCTGAGCTGCAGCGGAACACCGAGCGACGCATTACGAACAGTCGGGATGGGGAAGCCCTGTTTGTTCCAAGGCCTCCCAGCCTGAGTGGGAGGGTGTCTGTCTGTCGGGAGAGGCGGGCGGCTGGTCGCGCCGTGAGCTGCCGACCGCTGCCTTGCTTCGTCGGACGGACTGGATCTGTTCGAGTCACGACGAGAGCGGCCCTGCTACCCGCCGTGCTACCCAACGGGAACGCACAGGGCAACACCAGACATCACGAAGAGCCCCGAAACGGGCCCTCTGAGGTGGACTCGGCAGCACGGGACGGCACCAGATGGACGCGCTAGCACGAACGCCGTGAGACTCATAATCCGCCGGTCGGAGGTTCGAGTCCTCCCCGCCCCACGCTCGTACTGCGGCATCGCGGCCAGCCCCACGCAGAGGGCCGCGCTACCAGGACCGGATTCGCCTATTGCACGCGGCTTGGGCAACTTCGAACGTCTGCGGCCGCACATTAGGACCAGCGCAGGACAGCCGCATCAACCTCTGGGTTGATCGACGTAGGTGTTCCGCTGTTACCGAACCGTTCCAGCCGCGCGATCGGACTGTGATGTGCGCAGTCCACCCTCAGGACAGACGAGACGAAAGGGGAGTGAATGCGATGAGACGGATCGTGTTGATGTTCCTAGCGGTGGCGCTCGGGCTGGGGTCGATCGCGGCCCTTGCCCTTGCACATGCGGGCGGTGGAAAGGGGACCGCGACCCTCGAACGGAACCCCGTGGCGTCGCAGGTGGCTAACTCGGGCCCGGTGGAGGCTCCCAGACATCCCCTGGCCCAGAGCACGCCGTCGACCGGTGAAACGAACCAGGGATCGAAGTCGGCGGTGCACTGCCCCCCCGCCACGGGGGGTCGGGACGGCGCAGAGGTGCAACTCGTCGATGTCCGCGTGGGAACCCACAGGGGCTATGACCGGGTGACCTTCGAGTTCGAGCCATCCCAGCTCACATGGGCCCCCTTCGACGTTCCTCAGTACAAGATCAAAAGCGTCCCCGTGGTCACCGAGGACGCCAGCGGTAAGACCATCCCGCTCGAGGGGAGGAGGTTCGCCGAGATCGTCTTCTGGGGTGCGAGCGGGTGGGACCTGGAGGGAAAGCCCAGCTACCGCGGTCCGAGCGACTTCCACCCACGCTTTCCCGCGCTGTCGGAAGCCAAGGCAGCCGGAGACTTCGAGCGGGTTTTGACCTGGGGTGTCGGGCTGTCTCGGCCTTCGTGCTGGCAAGTCTCGGTGCTCAGGGACCCCGTTCGCGTGGTCATCGACTTCCCCCACGCTCCGTCGGCCGGTGCTCCGTCCAGGCCGAGCGAAACGCAGAGCGCGGCCGATGTCACGCTAGCCGCGTTCATGGACGCTCGGATGCACCGGGACTCGGCGACGGCAAAGCCTTACCTCAGCCTGCACGCCAAGGATCAGCTCTGCGAAGACTGGACTTGCATCCGCCTGATTGGAGTGTCGAACCCGCACTACGCGTCCTGGGAGGTGACCTCGAGGACCGAAGAGGGGGGCGGCAAGGTGCTGTTCGGCGTGCGGATCCATATGGAGGTCACCGACCTGGGAGAAACGGAGCCGCAACTGGAATCCATCGAGCTGGGTCCGGGCCAGAACTACCTCGGACAATCCATGGACGCGGTGGTGCTGGCTGTCGACCAGTAAGGATCCACGTGGTTGAAGTGCTGGGCAGCGTCCCGCTCAGGTCTCACATTCGTCAAGGTGGCCAAGAGGTGGATCGAGCATGACGCTAGGCCTGAGGTGGGGGTTCCTTCGAAGTCCTGGGACAACAGGCTCGGTGGCTGCCGACCGGCTTCCGCCTGACTCCACGGCTGGCTGCTGGGGAGGGACTCGCCTACCGCCACATCGCCGGAATGCTCGGCGTCTCGTATGAGACCGTCGGATCGGCCGTCCGCCCCGCCGGGTCCGCATTCTGCCGAAGGTTCATATCCTGGGAGGACGAGGAAGCTTCACGGGACGAGTAGAGGTTCCCTGAGAGGAGGTGCGCGATGCGTGCTTCGGACGATTCCCAACCGCCTGCCTGGGACGACGAAGGCGGCGAAGACGTTGAGGAGGACCCGGGGGAAGAACTGGAGGCCATGATCGAGCAGGCCGACCGCCCGTTCGCCAGTGAATCGTTTGGCACCACGGCGAAGGAACAGGAGGAGGGCGAGCCCCTCGGCCAGAGGCTGGGGGAGGAAGGGCCGGACAAGCCTCCGGTCGATCTCCAACTCGCCATCGAAGACTTCGATGCCCCAGACGACGAGAAGGAGATGGTCGGCCAGGCTTCGCTCGAGCACGACCACTTCGTCGCACCCGAGGAGGCGGCCATGACCGTCCGTGACAGGGCCCCGGGGGCCGTCGACCACCCGGACGACGACGACGTGGAGCCCTTCGACGTATCGTCCGAGGAGGCCTGAGTAGGTGACCAGCTCGAGTGTCGCCCAACATGCAACGCCACTGGCGCCCGGGACGAAGGCGCCCGACTTCGAGCTTCACTCGACACCTAACCAGAAAGTGTCGCTTGCCCAGTTCCGTGGCCAGCCCGTGATCCTGGCCTTCTACCCGGAGGACTGGAGTCCGGTCTGTTCCGATCAGATGGCGCTGTACCAGGAGGTGCTTCCCGAGTTCCGGAAGTTCAATGCCGAGCTCCTGGGCATCTCGGTGGATGGGGTCTGGAGCCATCTCGCCTTCGCCAAGGATCGGAACCTGCACTTCCCGCTGCTCTCCGACTTCGAGCCAAAGGGTGAGGTAGCTCGGGCGTATCAGGTTATCGAGCCGAGGACGGCACCAGCGAGCGGGCCCTGTACGTGATCGATGCCAAAGGCATCGTGGGGTGGAGCTACGTCTCCCCGGTTGGGGTGAACCCCGGCGCGGGCGGGATCCTCCGCGCTCTCGAGAACCTGGGGAAGGAGGGAGCCGCCTCGTGAGCACTACTCAGTGGGAGGCCATACTCACCATGCCGGTCACCGAAGACCGGGACCACATCCAGGGGCCGGCGGATGCGCCGGTGACGCTCGTCCAGTACGGCGACTACGAATGTCCGTACTGCGGCGCCGCATATCCCATCATCAAGGAGGTGCAGGCCCGGATGGGCGGGAGGCTCCGGTT
>DASXTW010000052.1:0-2542 GCA_036505215.1 Actinomycetota bacterium | reverse complement strand
TCTCTATCTGTCGCGGGCGGAGGAGGTTTGACGGGAGCTGCCCCTAGTACGAGAGGACCGGGGTGGACGGACCTCTAGTGTGCGAGCTGTTCCGCCAGGAGCATCGCTCGGTAGCTATGTCCGGCAGGGATAAGCGCTGAAAGCATCTAAGCGCGAAACCCGCCTGAAGATGAGACCTCCCGGGGCGTAAGCCCCCTGAAGGCCCCTGGTAGATGACCAGGTTGATAGGCCGGAGGTGTAAGTGCGGTAACGCACTCAGCTGACCGGTACTAATCGGCCGTGCGGCTTGACCACGGTTTTTTTCGGATGTTGTCGCTTCGCGCTGCTCTTGAGATTCTCCGTGCTCGATACCCCCGGTCCCCGGTGACGTTGCCGGAGGGGCCACACCCGTTCCCATCCCGAACACGGCCGTTAAGCCCTCCAGGGCCGATGGTACTGCGCTGGCAACGGCGTGGGAGAGTAGGTCGTCGCCGGGGGTCTTCTCACACCGCCCCGTCGCGGGTCCCCCCTGGATCCGTGACGGGGCGGTGTTGTGTTGTCCAGGGACGATGCAGGGCGGCTACGACAGGAAGCCGTGCCAGAGCGCGAGCAAGAACGCGAGGGCCGTCACCGCGAACGTCGCGGCCGCCAGTGCACGATCGAGCCACCCCTCGGGCCGCCGCTCCAGGTTGGAGAGCACGAGACCGGAGGCGAGACCTCCCAGGAAGCCACCGGCATGAGCGAAGTTGTTCACCCCCGGCATCAGGAAGCCGAAGACGAAGAGGACGAGCGCCCATTGCCCGTACTGGCGCAACACCAGGCGGCCAAACACGCCGCCGCGCTGGCGCCCGTAGGCCACCATCGCGCCGAGCAGCCCGAAGATCGCCCCCGACGCGCCGATCGTGGGGGATGGGTCGAGGGGGTTCGACATGACGAAACCAGCGACGCCGGACACGGTGAAGATCACCGCCAGCCTTCCACTGCCATAGAGCTCCTCTACGGCGGGTCCGAGCTGCCGGATCCACAGGACGTTGAAGAGGATGTGCAGCAGGCCACCATGCAGGTACATGGCGGTGATCAGCGTCCACCAGCGGCCCAGCGCCCACGGCTCCGCACCGGTCATCCCGAGCCGGTAGAGCGCCCGGCTGCTCGGTGCGAGCAAGTCGAACGGACCGCGCGGCCGCAGCGCTGCGAGGGGATCCAGCAGGACGCTGACGACGTACAACACCACGCAGGTCGAGATCACCAGCGGCGTGACGCCGACATATCCTCCGAGCAGTCGGGCCGCCGGCGCAAAGCCCCACATCCCCGGACGGCGACGCCCGCAATAGAAACACGTCGCCGCGTCTGCGTTCGTGATCCGGCGGCACGACGGGCAGAGGATGGAGCCGGTGGTCTTACGGAACATCGTCGGCCTCTGGCGAGAATGCCGGTCCGGGAAGGCGGTAGCGCTCGTCGAGCCACTGGCCGAGGTCGGCCAGGCGACAGCGCAAGGAGCAGAACGGGCGGTGCGGGTTGTCCTGCCACATCGTGGGTGTCCCGCACTCCGGACACTTCAAGCGTCGCGGCCTCACGGGGTCACGTCCAGGGCTATCCGAAGGTCGGGACTCCCGATGAATGGGTCCAGGGGCAACGCCGGCGAGCCAGTCACGGGCCATCCTCGCCCGCGGGCTGGATGATGTCAACTTGTAGCCTTTTCCAGTACTTCCGGGAGTTTCTGATTGACACCTCCGGACCCGTCACGTAGAGTGTGGGCGATTTTTCAGCGCCTTTCCGTCGTCCGGACGAACGAGAAAGGTTCCTTCACGGAATGTCGCCAAGCCCGGGTGGTGCCGGCATGCCACCTCTCTCCAACGAAGCCCGAGATCCAGGAGACCGCACGATGAACCGGTTGGCTCCGAAGCGTCTCCGCACGCTGATTGCGCTCCTTGCCGTGCTGCTCGGGGCCATGGCTGTTCCGGACGTGTGGGCACAGGCCACCGCTCCCGGTACGTCCGCGGTGACCGCGCTGCCGTCGACACCGGCGCACAGCGGGGGCGGCGAGGCGAACCTGAGGATCCCTGATCTCGGCGGGGTGAGCTTCCTCGGCTTCAGCGGTCGGGGACTGCTGATGAGCGGGCTCGTGGTCTGCCTGCTGGGTCTCGTCTTCGGCCTCGTGATCTACGGGCAGCTCAAGGGCCTCCCCGTGCACGAATCCATGCGCGAGATCTCGGAGCTCATCTACGAGACCTGCAAGACCTACCTCATCACCCAGGGCAAGTTCATCCTGATCCTCGAGGCGTTCATCGGGGTCATCATCGTCCTCTACTTCGGGCTGCTCCTCCACTTCGAGGCCGTCAAGGTCTTCGTCATCCTGCTCTTCAGCCTCATCGGGATCGGGGGCAGTTACGGGGTGGCGTGGTTCGGGATCCGCATCAACACGTTCGCGAACTCCCGGACGGCATTCGCGAGCCTCCGCGGGGAACCGCTCCCGGTCTACGCGATCCCGCTCAAGGCAGGCATGAGCATCGGCATGCTGCTGATCAGCGTGGAGCTGTTCCTGATGCTGTGCATCCTGCTGTTC
>DASXTW010000051.1:0-2428 GCA_036505215.1 Actinomycetota bacterium | reverse complement strand
GAAGGGGCTCGGTCCGGACAGAACCGTGAGCGGAGACACCGTGAAGGCTCCGGCGGTCGAAGGTGCCGCCGTGACGAGGCTCAGGGCGACTGCAAGTGCAAACGACGCGATCCCGGTTCGTGAACGCATGGGGCCTCCTCGTTTCGTGCCCGGGTGCCCGAACCCCCTCAACCGAGCGTGCCGACCAGTGTCTTTACGAGCCTATCGAAGTCGGCCTCGTTGGCGCCACCCAGTCGCGGGCCCAAAGTTGTTGCGCGATCTTGCGCTGTCGGGTCCGGCTGCCTCACCGGCTCCGCGGCGACGGACCCATCACAGCAGTGAATGCCGTGGTCCCGCCGAGGTGTAGGTGCAGAAACTCTGATCATGCGCCTGAGCTAGGGACTTGCGAAGTCTGGGGTCGGTGGGGCGGTCGCCGGTGTTGGGCCTGCACCGTCCCATCGACGAAGGCTTCGATCCCGTCCCGGGTCGAAATCTGAGTCCCTCACATTCAACTTCTTCCGAGCCGAAGGAGCAGGCTTGCGCGCTTGCTTGTCGCCACCTTCCGCGTGGCGGTGAGGGGCTGCAATCACGGATCTGCAAACTCGCAGGTGAGCGCCGTGATCGGAAGAAATGCCCCTCAGAGGGGGATGGACGCTTCAGCGCCATCGCGGACGCGGTGGCGCTGGCCGATCGAGTTCTTGTACCAAACATGCCCTCGGTGACCGCGACGAGGGACGCATCTACGTGAGTTGACGTAACGACGCGGCTGGGACCGACGCCGAAAGACCTGCGGTCGCATGGAGAACATTCGGTTCATCGACGTGGATCCCGTTGACCTCATGGGCATGACGAAACCGGTTCCCCTACATCGGGCTGTGCGGGACTAGCGGTCGTTAACCCGGACACCCTGGGCAGCACCTCAGGCTGAAGACGAAGGGCATGATCGAGCCCTTTCCCCACGGCACGGCGTCTGTACTCCGGCGTTCATGGGCAAGCCATGGGCAACTCATGGGCAAGCCGGAAGGCGGCGACTCGTCAGGCCAGGACAAGGGGCAGGTCAGCGACTCATTGCTAGAGCGGACGACGGGATTCGAACCCGCGACCCCCACCTTGGCAAGGTGGTGCTCTACCAACTGAGCCACGTCCGCACGTCCCTGAGGGGCACTCAAAGTCTAGGGATTGGGACTCCGGCCTTCAACGGCAGCCCCCTGCGGCCCTGGTCAAGCGCCCGTTGACCCGAACCCACCCTCGCCGCGTGTGGATTGCGGAAGCTCGGCCACCCAGGACGGGAGGATCGGTGGCAGGGCCACGACCACGAGCTGTGCGATCCGGTCACCTTTCCTGATCTTCACCGCCTGATCTCGGTCCAAGTTCACCAGCGCGCACGTGACCTCGCCCCGATACCCCGAGTCGATCAGCCCTGGCGCGTTGGCAAGGGTCAGGCCGTGGTGGGACGCGAGGCCCGATCGCGGGAGGACCAACCCCGCGTGGCCGTCCGGGATTGCGACGGAGAGACCGGTCGGGACCATCATCCGCTCCCCCGGCAGGACCTCGACGTCGATCGTCGAGCACAGATCCAGACCAGCATCCCCCGGGTGCGCTTGCGTTGGCAGCTCCGCCGCGGGGTCCAGCCGCTTGAACGGCAGCTCCATCGGGTCAGCTTACGAGCACCCGCTGGTCGAGCCGCACGACGGACACACGTAGCAGGACCCCGCCGGCTGCATCTTCGAGCCGCACGTGTAGCACAGCGGCGCGTCGGCGGCCTGGGCCCGCGGCCGTTCGATCACGTCGCCTGGCTGGGCCGGCACCACGGCCCGGGGCTCGGGGGGCTTCACCAGAGCCGGCGAGCCGGCTCCCTTGCCCTCGGCCTCGGCCCTCGCCGTCTCCTTGCGCTCGGCGATCGAGCGGATCCCCAGGGCCTCCCGCTTCTCGGGCGGTAGGTGATCGAGGGCCAGGCGCCGGAACACGTAGTCCACCAGCGAGGAGGCGAACCGGATGTCCTCGTCGTTGGTCATCCCCGACGGCTCGAACTTCATGTTGATGAACTTGTCAACGTAGGCCTCGAGGGGCACCCCGTATTGGAGACCGATCGAGATGGCGATAGAGAACGCGTCCATGATGCCGGCCAGTGTGGACCCCTGCTTCGAGGACTTCAGGAAGATCTCGCCGATCCCGTTGTCCGGATACGAGCTCGCGGTGATGTACCCCTCGGCGTCGCCCACCTCGAACTTGGTGGTGATGGAGGGGCGGCTGCGTGGCAGGCGCCGGCGCACCGGCTGGGCCAGCGCGGCCGGCTCGGGCGCCTTGGTCTTCTTGTCGGCCGACAGCGGCTGCGCCACCTTGCAGTTGTCCCGGTAGATGGCCACGGCCTTCAGCCCGAGCCGCCAGGACTCCACGAACAGCTGCTCGACCTCCTCCACGGTGACGTGCTCGGGCATATTCACGGTCT
>DASXTW010000050.1:0-18282 GCA_036505215.1 Actinomycetota bacterium | reverse complement strand
TTCACCGGCGCCGTCACTGCGAGCAGGGCTGCTACCAGCACCCCGAGCGTCCCGAACACGGGAGGATCGAGGAGCCGCCCCATGGCTCCCACGAAGGCGAAGTTCAATGCTGCAGCAGCGAGAAGGCCCGCGCCGAAGGCGAGCGCGCCCGTCAGCTCGACTCGCCTGAGCCTGGCCGCCCACTTCTTGTGGCCCATGCCCCCCCTTACGCCGACGGGCCTCGATCCTCGACAGCTACAGCGCCGCGACATTATTTCGGGTTCAAGGGAGGCTTGCCTAGGGCACGGGCTACGCTACGCGCCTGTGCCCCGAGCGGGCGGTGTGCTTGTGGACTATGACTACAGCAGCTTGGCTTGGCGCGACGAGCGGGTCTTCACGTACCTGCCGCTCGAGCGTGAGATCCTCCAGGGCTTTCGGCCCGGTGCCCTCATCCTGGACCTTGGATGCGGCGACGGATCCCATATGGGTGTCTTGGCGACCGGTGGTCGGGTTGTCGGCTCCGATGTCTCCGTCGCCGCTCTCCGGGAGGCCAGGCAGGCTGGACCGGTAGCAGGCGCCGAGGGGGAGCGACTACCGTTCCGGGATCGCACGTTCGATCTCGTCCACGTGTCTCACGTTCTTCATCACGCCCGCGACTTCGAGGCCGTGCTCTACGAAGTCGGTCGTGTCCTCAAGCCGACCGGATACCTGGTCCTGATCGAGACCTGCGAGGACAGTCCCGTCATGAGACTGGCCCGGGCCCTTCGCCCGGAGTGGGAGTCGGTTCCGGTCAGGTCGAGATTTCGTTATGCAGAGCTGGTCCAGGCGGTGCAGGACGCTGGGTTCGTCGCCGACATTACCGAGCAGTTCAACGTGCTGTATTGGATCTGGGGCTTCGCGCGCCGGCGCCTCCGGCCTCTGGAACGCCTGGTCGGGACGGTGGTGCGACTGGAGCTCGCGGCAGCGCGGCGCTTCCGAGCCTATTCGGCGTACGGCTACGTGATAGCGAGGAAACGTGGGGGCTGAGAGCCGTTGACCCTGCCACTGGTCAGGGGCCTCGGGCTCCCCCAGAATCTTGGGTCCATGAGCGACTCCCCGGTCAGCGTCGTGTTCATTGGTGGCTACGCCCGAACCGGCAGCACCCTGCTCGACCGCCTCCTTGGCCAGATCGAAGGTTTCGAGTCCTTCGGCGAGGTGCGCCACGTCTGGGACCGGGGGTTCCTCGGCAATCAGCTCTGTGGCTGCGGTAAGGCGTTCCGGGAGTGCCCTTTCTGGCGTGAGGTGGTGGACGCCGCCTTCGGCGGGTTCGGTGGCATCGACCCACTGGAGATCAGCAGGATCAGGGCATCCGTGGACGGGTTCCGGGACATCCCCAGGATCCTGACGGGGGGTTGGACGCCATCGTACCGACGGAGGATGGACGCGTACAGGAAGGCGCTGGGCCGCCTCTACGGTGGCATGCAGCGCGTCTCGGGGGCCAAGTACTTGGTGGACTCGACGAAGGATCCCCAACATGCCTACATCCTTCGCTCCATCCCGGGGTTCGACGTCCGGTTCGTGCATCTCGTCCGGGACAGCAGACCTGTGGCGTTCTCGTGGCAGCGACTCCGCCGAAGGCCGGAAGTGGTTTGGGAGTCGCGCTACATGCCCAGATATCGAGCGGTGCGGAGCGGGCTGGCATGGGACTTTTCCAACGTCGCTGCGGCCGCAACACGTCGGTTCGGTTTCCCATATGTGCTGGTGAGATACGAGGATCTGGTTCGGGACACCAGGGCGGAATTGACGAGGATCCTCGATGCCCTGGAACTCGGCCCCGACCGACTTGCCTTTCTCGGCCCATCTACCGCCCACCTGGAAGGAGCTCACACGGTTGCCGGTAACCCCATGCGGTTCCATGCAGGAGGGATCGAGATCAGGCAGGACGAGGAGTGGGTGAAGCAGATGAGACCGCTCCAGCGGGCGGTAGTCACCACGCTGACATGGCCCCTGTTGGCTCGCTATGGCTACGTGGGTGGGCGAACCGAGGACGTGGCATCCAACGCTCCCGCTCCGCCGTGCCTCGCTTCAGGCAATGAAGACCCTGGCCGACGCGGGAAGGGAAGCATTCGATCGGGCCCCTCGCCTGCGGAGATGTGGACCACACTCCTGCTGGCGCTGGCCCATCGGCAAGACCCACTTTCCTTCGGTCGAGCGGTCGCGATACTAACCCGCAGATATCTGAAGGCCCGAGGAGTGCCGATAGCCGGTTGCCGATGGCTCGACGTCGGCGCGGGCTCGGGCACTCTTGCCGAGGCCTTGGCCGCGGCTGGGGCGAACGTCGTGGCGCTGGACCTGAGCGACCGACGGGTACGCGGGACCGAGCCGACACCCTTCGTCGTGGGGACCGCCCAGCGTCTGCCGTTCCGGGGAGGCTCGTTCGACGGGGTCGCCTCGTCCAATGTCCTCGAGCACGTCGAAGACACCTGGGGATTGATCGACGAACTGCTCAGGGTCTGTAGCCCTGGAGGGTTGGTCTATCTCTCCTGGACGAACTGGTACTCACCCTTCGGAGGACATGACTGGAGCCCGTTCCACTACCTGGGACAGCGGTTCGGTCTTCGCGTGTATCGAATGCTCTTCCGACGGGCGCCCTTGCACGTGCCGGGGAGGACGCTATTTCCGGTCCACGTGGGGGACGTTATTCGAGGGCTGGGCCGTAGGGACGTTCGGCTCCTGGATGCGTGTCCCCGGTACTGGCCGTCACTCAGGTTCCTGGCCAAGATTCCCGGGGTGCGGGAAGTCACTCTGTGGAACTGTGTCGTTCTCGTCCAGAAGCGGGCGAGGCCAGCGGAGATGTGAGTGAGCAGGAACCTCTCCACCCAGGAGCATGAGTCGGGAGGGGCGGAGCTCGTTACTCACGTCGTTCGAATCAGACTGCCCTCGGTCGACTCGCTCATCGCCGTCGCGCTCGTGATCTCGGTTGTGAGTTGGCGGGTATGGGCTGTGTTGCAATGGACCTTCCAGGGAGACGACTGGAACTACGTAGCGCAAGCCACGCGGGTGCCGTTCCTGCAGTTCATCACCACCCAATACAACGGCCATCTCTTGACTGGGCAGTTCGCATTGGTGTGGGTGGTGAGCCGGACTGCACCGCTCAACTACGCGGTCGCGATGGCTCCACTCCTCGTGCTGACACTCGTGGGCGGGGTGTTGATGTGGAGGTTTCTCATCAGCCTGTTCGGAGACCGGCCCACGAACCTCATCCCCCTCGCGGTGTTCATGCTCTGTCCACTCTCGGTACCGCCTTCTCTCTGGTGGGCAGCCGCCCTGACAATCGTTCCTCTTCAGCTGTTCATCGTCGCGACACTGTTCGCTGTGCTGTCCTACGTTCGCGATCGATCGACCTGGCGTCTCGTCTGGGTTGGCCTCGTCTACGCGGGAGCCGTTATCTTCTGGCAGAAGGCAGTTCTTATCCTCCCGATCACGGCGCTCTTCGTCCTCTTCTTCCTTGGGGAGGGTGGCGGGACGAATCGACTCCGGAACGTGTCGGTCGGCCTGTGGCGGCTTTGGGCCGTCCTGGGGGGTATCACCGTCGCGTACGTGAGCTGGTACGCGGCCGTGGCCAAAGGGGTAGTGGCCGGCCACCCAACGTTGCTGCAGCTCGAGCGAGTGGTGACCAAGACCCTGGGGTCGACGATCATCCCGACGTACCTGGGTGGCCCCTGGTCGGCCTCCCCCTTAGGGAAGGCCTTCGTGTACGAGCTCCCTTTGTTGCCTCGGGTGGCCACGTGGTTGGCAGCCGGGCTCATCGTCGCGGTCTCGGTGCTCCGATACCGGTGCGCGTGGCGGGCTTGGACCCTGCTCTTGGTCTACATCGGCATGTCCACAGCACTGGTCGCCGTTGGCAGGCTGCCTCTGATCGGAGCCGAGAGCGGCTTGGGCAGCCGTTACTATGCGGACTCTGTTGCCGTATTCGCTGTCGCTCTCGCCCTGGCATTCATGGTGCCGCTCGATCGGCGAAGCAGTCCCGGGTGGTCTCCCCGTGTGTTCCCTCTGGGCGCGGGATCCAGGAGGCGCGACTGGGCCCCTGGACAGGTGAGGGGGCAAAGTCGAACCACGTGGGCGGGCGCTGACGCTTCACGGAAGTTCGCAGTCGGTATGGCTCTCGCGTATGCGATCTCCGCTCTTCTCACGAGCTTCCGCATGGCGGGCACGGCCGAGACCTACTCCGCGAGGAGTTGGTTGGAGACAGCTAAGGCGGGGCTGGAGGAGCACCCGGCGGCGTCCGTGGTCGACAGTTTTCTTCCTGTGAGGGCAGCGCCCCCTTCGCTTGACCAGGCGAAGCTGTCGTACGCTCTGGCGCCGATCGCCCCCCACATCCGGTGGAACGCCCCCGATGAACACCCGCTTATCTTCGATCGCCTGGGTCGGCTCTGGCCGGTCCACGTCGGATCCGCTGCGCAAGCCGATCCTGGTCCAGTCCGTGGGTGCGGGTATCGCACCAGTGAGGGACCCGTCTTCATACAGCTGAGACGGCCCCTGTTCTTCTGGACGTGGGGGGTCATGGTCACATACAACTCGAACGGTGAGCAGATGGGATCCGTGGCAATCGATGGCGACCCGCAACGCGTTCGGTTCCTCCGAGGCCCGCACACGTTGATCCTGTTCCACCGGGGAACGGCCAGGTCTGTCACGATCGGCACTAGCAAGAGACCCGTCTGTGTCAGCAAGATCCGGCTGGGACTGGTGAAGCCGGCTCTCCCCAGCCAGTGATCAGGGGCCGTCAGCTTGCCGGCAGCATGGCATCCTGTCCAGATCGAATCCCTACCTCGGAGCGTCTCCGCCACGCGTGAGGAGGTCGCGGGGCTCACCCGAGAGTGTGCGCCAGGCCCTCCGGGTTCGGGACCTCGAGACCGACTGAAGACCAGCGAGCTCCACGAGACCGGCGAAGGCGGCGAGTTCGAGTGACACGCTGACGACTCGGTGCGCAAGCAGGTGTTCCGCGCCGAAACCGGAGCCCACCACGCTGGTCTGAGGAAGACCCTGGAGAACGACCGTGATTGGAGCGATCGCGAGAAGCACCACCGACAGCGCCCAGATGACCCAGAGGCGCGGAGCCATGCCCCACCAGAGAACGACGATCACGAGGCCGGTGATCAGCCCGACCATGCCGCCGACCAGCCATGTGGCTGCCGGGAAGCCAGCGGACAGCGCGATCGCGCCCGCCCATCGGGGCAGTGTTTGCATTGCGGTCCGTCGCGGGCGTGTCTTCCCTCGCCCTTCATTCATGGCCGCTGTGGGGGTGTGGGATGACGAAGCGTGGGACCGAGGGGTCGCCAAGGCTTGGATCGGCTACCACGAGAACGGCCCTTGTATCCGCTCACGATGAGGACGATCACGGCCACGAGGAGAGTGGCCCCAGTAAGGATGAGCGCGAACGAATAGATTCGCTGCGGTCCATATCGCACCGCGACCGAGTACGAGCCTGGTCGATCGATGCGCCACCCTGCTGAGTAGCCATCGAGGAGAATTGGAGGGCCAAGATCCCGACCGTTGATCGTGGCCCTCCAGCCTCGATCCATGTTCTGTCCCATGACCAGGTAGTAGGGGTCTGTCGCGCCACGGACCGCCACGTCGAACCCGCCGGTAGGGGTAGTGGAGAAGGAGACTGAGGGGAGGACATCAGGCCGCTTCGGTGGGCGCCATCCGGGCGTGGCGAGCGAAATGGTGTCTGGCTGCAGGCCGCCTCTTGCCAGCAAGTGGTGCCACCCCGACTTCAATGATACCGGGGCAGCGCCGCATCTCTGGAGTGGAAGATTGGAACCGCCCAGGAAGTGTCCCACGGTCCCGGCGGGCTGGATGGCGAGCGGGGCCCCGTCGAGGGTCAGGCTGGAACTCATGGAGCAGGGGAGGACAGCCGCGTCATCCATCTTGAGCGGTGCGACCTCCGGAATCTCGATCTCCTTGATGGAGATGGGCTTCCGTGGGTCCAACAGCGAGTAGACCCGGTCGATCGTGACGGTGACGCTGGAGGTCACCCGGGGCGTGAATCTCATGTCGATCACACCCTGTCGGACCCGAGCGGCGTTGCCGTGTACGACGCTCCCATCTGAGAAAGTGGCGTGGACGCCCAGAGCGGCGCTGAACTTGGGTCCGACCGAGGATCGAAGCACAATTCGGCTTATCGAACGGGAGGGGAACTCGATCCTCACCCATTGGCCCTTCCCCCCGGCGGGAACCCAGCTTGTTCGTGGATTTCGGTCGAAGGCCGAGCTCCCGCGCAGCCGGGGGTTGCCTAGGTACCTACTCGAGGAGGTGACCCGAGTTGCTGTCCGCCCCATCGTGAGCTCGTCGATCTGGTCGTCCGAGGCGTTCGGGCCGATGTGGACAGTCCCGCTCAAGATGTACGCGGTGGAATCTGGGACCTGGAATCGCCTGCTGATTCCCGTCTCCTCGTCGACCAGTCCGGGAGCATCGATCCGAGCTCGTTCGAACAGGTAGCGGATTGGTTGCCCAGCCAGGAGCGCAAGCCCTCGATCGGTCTGCCGCGCCGCTTCCATCAGATCGTTCGGTACCTGAATGATCTCTGCCGCCCGCAGCCCTGGAACCTGGATCTCCCCGATTGCCGCGCCGGATGCCCTCGGGGTGGGGCTGAAACCCGTTGAAACGATCCGAACGCGAAGAGTTGCGGTTACCCGCTCTCGGAATCGAATCGTGGTGGGCCCGAGTTGATTGAGCTGGCTGGCCAACGACGTTCCGTCGGAGAATTCGAGGCGGATCCGCTCGACTCTATTCAGCCATGGCACGTTGGGCGACGAGATAGTGACACTCGACATGGGAAGAGGCTTCGGAAATACAGCCTGAATCCATGCTCCTGTTGGATCGCCACCGATCCCTGCCACCCACCATGTAGCAGGGTCCCCGTCGAAGGCGTTCGCCGGACGGTACTGCGGGCTCAACCGGAACACTGATCCATACCCCGACGCTGTGATCGCGCGAGCGCCGGGATACACCGCGACGGACTGGGTCTCGGGCCGGTCATCGAAGAGCAGGTATCCAGGGTCGCGGCCGGAAATCGACTGGCCCGCGGGCAGCGTGTAGGAGTGGGGGGCCCTCGGCCCGGTGAAGTACCACACGACCCGACGATTGCTGTCGGTGATCAGGAACCTCGGGTTTGAGTCGCGGATCAGCGTCTGGAGCTCTGAGCTCGTCAGCGTCCCCGAATAGAGCACGGGAGGGCCACCCTGGAGCAGACCTTCCCTCGCAGCATCTGCCATGCCGAACCCGTCGCCCGACAGGATCACCGGGTCGGGCGACTCCGCCCGGACCATCGGGATTGGGTCGCGAACCGACAGAACCTGCACGTTGCCCTTGGCCGTTCCGAATGTGCCGGCGGGTACCAGGTTGTGATCCCCGAGCAGCCGCTTCAGCTGGCTCGGGCCTGCGGTGTTGGCACGGACCCAGTCGATGTCGTTCTGGAGCACGACGTCCCGGACCCCGAGATAGCGGAACAGTTGCGCCGACCCGGTTGCCGAGCGGCCAGCGAGGTAGGGTTGTTCCACGGCTGCCACGAGGTTGGATCCGAAGCGTTCTCCGATGGGAAGCCGGATGGGGGAGATGGACGCGAGGCCCGGATCCGTCGCGGTGATGCCCTCCTTGATCGCTCCCCACCGATAGGTCGCCCAGCTCGTGGCGGGAGCGAAGAAGGCCCTGTAGTCCGTATCGCGGAGGTCGAGCTCGTTGAGGGCCTCTCGCCAGTATCCGGGCACCTGTCTGAGACCGTGGGCCGGGTTGTACAGGCGGCCGGCCCACAGCGGATAGGCGTTCGCCCCGACCACGAGCACGACGCCCAGCAAGGCCGCCGTGCGCACCAGGCGAGGGGCTTTCTTGGCCGCCAGTCGATCCCATAGTGCTGCGATTCCAATCCCGGCGAGCACGGCCACACACAGATTGACCACCATGACGGCCTTGTACGTCGTTCGAAGGCCGGCCGTCCCTGGGACGTGGCCGTACAGGAACAGCAGGGCTCGCCCGAAAGGCGTTGGATCGGATGGCTGAAATATCCCTACCCCGACGAACACCGACACGACCAACAGCAGGAGGAAGAAGAGTCGATGCTTCCATCGCACGAGCCACGCGGACAAGAGCGCACCGAGCGGGACGGCGAAACCAGCCATGAGGAGCGGGATCGACGTCACGTAGGTTCGGACCGATGGGATCCACGGTCCGAACCGGTCTCCCCCGTAGAACTGCCAGAACCCCAGGCCCCGGATTGTCTCTGAGGCGCTAGAGCTGATGTTGATGCCATATGGCTGCTCACTGAAGGCCAGAGCGTTGGATACCTCGCTCGAGCCCAGCAGGAAGAGCCAGTAGAGATTGAGTCCAACGACGAACAGGAGTGACCAGCCGGCGAACCGGGCGGCCGACCTCAGGCTGACCCGTCGGTCTATAAGCGCGATCCAAGCCCAGAGTCCGGCCGCCGCTGCGAGGCCGTAGGCCTGGGGGGCGCCGTTTCCGCCGCCCATAGCGAAGGTCGTCAGGCCGAAGAGCGCCGGCCACACGAATCCTTTCCGTTCGATCCCGCGCAGCGTCACCAGCAGGAGCAGTGGCAGAAGCGCGTACGGAAGGAACACCGCTGTGAATTGAAGGCCGTAGCCGAACGTGTACGGCGTGAGGCTATACAGCAACCCTGCGGTGACCGGGCCGGCGACGGCTCGACGCCCGCGTAGAGCGTCTACGAGGAGAATGGTGGACCCGGCGGTGGTCAGGAGCAGGAAGCCGTGCCACAGACGCTCGGCCACCCAGGCCGACAGGCCGATCGAGCGAAGCATCCACACCGCGACCCCCATCGGAAACAAGATGCCGTCGTGCTGCTGGTGCCCCAGGTACGGGCTGCCACGCCACAGGACCAATGCGCGTGCAAGGTATCCGGTTGGGTTCAGCCACAAGGAATCACGCGTGTCGAACACGTAGCGCCCAGGAAGCGAGAGGAATGGCAGGGCGAGCAGGCCGAACGTGAGGACGATCCACATGATCGTCCTCGAGGACCAGCTGAAGGAGATGACCGTCGGGGATGTCCTGGCCCGAGGCCACTCCCGTCGTTCGACTGTCCTCACACTGGGTGTCCGCGCGAGCCGGTGCCAGCTTTCGTGGCGAGAAGGGCGCCGGGCTGACATTTGGCGCACGACGTGCGAGCGCAGGAAGGGGAAGGGATCATCGACCGAATTCTGGCGAGCAGGGTGAGACTGTGCAAGGCTTCACTCAGTCCGCGCGTGGTGGCGTTACCGTGCCCATGAGCAGCACGGTTTTTTGGCTGCCGAATCGGCCCCTCCTTGCGGAGATGAAGCTGTGACAGTCGTTCTGGGCATCAATGCGTACCACTCGAGTGCTTCCGCGGCGCTTCTCGTCGATGGCAACCTCGTGGCAGCCGTGGAGGAAGAGCGCTTCACTCGGCAGAAGTACGAGACCGGGTTTCCCCACCGCTCCATCGGCTACTGTCTCGACGCCGCCGGCGTCTTGCCCCGCGATATCGACCATGTCGCCGTCGCCGGGAACCCGCTGGCCAACCTGCTGCGCAAGGCGCGGTTCGCCCTGTCGACACGCTCTGGTCGCAACCTCGTCCGTCATCGTGGCGAGCCACTTGCCCAGATGCGGATCAATTCCGTGTTGGAGAACAGTCCTGCGTGGGGCCCAGGGTCTCTTCGGGCCCGGATCCACCGCGTCGAGCACCATGTCGCCCACATGGCCAGCGCTTTCTTCGTCTCGCCGTTCGAGCGCGCCGCCGTGCTTTCTTTGGACGGCTTCGGCGACTTGGTTTCGGCGATGTGGGGGGTGGGCGAAGGCAACCGTCTTCGGATCGATGGCGAGGTCAACTTCCCGCATTCGCTGGGGATGTTCTACTTGGGCTTCACCCAATTCCTCGGCTTCAACGCGTACGGCGACGAGTACAAGGTCATGGGGCTGGCCTCGTACGGCGAACCGGAGTATCTGGACGAGATGGCCGAGGTGCTTCGGTATCAGGGAGGGATGCGCTTCCAACTGGACATGCGGTTCTTCAGGCATCGTCGGGAAATCCAGCCCATGGTGTGGCGGGGGGGCCCGGCGAAGCTCGGCCCCGTATGGGACGAGGCGATGCTTCATCGGTTCGGCCCTCCCCGGCGCGCAACCGAGGAACCCATCGAGGAGCGACATCGCAACGTGGCCTCGTCGATGCAGCGCCGATTGGAGGAAGTCGAGCTGGCCATGCTCCGGTCGCTGCAAGAAGAGACGCGTCAGAGCGCGCTGTGTCTGGCGGGGGGCGTGGCGCTGAACTGCGTGGTCAACGGGAAGATCCGTCGGGAGACCGGATTCCAGGAACTCTTCGTCCAACCCGCGGCGTACGATGGCGGGACCAGCCTGGGCGCAGCTGCCCATGTCTATCACCACGTCCTCGGCTTCCCCCGATCCCACGTGATGGACCATGTCTACCTGGGGCCGGAGTTCGATGAGATTTCCTACGCGAAAGCCCTCAAAGCAGGCGGTCTCGAGCCCCACAGGTTGGACGACATCGAGCTCGCCGAGCGTGCGGCCGCGGATCTCGCGGAAGGGAAGATCGTGGGCTGGTTCCAGGGACGTATGGAGTTCGGCCCGCGGGCCCTGGGCAACCGGTCGATACTCGCCGACCCGCGCCGACCTGAGATCAAGGAGATCTTGAATGCCCGGGTGAAACATCGCGAGCCGTTCCGGCCGTTCGCGCCATCGATCCTCGAGGAGTGCACCGGCGAGTGGTTCGAGGACGAATATCCTTCACCCTTCATGCTGTTCACTTACGACGTGAGGAAGGAAAGGCGCGGGCAGATCCCGGCCCCCACACACGTCGACGGGACGGGCCGGGTACAGACGGTCCGCCACGAGCAGAACCCGCGTTTCTACGAGCTCATCAGAGCCTTCGCCCGCCGGACCGGTGTGCCTATCCTGCTGAACACCTCGTTCAACGAGAACGAGCCCATCTGCTGCACCCCGGAGGAGGCGGTGGAGACGTTCCGGCGAACGCGGATGGACGTGCTCGTGCTGGGTTCCCTCTACGTCGAGCGGGCGTGACGATGTGCCGGCGGCGAGGGGCTTGCCTTCCGCGAGGGCGGCCGAGCGGTTATGCTTCGGGCCAGCCTTCCGAGTTCGGCCTTCGGTAGATACGACGGGAGTCGTTCCGAGAGGGGAGGACGTGCGCCGAATCTTCGGGTATGTCGTCTTCGCTGTGGGCTGCCTGCTGATCTTCCTGGCGCCGCTCCTGTACTTCTACACCAAGCCTCGGGTCGAAAAGGCTCCCATCGATGTGTATGACAAGAGCGTCTCCGTGGGCTCGGCCAGGGTGTTGAGCGCTCAGGTCGCCTACGTCGTCGGGCCGTTCCCGGCGGAGAACATCTCCATCGCCAAGTCCAATCAGAAGGCGAGTTCCAAAGACGTCGCGGTGATCAGCATCTTCAACCGTACGAGGAACCTCCAGACGGGAAAGGACTTCAACTACGACCTGACGATCTATGCGATGGACAGGGCAACCGGAGAGGCCGTTCGGTGTGGCTGCGGGGAGACCCCGGGGATCCAGGGAACCACCTTGAAGTTCCCCTTCGGGACAAGGAAGCAGACGTACTCCTTCTACGACTACACTGCGCACAAACCCTTCCCCGCGAGGTACCTTCGGACGGAATCGCTTGAGGGGCTGGACGTCTACGTCTTCCGCAGCGATGTTCCCGCTACCCAGATCGGGACTCTGGACCTGCCGGGGTCCCTGATCGGAGCGGGAAAGGGTCTGTTTCCGACCGATCGCTGGTACGCAGCTACCACCACGCTGTGGGTGGAGCCGGTCACCGGTGCCATCGTCAAGGCAGGCCAGGTCTCGTCCCAGTGGGCCACCTACCAGGGGAAGTACGCGATCACGCTGGCCCAGTCGAACTTCCTGAACGATCTGCAGAGCGTCGGTCACACCGCGGAGCAGGTCAGGACGAAGGTCTATCAGCTCCGCCTGGTCGAGCTGTGGATTCCTTTCTTCGGCCCGGTCGCGGGAGTCGTCTTTATCGCGATGGGCCTGCTCCTCCTCGGTTCGCTCCGACCGACCCGGCCCGCCAGGGAGCCGGCTCGCGCGGAGGCATTCGCCTAACCTCACTGCCGGCCGCCATTGCGGCGCGCTGGCGACCACGCCAGACCATGGACAATCTGGCCGCTCGTCTCCACCGGCATGTGCCGGCCCTGGCCGCGCTGCTGCTGGGGCTGGTGGTGACCGGGCCGCTGATGGCGCGAGGATTCGTCCTCGCCTACGACATGGTCTTCGTGCCCAATCCCCGCCTTTCGCTGGCCCTCCTCGGGCTTTCCCGAACCCTTCCCCGTTCGGTGCCCACCGGGTTCGTGGTGGCCTCGGCCTCGAAGCTGCTCACGGGCCAGGTCGTGCAGAAACTCATCTTGATAGGGATCTTCGCCGGCGCCGCCTACGGCGCGGCCAGGCTCGTCCCTGCCCGCCGGGCGTCGGCTCGGGTCGCTGCAGGAATGCTGTACGCGTGGAATCCCTTCCTGTACGAGCGTCTCCTGTTCGGGCACTGGACCTTGCTCTTGGCCTACGCGGCGATGCCTTGGGTGGCCGGAGCCGCGCTCGAGTATCGGCGCGGCGTGCCTCGGGCGTGGGCCCGGCTCGCGCTTGCTCTTGCCGCCGCGGTCGCTACCGGACCCTACGGGGGCCTCTTCGGCGCTGTGGTGGCGATGGCGATCGCCCTCTTCCCACCAGGGGGCCTGAAGGGGCGCCGGGGTGCCGCCGTGGTGGCGATGGCTGTGGCGATCAACCTTCCCTGGCTGGTCCCCGGACTGCTGCACCAGCCGGTCCCTGGTCGGCCGGCCCTGGCATTGGAGCTCTTCCGGGCCAGATCCGATTCGTCGCTCGGTCTCATGGGCAGCCTGGTCTCGCTGGGGGGGCTCTGGCGGACGGACCTGGCCCCTCCGGGCCGGCACGGTCTGGCCTGGATCCCGGCGTTCTGCCTGATCGCCGTGGTCAGCCTCTGGGGATGGCGCGAGCTTCGGACGCGCTTGCCGGTCGGCGCCGTTCGCGGCCTGGCGACGCTCGCCGCCCTTGGGTTGATCGCGGCGATCGCCCCGAGCGTTCACCTCGTGGCCCCCTTGGTCAGGTGGGCATCACGGGCCCTTCCGGGAGGAGCAATCTTCCGCGACTCCCAGAAGTACGTGATCCCGCTCGCACTCCTCGAGTCGGTCGCCTTCGGCGCGGGGGTGGAACGGATCCTTGGCCGCGTTCGCTCGGATGAGCGTGCGGCCTTGGGAGCGGCCCTGCTGCTCCCGCTCTTGCCTCTCGCCCTGGCCCCCACTCTCGCGTGGGGAGCAGGGGGGCGGCTGAGCCCGGTCAGCTACCCACCCTCGTGGGAGCAGGCGGAGGCGGTGATGGCGAGGGATTCGGTCCCCGGGGCCGTTCTGGCGTTTCCGTGGCACGCCTATCTGCCGTTCGGGTGGAACCACGACCGAACGGTTCGCCAGCCCGCCGCCCAGTACTTCTCCCGGCCGGTAGTGGCGGACTCGAGCCTTCAGGTGGGGCCGTACAGGCTTCCGGCCGAGGATCCATGGTCTCGAATGTCCACGGGTGTGGTGGTTGGGCGGGGCCCTCTGGAGACCGGCCTGGCGCGCCTGGGCGTGAGATATGTGCTGCTGTACAAGGAAGCAGACTGGCGGCCGCGGTTACCGAGGCTCGCGGGCCTCCGCGTAGTCCTCGAGACACACGATCTGGTCCTGTACCAGGCTCCCCCTCCCGTCCGAGTCCCCACGTTCGCGGAGCCCCCGATCGTTGCGGTGCTCGCGGCCGATGCCGTGGCGCTCGCCCTGGTTCTCGGGGCCGGCGCCGCCCTCATGGGTGCTCGCCGTCCGGCGGGAGGCCCTGTTATCCTCCAGCCCGGAGACCATCACGGAGTGAGGAGCGTCGGGGAGTGACCCGGGTCCGGATCCTGATCTTGGTGGTTGCCCTCTCCCTTGGCCTGGCCGTGGTGGGAGCCTACCTGGCGGTCGTCAGCCAGAACCCCCGCGCCGAAGCGAAGGCTCCGGCAACGGTCTACGGTCCCTTGTCGCCCTGACCAGGCGGGCGCCCGGGCGGCCGCCTAGGACATGAACTCGACGACCAGGCGTTCCTCGACCGGGACGGGGAGCGGGATCTCTGCACGCTCGGGTGCTTTGATGAGCCGTCCCCTCACGTCGTCCTTGTCACGCTCGAGATACACGGGAGGCTCCGGTGTGACCTCGAGGGATTCCCGGACCGAGATGAAATTCCTCGCTTTGGGGCCGGCCTCGATGGCCTGTCCCACCTTCACGGTGGCGCTGGGCACGTTCACCCGCTTGCCGTCCAGCAGGATGTGCCCGTGGGACACGAGCTGTCTGGCCTGGTGGATCGTCTGGGCGAATCCCAGGCGGAGGACCACCGAGTCGAGCCGAGTCTCCAGCAGTCGAAGTAGCTCCTCGCCGGTCACGGTCTTCTTTCGGGTGGCCTCCTGGAAGTACCGGCGGAACTGGCGCTCGCCGACCCAGTAGATCGAGCGGAGCTTCTGCTTCTCGAGCATGCGCAGGTGATACTCGGTGAGCCGGCGTCTGGCCCTCCCGTGCTGGCCCGGTGGGTACGGGCGCTGCTTGCTGGTGGGCTTGCTCGTGGGGCAGTTCGGGCGACCGCATACGGCTGCGCCCACCCGCCTGCACATCCTGTGCTTGGGTCCTAGCTTCTGCATCCGTCCTCGTTCCAGGTCATACGGGGTCGATTCCGCGAATGGGGATCGCACCCATTATTCCATCCCACGTGCGCACGTGACACGCCAAGAATCATCAAGCCAGGGGGTTCGCAGCTGCCTCGCTGCGCTCGTTGCTGCTACCCCCCTGGACCCCCGTCGGGACGGCGGGATTTGAACCCGCGACCTCAGCGTCCCGAACGCTGCGCGCTACCAAACTGCGCTACGTCCCGCTGGCCGGCTAGCCGACCCAGCGGATTAGTGTACCTGTTAGCCTTCCGGGCGCATGCGGATCGCGGAGATCGCGCCTCCCTGGCTCGCCGTGCCTCCTCGTGGATACGGAGGGATCGAGTGGGTGGTGTCGCTCCTCGCGGACGGCCTCACCGAGCGCGGCCACGACGTGACGCTGTTCGCGACCGGAGATTCGAACACGAAAGCCCACCTGGAGTACATCTTCGAGACTGCGCCCGGGCCCAAGTTCATCCATGACACCTGGCACGACGTCATGCACACCGCGTGGGCCATGCAGGACCCCTCGGGATTCGAGCTGTTCCACGTGCACTCCCCCTGGTCCGCCCTGCTCGTCCCGGCGCTGCTCGGCCTGCCCGCGGTTCACACCGTGCACGGCGCGTTCACGGACCAGATGCGCCGGCTGTACGGGTTATTGCGCGACCGGGTCTGGTTCGTCGCCGTCAGCGAGGCGCAGCGATCGCACATGCCGGAGCTTCGCTACGCCGGAGTCGTCTACAACGGCATCGACGTGGATGCCTATCCCTTCAGGGCCGAGAAGGACGATTTCGTCCTGTTCCTCGGCCGGGCCGGACCGGACAAGGGCGCGCACCGGGCCGTGATGGCGGCCCGCGAGGCCGGGGTGAGCCTGGTCATGGCGGTGAAGATCGCCGAGAAGGGGGAGGAGCAACACTGGCACCACGTGGTGCTCCCGGATGTGCCGAAGGATGCCACCCTGCTGGGCGAGATCGGCTTCGATGAGAAGGTCGACCTCCTGTCCAGAGCCAGTGCCCTCCTGTTCCCCATCGACTGGGACGAGCCCTTCGGGCTGGTCATGACCGAGGCCATGGCCTGCGGAACTCCGGTGATCGCCACGCCGCGCGGGTCCGTGCCGGAGGTGATCGCCGACGACGAGACGGGATTCATCGTCTCGGTGGAGGACTACCCGAAGGAGGCGGCCGCGGCTCTCGGCAAGCTCGGCGAGATCGATCCCGCCGCGTGCAGGGCCCGAGTGAAGGAACGGTTCAGCGGCGAGGCGATGGTCTCGGGCTACGAGGCGGTATTCGATCGAGTGCTGTCCTCGGCAGCCGTGCCCGGATCCTGATCGCCTGCGGCCGAGGTCCGGTTGGGCGCCAGCTCGAGCAGCGTCGCCTCCGGCCGGCACAGGAACCGAAACGGAGCGAACTTGCTGGTCCCGAGCCCGGGGGAGACGTGCAGCCACGTGCGGCCGAAGCGGGACAGGCCCATGCACAGCCGGGGAGGGATCGTGCTGTTGGTGACCAGGGCTCCGACCAGGGGCATACGCACCTGTCCTCCGTGGGTGTGGCCGCACACGACGAGGTCGTAGCCGAGGGCGGCCAGCTCGGGCGCCGGGTCGGGGGAGTGCACAATGGCCAGCCCGAACGCGTTCGGATCCTTACGAACGGCGACTCGAAGGTCGTGCCGTTCGATGTGGGGATCATCGAGCCCCACGACCTCCAGCCGGAAGCCAGACGCCTGAGCCGAATCTCTGCGGTTCTGGAGATGGATCCAGCCGTCCGCTTCCAGCATGGGTACGAGCTCTCGAGCCCCGCCCGGTATCACCCGGCGCCGGCGACGACGCTTGCGGAAATAGGCCAGGTAGCTCAGCCGGCGCGGGGCGAAGTAATCATTGGACCCGAGCACGAAGTACGAGGCGGCCGCCCCGCGAGCGGGCCTGAGCGCTGCCGCCACGGCCTCGACGGCTTCCGGCTCACCGAGCATGTCCCCCGTCACCACGGTCACGTCCGCGGGGGGAAGCGAGGCCAGCAGACGGGCCTTGCCCTGATCAGAGGCCACGAAATGCAGGTCCGAGAGATGCAGGAGTGTGAGCCTCGACTGGGTCTGGGCTGGGAGGATCGGCAATCGGTAGGTGACCACTCGATACCAGCGCCGTTCGACGAAGACGCCGTATGCGACACACGCCCCGGCAACCACGGCCGCAGCGAGGAGCGACCACAAGAGAAAGTCGGATACATTGGCGATCATGGCGAGGAAGCCGGACGGCATGGAGTCCCGATTCTAGTGGCCGAGGACGCGCAGTCCGCCCCAGCCCCTGCCGGCGCGGCCTCGGGCCACAGCGCACCGAAGGAGCGCCTCGCCGCCGAGATGCGGGCCGCCCTCAAGGCCGGAGAGAAGATCAAGCTCGGTGCCCTTCGGCTGTTGTCCGCCTCAGTGAAGAATCGCGAGGTGGAGCTGCGGCGCCCCCTCGACGACGAGGAGTTCGTCGAGGTAGCCATGAGGGAGGTCAAGCGGCGCAAGGAGGCCATCGAGGCGTACAGCGCAGCGCGGCGCGATGACCTGGTGGCCAAGGAGAGCGAGGAGCAGCGGGTCCTCGAGTCCTACCTGCCCTCCGCGCTGAGCGAAGACGAGCTGACCGCACTGGTCGAGGAGGCGATCTCGGCGACGGCCGCGGCCGGTCTGGGGGACCTGGGCAAGGTCATGGGGTACGTGATGGGCAAGGCCACGGGCCGGGTGGACGGCAAGGAGGTCCAGGCCAGGGTTCGAGAGCGCCTCAGCGGTGGGGGTCCAGGGGGGTAGCAGCCCCGCGAGCGCCGAGGAGGAGATAGGGGATTACGGCGAGGGCCCGGGCTGGAACTTTCCGACCATGATCGTCACGGTCGACCCCGCAGATGCTTTCTTGCCACCCTTGGGGCTCTGGGACAGCACGATCCCGTCTTGCTTGGGATCCGAAACCTCCTGATTCACCACCGCCACCTTGAACCCCGCCGCCTTCAGGATTTTCGTGGCTTGTTCCTGCGTCTTGCCGATGACGTCCGGGACGGGAGCCTTCGGTGCCTTGCCGTTGCTCACCATGATGGTGACGACGCTGCCGAGAACGGCGCTGGCGCCACCGTTCGGGTTCTGGTCGAAGACCACGCCGGCCGGCTCCACTGACGGCGCCGACTTCACGACCGGGGTGAAGTTCGCCTTGAGCAAGGTCCTCACGGCGGCGGCCTGCCTCATCCCGACCACGTTGGGAACCTTGCCACCCTTGGGAGGAGGTGGGTTGGGGAAGCCCTTTACCGGAAGGCCCGCCACCGCCTTCGCCATGAAGTCGTGCCAGATGGGAGCCCCGAGGGTTCCTCCGAACGCCCGCCCACCCCCAAGCTTGGCCAGGCCGATCATCGGGACCTCCTTCTTGGGGTAGGCATAGCCGACCCACACTCCCGCGACCAGCTGGGGGACGTATCCCATGAACCAGGCATCCTTGTAGTCCTGGGCGGTCCCAGTCTTCCCTGCCTGCGGCCGGCCGATGTTGGCGGCCGTCCCGGTGCCGTGCGCAACCACCCCCTCCAGCAGCGACGTCACCTGGTTGGCGACTTTGGCCTCCAGGACCCGCTGG
>DASXTW010000049.1:0-3958 GCA_036505215.1 Actinomycetota bacterium | reverse complement strand
ATACCGGCCAGGAGCTGCCGACGAGTCGGATGACGTAACAGGGCATGAGCCTGCACGAGGTAGTGGAACAGGTCGAAGAACGGGGGCGCTCCCTGACGCGCCTCCTCCCAGTCCAGCAGGGTCCACCCGTCCCGCGTGCGGAACAGGTTCCAGGGGGCGAAGTCGCCGTGTGCCGGGCCGAGTGGGGAACGTTCCGCTCCCGACGCCTCCTGGACACCCGCGGCGAAGAACCGGCCGAGGGCGTCCGCGACCTCCTCCGGCAAGCGCCACGACAGGAGGCGGGGCTGCCACTCCACGGCATCGAGGATGAGATGGTCCTCTCCACGGTCCTGGACTCGGGGCGGGAAGAGCGGAGGGGGGAGCAACGCTCCCAGGGCCTCGATCGCCTCGCCCTCTCGCCTGAGTACCGCTTTTCCCGCCTCATCGGTGGCGAACTTCGCCACGGCCCGGCGCCTCCCGTCGTGATCCGCGAGCAACGCCACGAACCGCCCCGGATGGTTCGTTCTGGCCAGTGCGACGATCCGCAACGAGCCGAGCCGCGGCTCGAGCGCTGAAGCGACGACCGAAGGTTCCACATCCGAGCCCGGGAGGAGGCGGAATCCGCCCAGGGAGGCGACCACCCGGGCTGCCGACCACCCCGCGAGTCCCTTCAGGGTGACCGGCTGGTAGATCCGCAGGGCCTTCGCGGCGAGCGTTCGCGGCCCCCGGGGAAGCGTCCACCGAGGATCACGACGGGACGGCAGCCCGGTCCATCCGCCAACAGCGCCACCCATCCGGCGCACTTCCTCCGAGGTGAGGCGGACCAGCTCATCGACCGGCAAGGAGGCGTCGAGGTACAGCCGGCGCTGACGCTGGCCGGCGGAAACGGCTTCCCGCCAGATCTGCATCTGTCGCTCGATCTCCTCGGCCGGCAGCTCCGTCTTCCGGCTTCGAATCAGGTCGGGTGGCGCCTCCAGGATCACCAGAAGGTCCGGCCTGGGAAGGAGTCGCCCGAGGACCCGAACCAATCCCGGCGAGGTGCGCAGGCGGTACCGGCGAGGGTCGACGATCATGTCCCACCATCCCCGCTCCTTGACGACCCACGTCCCCTCCCGCACCTGGGGCCGGACGCGGAAAAGCCACACCAGCCAGGCATCCGTGAAGTAGTAGACGAGCTTTGCCGAGGATCCCAACGTCGACCGAGGGGGGTGGCGGTGAGGCTCCGTGACGATGCCCCGGGTCAGCTTAGGAAGGGGGCCGGGGCGACGCTCCGTCTTAAGATCCAGGCCGCAGGAGGAGTTGGCGAGGGCGTGACGGAGGGTCGTCTTTCCCGCGCCGTCGGGGCCCACGACCACCACCACTCCACCGCGCTGAGCTCGCCGTATCCGGGACCCGGTCATCACGCTCATACCATCCGCTTCCCGTAGTTGTCTCCCACCACCATGTCGGTCGTCGACACCAAGGCGAGCCAGGCGGGAAGGTCGACAGGGACCGCGCGGCCCCGGCGTCTCAGGACGTGGAGGACCGGGCACGGGTCGCGGTCGGACAGCCGGGATCGCACCCTCCGCCACGCCGTCGCCGGCTCCACCGCCCCTCGCAGGAGGAACCGAACTTCGACGCCGAGCATCGCCTGCCGGTTCCACTTGCTGGCCACAACCGCCTCCATCCCCGCGAGAAGCGGTCTTTCGCCCAACCCGAAGAGCGCCGCCGCCCTCCTGGCGCCCTCAGGGTCCTCTGAGATCAGCGCGGCCACGCGCTCCCGTTGTAGCCCGCTCGGCTTGGGACGCCCCCCCGCGGACAGCCCTCGGAGCACCAACTTGAGGAGCCCTTCCGCCCCCGGGCGCAGCCGGCGGAAGCCTCGGGGGTCCATCCTCATCATGGGGCCCAGGTCTTCGGCCCTGAACACCGTGGAGCCTCGGAACGTGACCCGGCTCCTCACGTCCAGCTGAAGGAAGCCCACCGCGTCAGGCTGCACCGCGAGGAGGAACATGGTGTCGGGTGCGTGGCGACACACGACGGCGGGAGTAAATCCGCGCTCGCCCGCCCAGGCGACAAACCGGTCGATGATCCCGTCCCAGTCTGCGGGAAGAGCCGAGAAGTCGATGTCCCCCTCTCCAGCCAGCGCCGGCTCGGCGTTCTTCCACACGCCGGCGGTAGGAGAGATGGCAGTGAGGCTGCGAAGAAGCGGGAGCCAGGGGGATGCGCTGGCAGGCGCGGCCGCTGGCTGCGCCTTGGGCATCTTCCCTCGACCGGACACTTGGCTCACGAGTGGTAGACCGGGTGACTGCGGCCCACCTGTCGGAGCCAGTCCTGGACGTCATCGGGGAACCGCCGGTCGTCGAGGAAGATCGTCCGGAGGAGGGGACAGCGCCGCTTGACCGGGCGCGACCACAGCCGGCCCAGCAGGATCCCTGGCGCGGCGAGAGCATGCAGGACCGCCCACGCTTCGACGAGGAGCATGGCCGCACGGTTCCACCGCCCCGAGGCCACGGCCTCAGCCCCCGCGACCAAGGGCGGCCGGGCAGCTCCGAACAGAACGGCGGCTCTCCGAACCCCGTCGGGATCCTCTGCAAGGACCTCCGCGATCCGCCGCTTGCTCATCCCAGCTGGATGCGGCCTTCCACCCCACCGTAGCCCGTTCTGGACTAGGAGGATGACCCCTTCCATGCCTCTGGTCACCCGCCGGAACCCTCGCTCGTCGATCTCCATGAAGGGAGCGAGGTCCGGTGGGCGGAACATCGTCCACCCCCGAAAGTACTTGCGGTCGTTCACGTCGAGCTCGAGGAAGGTCCGGTGCGTTTGATCCAGGACCAGGATGAAGAGAACCCCCCGCACGTGACGACAGGTGGTGATGGGTCCCAGGCGGTTCTCGCCCGCCCATGCGCGGACCTCTCCCATGATGGCGTCCCAGTCGCTCTTTGGGGCGGTTGAGTCGAAATCGCCCGATCCAGCGAGGGCCGCATCGGCGTTCTTCCACAGCCCCCAGAGAGGCAGCCGATCGGTAAGACGCCGCAGGAGCGGCAGCCAAAGCGCCACCAGGTCGGGCAGCTCCTGCGGTGGAGACCTCATAGCAGCGCCTCCACCTGCTGGAGCCAGGATCGGGCGACGGCCTCCCAGGGCAATTCGTCACCGACGACTTTGGCGCCCATCCGTCCCACCTCGTCGGCGCGGTCCGATCCTAGCCTTTGGAGCGCCCCCGCCAAGGCGTCGACCGTCGCGTCGACCAGGAATGCTCCACCTCGAGACGCCAGGTACACGCCGAGCGGATACGGCGTGGCGACGCTGGGGATCCCCATCGCGGCGGCCTCCAGCAGCGCGTTCGGGCATGCATCCCATCGTGATGGATACACGAAGCCGGTGGACATCGCCAGAAGATTGGCCTTTCCCTCCCCGTAGATAGGGTCGCCGATCGTCACCCACTCACCCAGCCCGAGATCGTCGACCATCGAGACGATCTGCTGTTTCCGTCCCCGCCAGTCGGGACCTTGGATCCGCAGGTGCGGCCGTTGAACCGGAGGCAGCTCGTGGAGACCACGAACCAGAAGATCCAAGCCCTTGTGTTCCGGGTCGAACCTCCCCAGCCACAAGATGTAGCCGCCCGTGCCCCCGTCCCAGCTTCGCGCTGGCTGAGGCGCTCCGTTCGGCGCGACGACGACCGGCCCGCGATAGCCGATGGCAGTCAGGTGCGCTCGTTCCGGTTCGAAGAAGACGTGGATGGCTCGGGCGCCGTCCACGAGCTTCCGCTCGGCGGCGAGCCACCATGTCTGCTTCACCCGTCGTTTTCGTACGACGATATGCGGATCGTAGGCACCTCGCGGCTCCAGGAGATACGGCACCCTCAGCTTCCGGGCCACCGCCGCGGCGCGGACGTTGTGAAGCGACCAGGCCGAGTGCAGCACGAGCAGATCCGCGCCGCGGAGAGCATCTTCCAGCCGAAGGGGGATCCGCGTTCGTCCCGGGCCCCCATGACGGACCGGGA
>DASXTW010000048.1:0-8624 GCA_036505215.1 Actinomycetota bacterium | reverse complement strand
TTCGTGCTGGTCAGGCTGTAGTCGTCGCCCCGCCGGGGCTCAACCCACGACCCCGTCTCGGCGCATGTCCGCATAGATCCGGCGAGCCGAGCTCGAGATGAACACGACGCTGGCCGCCCCGACCTGCCCGGTCCTCGCCGGCACGACCAGGTTCCTCACGTTCTTCGGAGGAATGGAGGTCGCGGTCAGGGCCAGGTCCAGGAGCGTGTTCACGCTGAGGTCGGTGCGGATGTTGCGCCATCCCACCGCGATCCATTCGAAGATCCTGCCCGGACTGTTCTTGAAAACCCTGTGGAGCTGGGACAGCGCGGCGAGCATCAGCCGTCCCTGATTCCTGGAGCGGCCGAAGTCTCCGCCCGGGACGTCGTGGCGGTCCCGAGCGAAGGCCAGAGCCTCCCGTCCGCTGAAGTGCTGGGTTCCCTTCCTGAAGTTGGCTCCCGAGAACCGATCGTGCATCGGGCGGGGCACGTAGACCTTGAAGCCGCCGACCCCATTGACCATCCGGATCAGCCCCCCGAACGATGTGAGTATCCAGAAGTCGATGCGGATGCCGGTGATGCTCTCGATGGTCCTCACCGTCAGCGGCGGGCCGCCCAGTGTCATCGCCGTGTTGATCTTGGTCGTGCCGTGGCCGGGGATGTGGACCCAGGAATCGCGGGGGAACCCCAGGATCGTGGCGCGATGGCGCTTGAGGTCGACGCCGATGATATGGATCGAGTCCGAGCGCTGCCGGGTGATGCTCTGGCCGGGCCGGGCGTCGCTTCCCAGCGCCAGGATGAACAGCGGACGCTTCCCCTGAAGGGCCGGCACATACGAGGCGCCGTGAGCCGAGTGAATCTCCACGAAGTCCACGGGCCGGGCTCGGCCAGATCGGCCGGTCGTCCCCAGACCCCCGACCGTTACCGTCGCGGCGACCGCAAGCGCGAGCATCGCCCCCGCTCCTCGTAGGAGCGGGCGCGGCCTTCGCCGTGCGTGGTTGAAGCGGGTCCCACCGATGGGTCGTCCAGCAGAGAGCCTCACGGGCTGCCTCCGGGGGAGGGCGATCCGCTCGGGGTGGACGAGGCGCTGGCGCCCGGGGACGGTGTGGGGGAGGGCGTCTCCACTTCGGTCTTCGCGCTCGGGTAACCGACCACGAGCCATCTGCCCCCACCTCCGGGTCGCAGGAGGAAGCTCGCCCGGTTGGACACCAGCACGGCCTCGCCGCCGCTGAGCGTCCCCGAGGCGTCGAACGCCACGATGGCGATGGCGGCCTGGGGCCGACCCCTTGGGTCGAGGAGCACGCGCACGGAGAGCGAAGCGTCGGTGACCGAAAGTCGGTCGATGCTCGAGCCGGTCTCGCCGAGAGTCAGCGACCCGGCATCCGACTTGGCCTGCTCCTGAACCGGGTCGGCGAACGCGTTCCACGCGGCCGGCGGCAGGCCCTGTTTCCACGTCTTCGGATCCATGAACGCCGCATCGTAGAAAGCAGACAGAGTGCTCTGGACCTTGGCCGCGGCGTCTCGCGCGGCAGCGGCATTTCCCTTCCCCGTGGAGATCGCGCTGGTCTTGGAAAGCGGAAACACGAACGCCTCTCGCGGTGGAGGAGGCGGAGAGGGATGGCTGGGGCCAATAGACGGGCCGCCTCCACCGAAGAGCACGATCGCGCCGGCCACGATCATCCCGAATGCGACAACAGCCAGGCCGATTCGGACGGCCCACCACCATCCCGACTGTCGTTCATTGTTTCCGGGGCCAGCCGGGACCCCGGTGCGGTCGTCCTGGGGGAACGAGTCCGTATTCGCGGGAGGTTCACTTGGTGGCGCGGGGCGCATCGGGCAGGGAGGTTAGCGGCCGGACGACCGAATTACAACGACCGCCCGAGTCGAGGGAACGCAAGGGGGCCCTGGTGTAGACTGGGCGTCCCATGGACCTCGAAGTCGAGACCCAGACGCGGGGCGACGCAAGTGTCCTCATCCTGCGGGGCGAGATCGACGTGTACACCGCCCCCCGGCTACGCCAAACGATCGTTGACCTCGTCGACGGGGGCGCGACGCGCATCGTGGTGGACATGGAGAAGGTGGACTTCCTCGACTCCACGGGGCTCGGTGTTCTGGTCGAAGGCCTGAAACGAATCAAGAACCGCGAAGGGAGCCTCGCCATCGTGGCCACGCAGGACAAGATCCTGAAGATCTTCGACATCACCGGCCTGAACAAAGCCTTCGCCCTGCACGCCTCGGTGGACGATGCCCTGAAGGAGCCGGTCTCCGGGGCATGATGCCGGGCGGAAACGGCGCCCAGGACGTCCCCGAGCTCGAGCTCGAGTTCCCCCCCAAGCCCGAGTTCGTCGGCACGGCTCGGCACGCCGTGGCTGCCCTGATCCGCCTTCGCGATCTTCCCGAGGACCTGCTCCAGGACGTGAAACTGGCGGTATCCGAGGCCTGTACCACGGCCATCGCCGATGGTCCGGGCGAAGGCTTGCCCGTCCGGCTCTTCGCCTCGGTGGAGCCCGATCGCGTGGTGCTCGAGATGATCGATCCGGGGAATGGAGTGGAGCGCGCGGTCGAGGGGCCACCTACGGAGATCGACACGGACGAGTTGCCGTTCGACCGGGTGCTGTCCCTTCCCATCATCCGGGGGCTGGTCGACGAGGTTGCCATCACGCCTCTCGAAGGCAAGGGGATGAGTCTTCGGATGGTGCTCTCGGTGAGGCCGGACACGGACGGAACGGCCGACGCGTAGCCCGGATCCGTTGCGGTCCGGCCTCGTCCGGGCGGGTCTGGTGGCGTGGTCCACCATCGGGATCCTGATCCTCGGCTACCTGGCGTATCGGTTCGTCCTGGTCCCCGTACGCATCGCCTTCGGTCCGCTCCTGCTGGCCCTGGTCATCGTCTACCTGCTGAATCCGATCGTGTCGCGCCTCCAGGCTCGTGGCCTGCCCCGGGTATGGGGGACGCTCCTCACCTACGTGGTGTTCCTGGCCATCGTGGGGGTGGCGCTGCGTTTCCTCATTCCGATCGTGGCCGACCAGGTATCGAGCTTCGTCTCGTCCGTCCCCGGCCTCCTCGGCCGGGCACAGGAGTCGCTGGCCGACGCGGCGCGACGCCTCGGGATCGAGGTGAAGTCGACCGACATCCTGGCCAGCCTGAGCCCTCAGGGCCAGGCCGGCAGCTTCATCACACGGATCTTCAGCTTCACCGCGGGGTTCCTCCATGCTCTGATCGTGTTCGTGCTGGGAGCCGTCGTCGGCTTCTACCTGCTGGTCGATCTTCCGAAGGTGCAGCGGGCGGCCATCGCCCTGGTCCCCTTGAGGCGCCGGGACGAGGTCCGTTCGGTCCTGGAGAAGATGGGACGAGCGCTCGGCGGCTACTTCCGGGGCCAGCTGCTGGTGGCCGCCTTCGTCGGCGTGGCTTCCATGCTCGGCCTGTTCATCGTGGGGCTGCCGTATTGGGCCCTCGTTGGAGCTGTGGCCGGGCTGTTCAATCTCATCCCGCTGATCGGGCCATTCATCGGAGCCGTGCCGGCACTGTTCATCGCCTTCACCACCCGCGATACCGGCGGCCTGCTCCACTTGGAGCCAGGGTGGCCGATGGCCGTCGGGGCGTCCCTGGCGCTCCTGGTCGTCCAGCAGATCGACAACCACATCATCAGCCCGAACGTCATGGCGCGAACGGTCAAGCTCCATCCCGTGACCGTGATGCTCGGCCTGCTGATCGGGGGGACACTGGCGGGGCTGGTCGGGATGCTGCTGACCGTGCCGGTGATCGCCTCGGCCAAGATCGTGCTGCTTCACCTGTGGGACAGCAATGTGCAGTGGCCGCCCGAGGGATCGGCGGACCCAACTGGGGAGGCTGAGGTGGAACCCGAGGATCGAGCGGCGGTGGGAGGCGGCGAGCGCAGGTCCGAAGCGTCGAGCAGGTAAGCTGGTGCTGCTCGAAGGGGAGTAGTCCGCTCCGGGTTCACCGTCAGCACGGCCGGCGAGTGTCCGGCCCGGTGAATCCCGCCGCGTTGAGCCCGTTGTCCGTGGGTCGCGGCTGGACGAGACCTTCGGCCTGAAGAAAGGCTGGAGGTCTCGGCACGTGGTCGAGTGGTACATCTGGGCCGGGTTCATCGGATTCATCGCGCTCGTCCTGCTGGTGGATCTCGGGATCTTCCACCGCGAAGCCCATCGGGTGCCCTTCAGGGAAGCCCTGGCCTGGACCGGCGTGTGGGTGACCCTGGCGATGGTCTTCGTCGTCGTGATGTGGGTCTGGCGAGGGGGGCAGGTGGCCGGCGAGTTCCTGGCCGGCTACCTGATCGAGTGGAGCCTCTCTCTGGACAACGTCTTCGTGTGGATCCTCATCTTCACCCACTTCTCCGTAGCTGCCCGATACCAACATCGGGTGTTGTTCTGGGGCATCGTCGGAGCGGTGACCCTCCGGCTCGGATTCATCCTGGGCGGGACCGCCCTGATCAACAAGTTCGATTGGATCATCTATGTGTTCGGCGGTCTCCTCCTGGTCACCGCCGTCCGGTTCCTGCGGGAGAGAGACCAGAAGGCCTCGATGGAGGAGACCGCGATCCTGCGCCTGGTCCGGCGGTTCCTCCCGATGACGGAGAGGTACGACGGTCAGCGCCTGATCGTGAGGAACGCCGGCAAGCTGCTGGCCACTCCTCTCTTGGCGGTCCTGGTCGTGGTCGAGTTGACGGACGTAGTCTTCGCGGTCGACTCGATCCCGGCGATCTTCGCGGTGACCAGGGATGCCTTCGTCGTGTTCGCCTCGAATGCGCTCGCCATCCTGGGCTTGCGGTCGCTGTACTTCGTGCTGGCCGGGGCGGTGGATCGCTTCCACTACCTCCGGCCGGCCCTGGCGGCCCTGCTGGGCTTCGTGGCGGTGAAGATGCTGATCTCGGACTGGGTGCACATCCCCATCGCGCTATCACTGACAGGGATCGCGGCGATCCTCGGGGTCGGCGCTCTGGCGTCTTGGATCAGCCGCCGGGGGGTGGTCGACACGGGAACCTGACCTATACTCAATGTGAATCGCACCGAGGCGATGGAGCTCGCCGAACCGCTCGCGAGGGCTGATAGCTCCTACCGAGGAGGTAGGGGCTTTTTCTATGGGCGACGAGAGCTTTGCGGGGTCCAGGGACCGGCTTCGAGAGAGCTTGTCCGCACTCGCCGAGGTGGCCGAGGGCCGGGCGAGCGGGCGAATCGCGGACGCGGCCCGAGGGCTGGAGAAGAAGCTGCTCGAGGAGCGCTTCAACGCCGTGGTCGTCGGGGAGTTCAAGCGGGGCAAGACGACCTTCGTGAACGCCCTGCTGGGGGCGGAGATCCTGCCTGCCGCCGTCGTCCCGCTGACGTCGATCGTCACGTGTCGGCATCGGCGTGGTGGTCCCTCTCACCCTCGTCTCCGCCCTGTTCGCGCCGCTGGTCTTCCTCGGAGGCTTCTGGCCGGCACTCGTTGGAGTGTCCCTGTGGGGACTCGGGATGGGCGTCCACGAATCGATCGTTCCGGCGGCCGTCGCTCCGATGGTGCCGATTCAGCGCCGGGCGTCCGCGTACGGCCTCTTCACGGCGGCGCATGGAGTGTTCTGGTTCCTCGGCAGCGCGGCGATCGGCGGCCTGTATACCGTTTCGACCGGGGCGGTGGTCGCCTTCTGCGTGGTTGCTGAACTCGCCGCCATCCCGTTCTTCCTGCGAGTCAGGCAAGAGCTCGACGTGGCGAGGTCCGTTTGAGACCGCGCGGCCCTGACGTAGGCCGACGAGAAGAGCGACCCTGATCGTCCCAAGGTAGACTGCCGGCGAACTCTGGAGCGCCGGGAAGCCTGGTCGGCATGCCGTTCGCGGCATGGGATCAGGTTTTCCGGCGCTCCCTTGTCGTTGCCGCAAATGAACGTCCGAGAGTGGGGGCGGAGGATTCCAACGCTCCGCCCGGGAGGTACGAAGGTGAAGGCACGAGACGTGATGATCTCCCCGCCGATCGTGGGTCCGGACGCGCCGGCGACCGAGGCGGCGCGTCTCCTCGCCGACCCGGAGGTGCGGGGCCTCCTCGTCGTCGATGCCGATGAGCGACTCGCGGGCGTCCTGACCGACGCGATGCTCCTGCGCTTCCTGCTGCCCCCGTATGTGGCGGAGGCGGAGCCCCTCGCGGGTGTCCTCGAGGAGGAAGCCGCCGACGCCCTGTGGCGGCGACTGGAGGGAAAGCGGGCTTCGGATCTGCTGCCGGAAGACGGGGCCGAGAACGCCGAAGTGAATTCCGAGGCCACCCTCATCGAAGTGGCTTCCGCGATGGTGGAGGCCGACGTGCCCATGGTCGCAGTCCGCGAGGACGATCGCGTGGTCGGAGCCATCACGCTGAATTCGCTGCTCAAGCAACTCCTCACACCATGAGAGACGCCGTCGTCGTCTCGATCTTCGTTCTGGCCTACACGCTGATCGCTACGGAGTGGGTACATCGGGTCATCGTGGCTCTCGCCGGCGCCGGGCTGATGCTCCTGTTCCGCTTCGTGTCCGCGCAGGATGCCTTCCAATCGGAGCGGTTCGGCATCGACTGGAACGTGATCTTCCTGCTGTTCGGAATGATGGTGATCGTGGGAGTGCTCCGGCATACCGGCCTGTTCGAGTACATTGCCATTCGCTCGGCCAAACGAGCCAGAGGCCGTCCGTTCCGTATCATGGTGATGCTGGTGCTCATCACGGCAGTGGCCTCCGCCCTGCTCGACAACGTCACGACCGTTCTCCTGGTGGCCCCAGTTACCCTCCTCATCGCCGAGCGACTGGGACTGTCACCCATTCCAATGCTCATCTCGGAGGCGATGGCCTCGAACATCGGAGGTACTGCCACGCTGATCGGAGACCCACCCAACATCCTGATCGGAAGCCAAGGAGGGCTGTCCTACATCGACTTCCTGGTCAATCTTGCGCCGCTGGTGGTGGTCCTGATGGTCGTGTACATCCTCGCCATCAAGCTGATGTTCCGACGGTCCTTCGTGTACAAGCCAGAGCGGGTGGTGGAGCTCATGGCCCTCGACGAGCGAGAGTCGCTTCGGGAGCGTCCCCTGATGGTCCGCGCCCTCGTCATCCTTGGGATGGTGACCGCGGCATTCGTCCTCCACGGCGTCCTTCACTACGAGCCTTCGGTGGTTGCCCTTCTGGGGGCTGGCGTCCTGCTGCTCGTCGCGGGCCGGGAGCCCTGGCCGTTCCTCCGGGAGGTCGAGTGGCACACTCTCGTATTCTTCGCCGGCCTCTTCGTGATGGTGGGTGCTCTGGTGAAGGCAGGGGTGGTTTCGAGCCTTGCCAGGGCAGCCATTCGTGCCACCAACGGGGATGTGCTCATCGCGGTGCTCCTCTTGGTCTGGGTGTCGGCGATCCTCTCGGCCCTGGTCGACAACATCCCGTACGTGGCAACGATGGCTCCTCTGGTCCACGAGCTCGTCCGGGCGTTGCCCGGAAGCGCGAGCACGACCGTGCTGTGGTGGGCGCTCGCCCTCGGTGCGGATCTGGGAGGAAATGCGACTGCGATCGGCGCCAGTGCCAACGTGGTCATCCTGGGAATCGCCGCGCGGGGAGGGCATCGCATCCGCTTCCTCGAGTTCGCGAGGTACGGGGTCGTCGTCACCCTACTCACGGTCGGGCTTTCCAGTATCTATTTGTGGATTCGGTACTTCGTTCTGGCCTGAGCAAGCCCGGCTCAGGGCGGAAGAAGGGCACAATGGTTCGTGAGCTATAATGCCCGGCCGACCTGGGCCGTTGGGCCTTCGACCGCGCACCCTACATACCGCACCCAGGAGGAACGTTGATGTCCTTACTCGCCCAGGAAGGGGGCCTCGGCCAGCGCGTCTTCTTCCATCCCTTCGAGGACACGTCGCTGTGGGTGATTCTGGCCGTGTCTCTGGTGGCCCTGGGCGTCGCATACGTCTTCAGTCGCGAGGTCCTGGCGGCCTCGGAGGGCACCGAGAAGATGAAGGAGATCGCCCGGGCCATCCAGGTGGGGAGCCGGGCCTATCTGAACCGCCAGTTCCGCACCCTGGGGATCTTCATGGGCATCCTGTTCGTGGCCCTCTTCTTCGTCCTGCCGGTGCCGAAGGACGCGGCCCACTCGGCCATCGCGCTCAGGCTGGGCCGTTCCATCGCCTTCATCTTGGGGGCGGGGTTCTCCGCGATCACCGGGTTCTCCGGCATGTGGCTGGCCGTGCGGGGGAACGTCCGGGTGGCGAATGCCGCCCGTGAGGCCGGGCTGCGCCGGGCGATGCGCCTTGCGTTTCGCACCGGGGGCGTGGCCGGGATGTTCACCGTCGGCCTCGGACTCCTGGGTGCCACGGTCATCCTGATCATCTACAAGCAGGACGCCACCAGCGTTCTGGTGGGGTTCGGGTTCGGCGGGGCGCTCCTGGCCATGTTCATGCGGGTCGGAGGGGGAATCTTCACCAAGGCCGCGGACGTCGGCGCGGACCTGGTGGGGAAGGTGGAGAAGAACATCCCCGAGGACGACCCGCGGAACGCCGCCACGATCGCCGACAACGTGGGCGATAACGTCGGGGACTGCGCGGGCATGGCCGCAGACCTGTTCGAGTCCTACGAGGTGACCCTGGTCGCCTCGATCATCCTCGGTGCGGCCGCCTTCGCCGATTCGCCCAAGGGAGCCATCGTCGGCGTGATGTTTCCT
>DASXTW010000047.1:0-3044 GCA_036505215.1 Actinomycetota bacterium | reverse complement strand
GGGCTGAGCGCATCCACAGAGGCCGCCGAAGCACGGAGCGTTCTCCGAGCAGATCGACTGGCCGGTACAGAAGTCCCCCGCGCACGGGCTACAGTTGCAGGGGGGTGACCCCTGGGCGAACGCCGGCGTCCTCAGGCTGGTGAGCACGGGAGCACTCCACGCAATCGCTGCACCAGCTCCCAGGCGCTTCAGGATAGTTCGCCGAGTTACCGCTCCTTCTTGGTGCTCTTCCTCGCTCATCCAGCCCCCTCCCTTAGACCTGGGGCTCAGTCTGAGAACCGTCCCAGGCTGAAAGGACGGCCGTGTGCGGTATTTCCCCTACTCCCAACCCCGGACGTCTGCGTACGCCTCCTACGGGCTGGGGAATCGTCAATTTCGAGAGCGCTCGTTCGTATGACGAAAACGCACACTTCACCCGCCGCCAGGGGGCTGTGGCGCGTTTGACAGGTTGGCGTCGCAGAGGTCCAATCCGGCAATCCTGATTCATTTGCCGTAGGGGAAGGGGGTGATCCGGGACACCGTCATCTCGCCACTGTTTCAGCTAAGGAGGGGGTTCTATGAAACGGAAGTTCTCTCGCACGCTGGGACCGGTAGCGCTCTCGTTCCTGCTTGGTGCGATGCTGTTCGGCTCCCAGCCTGTAAGCGTCGGGGCCAAGATGCCTCGCAACCACGTCCTGGCTCGCGCCCTCGCCATCGAGACCGGGAAGCAGAAAGCCCCGAAGTGGCTGATGCCCCTGTCCTCTGGCGTCATGTACACACTCCTGCAGGCGTCCGGGAGGCTCGAGGCCAGGGCGAACAGGGTATCCAACGCGAAGCCACTTTCAGCGGCCAAGACCCAGGGCTGCCCGAACGTATATGCCACCAAGCTCACGGGGATCCGGAACGTCCGCGTGAACCAGGATTGCTCGCTTCGGCGGCAGGCCGAAGAGGTGGTCGTGGTCAATCCCAACGATCCGAAGAATCTCATCGCAGGACAGAACGACTCTCGGATCGGGTTCAACCACTGCGGCTATGACTGGTCGTTCGACAGAGGGAAGACGTGGGGCGACCAGCTCCCGCCGTTCTGGCAGTTCCAGCTGCTCGATGGCCACACCGCCGATGCGTGCAGCGACCCCACCGCAACCTTCGATGCGAATGGGAACGCGTACGTTGGTGGGATCCTCTTCGACGTTGCCTCCAACGCGAACGCCGTGGTGGTGGCCAAGTCGAATGCCCCCATCGGAGGGGCCTTCTACCACTCACCGGCAGCCCTGCCGTTCCAGGAGTACCGGGATGTGCCGCTGGGTGTCGTGGCGAACGATCCCGGGCCGGACATCTTCAACGACAAGGAGTTCACCGTCGCCGACGCCCACGCGGGTAGCCCCAAGGCCAACAACGCCTACATGACGTGGACTCGGTTCAACTCCAACACCGGCGAAGGGGTCGGGGCGAACAGCCCCATTTACTTCAGCCAGTCCACCGACGGCGGCGCCACGTGGTCACCGGGGGTCGAGATCAGCGGATCCAACCCCGCCATCTGCACCATCTTCAGCGGGGAGGCCGACCCGTTCGCATGCGACCAGGACCAGGGTTCGCACCCGATCGTCGGACCCGATGGAACGATCTATGTCGTGTTCGGCAACGGAAACACGCCGCTGCCCGGGATCAACCAGGTGCTGTTCGTGAAGTGCCCGGCGGCGGCAGACTGCAGCAACAAGGCCAGCTGGACGCCTCCAGTGAAGGTCAACGACCTGATCGACAACCACCCGACCGGCCCCGATCCCAACACGGGCTGCCCGGCCGGGCGTCAGTGCCTGCCGCCGAACGGGTACCGAGTGCCCGAGTTCACCTCGATGTCGACGTCGATCGACAACAGCGGCAACCTGTACACCGTGTGGGCCGACTTCCGGAACGGCGGACCGCCGTGCGTTGGTCCGGCAGTCTCAGCCACTCCCCCGTGCGACAACGACGTCTTCTTCTCGGTGTCCACGGACGGTGGAGCCACATGGGGTCCCGAGGTGAACGTGGCACCCGCCGCCGACTTCGGACCGACGGCGCAGTGGCAGCCTTGGAGCAGCGTGACGCCTGATGGGTCAACGCTTTGGATCGGGTACTACGACCGCTCCTACGGCAACTGCGAGTTCGACGGGTGCAACGACATCACCCTGGCAAAGGTGAGCTCGCCGGCATCGTCGCCATCGATCGATTACACGCGGATCACCACCGCGTCGATGCCGAACCTCATCCCGGCGAACAACCCGATCCAGGCCGGATTCCTGGGCGACTACATGTGGGTGACCGTCGACGGAACCGGTAGGCCCTACGTCGTGTGGGCCGACACGCGTGGGCTCAACAACACCGTGGAGGAGGACATCTACATCGCCTCCATCCCCTCGGTCTGACCTGGACGGACCAAGGGGCCCAAAACGGCGGAGAGCCCAGCTACCCCGGGGGGTAGCTGGGCTCACTCCGCCCTTAACGACCTACCGGCGTCCCGGCAAGCCGCTTCCTCGTGATACCTCTGGGCGCAGAGGGGACCGCTAGCGAGACCCCTCCACAGGTCACAGAGGAAGCCGTATGAACTCGAGGCTCTTCGCTACGTCTCCTGTCCCGCGAGCTCGACCGGGGGCGTGTCGGGCGAAACCGGTGTGTGCTCGAACACGATCTCGTCATCGCGGGCGTGGACGATGACGGTCTCTCCGGCCTTGAACTCCTTCCACAGGAGCTTCTCGGACAGCGGGTCCTCGACCATGCGCTGGATGGTCCGGCGCAGCGGCCGGGCCCCGAGCGCGGGATCATAGCCCTTCTCTGCGAGCAGGTTCTTGGCGTCGTCGGTGAGCTCGATGTCGACGTCCTTGGCCTTCAGCTGCTCCCGGACCCGCTTCATCATGAGGTCCACGATCGCCTTGACGTCTTCGCGGGAGAGCGAGTGGAACACGATGACCTCGTCGATCCGGTTCAGGAACTCGGGCCGGAAGGAGCGCTTCAGCTCCTCCATGACCCTCTCCTTCATCCTGTCGTAGGTCACCTGCTCATCGGCCTTGGCGGCGAACCCGATGCTCGCC
>DASXTW010000046.1:0-74411 GCA_036505215.1 Actinomycetota bacterium | reverse complement strand
GCGAGAGGGCCGGGGGTCCAGCCCAAAGTGCTCCTCTAGTTGGGATGTCAGAGCGGAAGGGTTACACAGAACGGTCACCGGTGACGTGTTCTTGAACGCGTTGGCCGACGACCTCTCCGAGCATCCCCATCGTCGCAGTCCAGCCCCGTCGGCGACGTGGGCCCCCGGGCTGCGGCAAGTCGTTCAACACCATCGGCTAATGGACGATAGCCGATCTCGGCTCGGACGGCGTTGGCACGGTTACCCGTTTCTCGGACAACATCGAGTCCGTCGGCTAATCACTTCCGCGCAGTCGTCAGGACGACGCTTACGTCGTCCGCGAGGGTCCCGTCCTTCACGAACGACCGCCATCCGGCCACGACATCGCGCTCCAACGCGGTGCGGCCGACGTCGTCGATCTGTGCGACGGCCGCTGCCAACGGGGTGCTGTGGACGTATTGCCAGAGAAACTCCGCGGCTCATCACAGAGCACCCCGAACACCTTCACGCAGCAAGTCGACGTCGTCTTCCTCGAGCACCTTGCCGACGAACGAGCTGACGTCCATCCTGGCGGTGGCCATCGTCCCTCCTCATCCGGCTGTCCTGTCGTTGAGGATCGCGGTGGCCATCTACGTCACGGGGATTTCCGCTTCGAAAGTCCACCCCGAATTCGCACCACTCGGGGGACGCTAACTCACGCTGGATCGAGGAAACGGAGTCGTGGCCGGCCCGCGACGGTTGTCACTAGGGTCGTGGCCTCATTGCCGCAGCCTGCCCGCGGAGCGCCTCGAGAAGTGGCACTCGGTTCAGGATCGTCCAGCAAGGTCCACCTCTAGAAGGTAGCCCCGTTCCGTCCTAGGCTTCTACCGTGCTCATTTGTTCGAGCTGCGGCAGGGAGAACCCCGAAGACGCCCGCTTCTGCAACGCATGTGGCGCTGCCCTCGCCGTTGGTACCCCTCCCCGTTTGGAGGAACGGAAAGTCGTCACGGTCCTCTTCTGTGACTTGGTCGGATTCACTGCACGGTCCGACCAAGCCGATCCGGAGGACGTCCGGGCTGCGCTGCATCCCTACCACACCAGAGTCCGTTCGGAAGTCGAGCGTTTCGGTGGCAGGGTCGAGAAGTTCGTGGGCGACGCAGTGATGGCCCTCTTCGGGGCCCCCGTGGCCCACGAGGACGACCCTGAGCGAGCAGTCAGAACGGGGCTCCGAGTCCTCGAGGCCGTAGCCGAGCTGAACCAGGAGGCTGCCGGGCTGGACCTGGCCGTTCGTGTCGGTGTGAACACAGGTGAGGCCGTGGTGACCCTTCAGGCCAGGCCCGAGGAGGGCGAGTCCATGGCAGCGGGGGATGTGGTGAACACTGCAGCCCGGCTCCAGCAGGCAGCGCCCGTGGGGGCCGTGGTGGTTGGGGAGATCACGTACCGGGCCACACTGGACACCATCCACTACGAGAGGTTGAAGCCGGCCAGGGTGAAGGGCAAGGCGGAGCCTCTCGCCATATGGCGGGCGCTGGGAATCCGAAGGGCCCTCGGGGCCGAAATCGAGCGCCTCCCTGCTCCATTCGTCGGACGCGAGGATGACCTGGCGTTGCTCAAACAAACCTTCGTCAGGACGCTGCGGGAGTCCTCGGCTCAGCTGGTGACCGTGACGGGCGAGCCGGGCGTCGGGAAGTCGAGGCTGGTCACGGAGTTCAGGGCCTCACTCGAGGGGCAGAAAGGGGCGGTTTCCTGGCGGCAAGGCCGATGCCTCCCTTACGGCGAAGGTGTCACGTTTTGGGCCTTGGGGGAGATCGTGAAGGCTCACGCCGGCATCCTCGAGTCGGATGGTCCCGACGAGGCATCGGACAAGTTGGCGCTGTCTCTCACGGCGCTTGTCTCCGACTCCTCGGAGCGAGATTGGATCCGAAGTCGACTCGCTCCCCTGGTGGGGGCGAGGACGCCCGAGGCCGCCGGAACGGTGGAGCGGGAAGAGTCGTTTACGGCCTGGCGGCGGTTCTTCGAGGCCATGGCTTCGGAGAGTCCCCTCGTCCTTGTGTTCGAGGACTTGCACTGGGGGGACCCGGCGATGCTCGAGTTCGTAGAGCACCTCGTGGACTGGTCCACTGGGGTGCCGCTGCTCGTGATCTGCCCAGCCCGGCCGGAGCTGTACGAGAGGCGGCTCGGATGGGGCGGAGGGAAGAAGAACTCGACCACGATCACTCTGTCCCCCCTCACTACCCAAGAGACGGCCCGTCTCATCTCGGCGCTGCTGTCCCAGGCTGTGCTGCCCGCGGGCACGCAGCGCGCTCTCATCGAGCGGTCGGGCGGCAATCCGCTGTACACCGAGGAGTTCGTGCGGATGCTCTTCGACCGTGGGATCCTCGAGCGGAGGGACCGAGTCGTACACGTCGCTTCCGGCGTGGAGATCCCCGTACCGGAAACCGTGCAGGCTCTCATTGCCGCTCGCCTGGACACCCTGCCGAGCGACCGGAAGGCTCTCCTTCACGACGCCGCCGTCGTGGGGAAGGTGTTCTGGTCGGGGGCGGTCTCCTTCATCGGAGGCACACAGCTCAGGGAAGTGGAGGAAGGGCTTCACGAGCTGGCAAGGAAGGAGCTGGTCCGCCCGGCCAGGAGTTCCTCCGTGAGGAACCAGGCCGAGTATTCTTTCTGGCACCTGCTCGTGCGAGATGTCGCGTACGGGCAGATCCCCCGGGCTGCCCGGGCAAAGAAGCACCGCGCAGCCGCGGAGTGGATCGAGGCCATCGCCGGCGATCGGATCACCGACCACGCCGAGCTCCTGGCTCACCACGATGTCCAGGCGCTCGAACTGACCAAAGCCGCAGGGGCGGACGGGGACCTTGCTCATCTCGAGGAGCGGACCCGTCGCTCCCTCGAGCTCGCAGGTGACCGGGCCATGCAGCTCGACGTGGGGATGGCGGAGTCGTACTTCCGCAAGGCCCTGGAGCTCTTTCCTCCCGACCACACAGGCCGCGTGAGCGTTCTCACGAAAGCGGCCGAGTGCGCCTGGTTGTCGGGTGGGTTCCCGGAGGCCGAACGAGACTACGAGCAGGCCATCTCCGCGCTCAGGACCCGGGGCGATGCGCGGGGGGTTGGAGCGGCCATGGTCAGCCTGTCATTGGTCCACGGCTTCCGCGGCAAGACGGCGCAGGCCAGGGGGCTCTTGCGTCAAGTGATCGAGCTGCTCGAGGGCGAACCTCCGGGGCCCGAGCTGGCCCATGCCTACGGCCAGATCGCCAGGGACATGATGCTGTCGGGACGAAGCAGGGACTGCCTGGAGTGGTCCGAGAAGGCCCTCGGGCTTGCCGAGGAACTCGACATCCCCGGGGTGGACGTGATGGCCCGGCAGTATCGGGGGACCTCTCGGTGTGAGCTCGGGGACCTGAGGGGCATCGATGACCTCCGGCAAGCCCTCCAGATGAGCCTGCAATATGGGCTGGGGCACGAGACGGTTCGGTGCCACATCAACCTCGCGGACTGGGTGTGGTACGTCGAAGGCCCAGCGAAAGCCCTGGAGATCCAGCGAGCCGGCATCCACTTCGGGGAGCATCGAGGGATCACTGGGCCCGTCCTGTGGACGAAGGGAGAGTCGCTGTGGACGCTGTTCGACCTGGGGGAGTGGGACGATCTCCTCCGAACCGCCGATGAGCTGATCGCCTGGGACCGAGCCCATGGGGGGACTTACTTCGGGGTCATGGCGCTTACATACAGGGCAGGAGTGCTCTTGTGGCGGGGCAGGGTCTCAGAGGCTGCCGCACTCGAGGAAGAGTTCCTGGCCCGGGCCCGAGATATCGCCGACCCTCAGATCCTCACGCCGGCGCTCGCCGTGGGAGCCGTGATCGAGCAACGCCGAGGAAACCTTCTGCCAGCCGTCAGGCTGGTCCGGGATCTCGAGGAGGCCACCAGAGAGACCCCACCGCAGTTCCGAGCTCAGCACGTGGCTGAGGCGGCGCGGGTTGCCGTCTGGGCGGGCGAGATCGGTTTGGCCAGGCGCCTGATCGAGGGGACGGCCGCCGCTACGACGCGCGACCAACTCTCGGTGGTCACGGCCCAAGCCGTCGTGGCCGAGGCTGAACGCAATCTCGAGGAGTCCGAGCAGCTCTACCGCCAAGCGGATGTGGGGTGGAGGGAGTTCGGGCACGCCCTGGAGAGGGGGCTCGCACTGCTCGGGGCGGGCCGGTGCCTTCTGGATCTGAAGAAAATGACTGACGCAGAAGCGACACTGAGGGAGGCCCGGAATATCTTTGTCGGGCTTGGGACGTTGCCGCTCGTTGAGGACAGTGACGCGCTGCTCGGAGCGGCGACTGCCCTGACGTCCTGACCGTCCCTCAGCTGCCCCCCTCTACCCTTTTCCCCTCGTAAGCGGCGGGGTCCATGGCGTGACGGTATGCCAAGCTGATGCGCGGCCCGGCGACGGCCACCTTGGGAACGCTGTGCTCCCATGTCCGCTGGGTCTTGCCGCCGGTGACGAGCAGGTCGCCCCGCCCGAGCAGGAACGCTCGCGACTTCCCTCCTCCCTTGGGCCTCAGGAGGAACTTGCGCGGTTCCCCGAGAGAAACGAGGGCGACGATCGGATCCTCGATCTCCTTGGCGATGCGGTCGGCGTGCCACGCCACGCTGTCGCGCCCGTCCCGGTACAGGTTGAACCCGACCGAGTCGAACTCCCGCTCATAGCGGTCGGAGAGCACCAGCCTGATCTCCTCGAGGATCGGCGGTTCCAGGGACTCGCCCGACTGGAGGCTCCACGGCGCGGTCAGCCGTGGCTCGAGCACCCGCCGGTCATACATATGGCGAGATCGCTGCTGCCATGCGCGGCCGGTGAGGATCTCCTCGAAGAGGCGATCCGATCCGGAGACCCACTCGGGTGCATGGTCGACCCACGATTCCGGATCCAGGTCCACCCGTCGCAGCCACGAGAAGGAGCGGTCGACGTCGACGGGCTCGCCGACTGCAAGCAGTGAGGGCTGCCAGACCAGATCCGGGGAAGAGGGCATCGATCCAGAATCTACCCGCACGCGTCAACGGCATCGCCTGTGTGATCCGCACGCGTCGAGGGAGGCCTCCCCACTAGACTCTCGCGCACACTCGCCCAGGAGGACTCGATCATGGCCATCGTCCGTACCCTCGTCGTCGATCACGTCCTGTTCGTGGTGAAGGACCTGAGGGCCAGCCGGGCCTTCTACACCGCTGCCCTGGAGCCACTCGGGTTCAAGGTGATGTACGAGCAGGAGGACGGGCTCGGTCTGGGGGCCGAGAAGGCCGACGACTTCGCGATTTTCGAGGGCAAGCTCGGCGAGCCCACGACCACCGCGGCACACGTCGCGTTCGTGGCCGAGAGTCGGGAGGCGGTGGACGCCTTCTTCCAGGCCGCCATGGCCGCCGGGGGGACAGAGATTCGCCGCCCCGGAATCCGGGCCGAGTACCACGCCGGCTACTATGCGGCGTTCGTCTACGACCCCGATCGCAACAACGTGGAAGCCGTATACCACGGGCCTCATTGAGCAGGTGGGCGCAGCCGGCCTTCAGGTCGGCGCAGCTAGTCCGACCAGGCGATGTCGGTCGACCAGTGCAGGTTCTGGGCGGTCCGTTGGTCGCGGTTGAGAGCCCGATGGAGCAGACGCCACGCCCTGGCCGGCGAGTTGTTCATGCCATGGCACGGATCCCTGGACTGCCGGCATGCGGTCCGCTGGGACATGACGCCGGCGATCCACATTCGCATCCCATGCTTCCGGTAGGAATACAGGCTGAGCCGGTACCACTGCTCCGCCATGATCCCGTTGGGCGTGTAGATCTCGGGGAGCGGGCGGGCGCTCCGGGCCCCCCACGCCACGTACCACACGTCCTCCACGCTCCAGGATCCGAGGCAGTTCCCCCGGGGCGGGCAGGCCGCGGCATCGCCATAGTCGTAGTAGGGCCATCTGGCCACGGAGTCGTAGCCGCGAACCCACGCCCTGGTGCGCTTGGGGCCCGCCCAGCTGAGCTCGATGTCGTTGGCTCCGGCGAAGCGAACCCGCCGGATGTACGACTTCTTCGAGGCCCACTCGTTCGCGCGGTTCACCATCTCTGCCCAGGCCCGGCCGTGCCAGAAGCTGACGGCCCGCCCGAAGTTGCTGGTGCCGATGGCCACCGTCAGATGGGTCGAGGCGTTTTGTCCATCCACGCAGCGCCACACACCCTCTGCGTACGCCTGCGCCGCTTGCTGGATCGCCGAGGTCGAGTGGAAACGGCCTCTGTGGAACAAGGACGCGCCCCAGTAGCGGCCCCGGCCCTTCCCCTTCTGGGTCGGCCGCCCGAAGTCAAGGACGACGATGTGGCCGTCGGCGTCAGATGATCGGCGAAGGCGCTTCCCCTCCGCGCATCCCAGCCGGGAGAGCTTGCCCAGGTTGGCGGTCTTGACGTACTGGCTGAACGCGATGCCCGGGCGACCGAGATCCGAGCCGGTCATCTTTTTGGGAGAGGCGTCTGCCCACACGTCCGGCTTCGCCTCCGCCGCCACTGCCTGGGGCTCAGTGGCAGGGCGGCGTTCGAGTCGATCCTCCAACATGTTCGCTGGCGAGAGTTGGGCGGGGAGTACGACGATCAACGCAGTGACCACAACCCAAAAAGCCGATGCCCGCAGCGCCGCCAGCCTCGGCGGACGCTGTGGTGCTATGTGTTTGTGACCACCGAGCCGTTCTTGTGAAGACGGCACCGGGGCGCGGGTGCTGTCCATCCTCGCCTGTTCCCCCTCGCTATCAGGTGAGGTCGGGGGATGCTCCCACGCGCTTGAGTCCGCGACAAGGAAGAGGGGACCGGCTGGTCAGAAGATCACAGAAAGGCCGCCCGCCGACGGCCATGAACGAGACAATGAGCAGGAGATGGCGGGGGAGAAGGACTTCTCACACAGAAGCTTGATCGAGAAGCTCGGGGTGAAACAGGGGCACCGGGTGAGCCTCCTGGGGGTGAACCACCAGGGTTTCGTGGCCGAGCTTCGGACGGCGGGGGCGGAGCTCTCGGTGGGCAGGCGCCGGAAGCAGAGCGACCACATCTTCCTTGCCGTCGAGTCGATGGCCGACCTCACCAAGATCGGCGGTCTCGAGCCGTCCATGGCCAGGAACGGGGCGGCCTGGGTGGTGTTCCCCAAGGGGAGGAAGGACCTGCGCGAGGCGGACGTCATCCGGGCGGGTGTTGCCGCGGGCCTGGTGGACAACAAGGTGGTGAGGTTCTCGGACACGCACACGGCGCTCCGGTTCGTCATTCCGCTCGGCCGCCGGGGGGGTCCAGGGGGGAAGCAGCCCCGCGGAGCGACGCGGAGCGGATGAGGCTGCTTCGCTCCCCCTGGCGACGAGGACGATCCGAAGGATCGGGCTCGTCGGGAGGAACCGGGGGGGCCGCGCAGGCGGGTTGGTTGTGGGCATGGCCCGTGTGGTCGGGTAGCCTCGGGGGCCGTGAACACCTTCCTGGTCACGGGGGGCGCCGGCTTCATCGGATCGCATCTCTGCGACCGGCTCCTGGCTGAAGGCAAGAGGGTGGTGGCCGTCGACGACCTCACCACCGGCCGGATCGCCAGCCTCGTCGTCGCCAGAGGGTATGGACAGCAGTTCACGTTCCACAACATGGACATCCGCCTGGAGGAGCTCCGGACGGTCTTCGAGCGGCATCGGCCGGAGGTGGTGATGCATCTGGCCGCCCAGGCCTCCGTCCCCACGTCGGTGGAGGACCCGCAGAACGACGCCAGCGTCAACGTCATGGGCCTCCTGAACGTCCTGGAATGCGCGGCGGCGACCGGCACCAGGAAGGTCGTGTTCGCCGCCTCCGGAGGCACGCTGTACGGCGAGCCCAAGAGCATCCCGGTGAAGGAGAGCGCTCGCAGCAGGGCCAGGCCGATCTCTCCGTACGGCATCTCCAAGGCCATCGCCTTGGACTATCTGGACTTCTACCGGCGCACTCGGGGGCTGGACTTCGCCGCGCTGGCGCTGGCCAACGTCTACGGCCCTCGCCAGGATCCGTTCGGCGAGGCCGGCGTCGTCGCGATCTTCGCGGCGAAGATGCTCGCGGGCGAGACGCCGACGATCTTCGGGGACGGCGAGCAGACCCGGGACTTCGTCTTCGTCGATGACACCGTCCACGCGTTCTCCCTGGCGGCAGAGCGGGCGCCGGGCTCGGTGCTCAACGTGGGCACGGGGGTGGAGACCTCGATCAACGGTCTCTACGAGCTGATGGCCGCGACCGCCCAATTCAAAGGGAGCCCCCGCTACGGGCCTGAACGCCCGGGGGATCTGCGCCGGAACGCGCTGGACCCGACCGCGGCCGACAAGGAGCTCGGGTGGCGGCCGTGGACCTCGCTGGAGGAGGGCCTCAAGGCGACCGTGGAGGCGCTCCGCCCTTCCTGAGGCATCGTCGGCAAAAGGCATCGGGCCAGGGGCTCTGCATCCCTCTCAAGTGGAAAGATGGAAGCAGGTAGGCTCACCATGCGTTCTACCAATGGGGGGCGGCGAGGTAGCACGCCCGAGGAAGCGATGAAGGAATACGAAGACATCGACCCTTCGGCCCTGGGGCCGAACATGTGGCTGGTCGACGAGATGTACCGGCGGTATCGGGAGAATCCCGAGGCTGTAGACGAGAGATGGCGCGAGTTCTTCGAGGACTTCCGTCCCCGCTTGGGGGAAGCAACCAGGGCGGAGGAAGGGACGAAGGAGGCCCCAACCGCTCCTACCAAGGAGATCCCACCGGGAGCTGAGCGGATCCGGTTTGGGGCCGAGCGAGTCGTCAAGAACATGCAGGCGAGCCTGGAGGTGCCGACGGCTACCTCGTTCCGGTTCGTCCCCGCCAAGCTCCTGGAGGAGAACCGACGAGTGATCAATCGCTTCCTGTCGGCAGGCGGAGGCGGGAAGGTCAGCTTCACCCATCTGATCGGCTACGCCGTGCTGCGCGCGCTGGAGTCGGTTCCCGTCATGAAGTCCAGTTACCTCGAGGTCGACGGCGAGCCATATGTCGTCCGCGCGGAGATCGTCAACCTGGGGCTGGCCGTGGATGTGGAAAAGGAAGACGGCTCGCACACCCTCCTTGTCCCCAACATCAAGGCCGCCAACGACATGGACTTCTCCCAGTTCTGGGCGGCCTACGAGGACGTCATCCGGAAGGTCCGCACCAACAAGGTCTCGCCCGACGACTTCGCCGGGACGACCGTGACGATCACCAACCCAGGGACCATCGGGACCCAGCTCTCGGTCCCCCGGCTCCTCCGGGGACAAGGCCTGATCGTCGGCGTGGGCCGGATCGACTATCCGGCGGAGTGGCAGGGGGCGGATCCCTCCACGCTGGCCACCCTGGGCGTGGGCAAGTTGATCGGCGTCACCAGCACCTACGACCACCGCGTGATCCAGGGCGCGGAGAGCGGGCTCTTCCTGGCGAAGCTGGAGGAGCTGCTCACGGGCGGCGATGCGTTCTACGAGGACGTCTTCGCCAGCCTGAGGGTCCCGTACGAACCGGTCCGCTGGTCATCGGACCACGGGGCCATCCTGGCCCAGACCGGCACCGACGGCTACACGGAGAAGCAGAGCCGCGTGCTTCGACTGATCAACATGTACAGGGTCCGGGGTCACCTCATCGCCAATCTCAATCCGCTGGGCGGCGAGAAGGTCTTGAAGCACGAAGAGCTGGATCCGGGATTTCACGGCCTGTCGGTGTGGGACCTGGACCGGGAGTTCTTCGCCGACGACCTTCCCGGCGAACAGCGACGTGCGCTGCGAGAGATCATGGACCTGCTCCGCGATGCCTATTGCCAGACGGTCGGCATCGAGTACATGCACATCCAGGAGCCCGACCAGAAGCGGTGGGTGCAGCAGCGTGTGGAGGGCGTTTCGCGAGAGCTCTCCGTGGGCGACAAGCGGCACGTCCTTGAACGGCTCAACGCGGCGGAGGGATTCGAGAGATTCCTGCATACGAAGTACGTGGGCCACAAGCGCTTCAGCCTGGAAGGCGCGGAGAGCCTCATTCCGATGCTCGACTTCCTGCTGGAGGACGCATCGGAGACGGGCACGGAGCAAGTGGTCATGGGGATGGCGCACCGAGGCCGGCTGAACGTTCTGGTCAATGTGGTCGGCAAGAGCTACGGGCGAGTGTTCCGGGAGTTCGAGGGCGACATCGACCCAGAGACGGTCCAGGGGTCCGGTGACGTGAAATATCACGTCGGCGCCACCGGCAAGTTCACCGGGCGCAACGGCAAGACGGTCACCGTCGAGCTGGCCTCGAACCCGAGTCACCTGGAGGCGGTGGACCCGGTGGTCGAAGGGATGGCACGTGCGACGCAGGACATGTTCTTCGGACAGGACCGCTCGAAGGTCCTCCCCGTCCTCCTACACGGGGACGCCGCGTTCGCCGGGCAGGGAGTGGTGGCGGAAACCTTCGGCATGAGTGCCTTGCCTGGCTTCAACACGGGCGGGACGGTGCACATCGTGGTGAACAACCAATTGGGGTTCACCACGGCCCCCTCGGCCGGCCGGTCCAGTGTCTACGCGACCGACATCGCCAAGATGGTGCAGGCCCCAATCTTCCATGCCAACGGCGACGACCCCGAGGCCTGCGTCTGGGTGACGAAGCTGGCCCTTGCCTTCCGCCAGGAGTTCCGCAAGGACGTGGTCATCGACCTGGTGTGCTACCGGCGCTACGGGCACAACGAGGGTGACGACCCCAGCTACACCCAGCCCCTGATGTACCGCGCGATCGACGAGCACCGTTCGGTCCGCAAGCTGTACATGGAGAAGCTGGTCAACCGGGGCGACATCACCGTTGACGAGGCCGAAGCCGCGCTGGAGGACTACCGGAAGCGACTGGACGAAGCGTTCGAGGAGACGAAGGAAAGCGCGCCGCCCGAGACCGGGCGTCGGCGTGGTCGGTCCCGCCCTCTCGGTGTCCTCCCGCCCATGGAGACGGGAGTGGACCGAGGGGTACTCGATCGGGTCCTGGACCGGGTCACGTCCTGGCCCGAGGACTTCCATCCCCACCCGAAGCTGGCCAAACAGCTCGAGCGTCGGCGAGACCTCTTGGGCAAGGACACGGTGGACTGGTCGCTCGGCGAGGCGCTGGCCTTCGGCTCCCTGGTCCTGGAGGGGATTCCCGTGCGGCTGACCGGCCAGGATTCACGACGGGGGACGTTCAGCCAGCGGCACGCAGTCCTGGTCGACTACGAGACCGATCGAAAGTTCTATCCGCTGGCTCATCTCGTCGACGGCCAGGGCGCGTTCCTCGTGTACGACAGCCCCTTGAACGAGTTCGCCGCGCTCGGATTCGAGTACGGAGAGTCGGTGGTGGCCAAGGACGCCCTCGTGTGCTGGGAGGCCCAGTTCGGCGACTTCATCAACGAAGCCCAGGTCGTGGTGGATCAGTTCATCGCGTCCGGCGAGGACAAGTGGGGGCAGACGAGCGGGCTGGTCCTCCTTCTCCCGCACGGCTACGAGGGGCAGGGCCCCGAGCACTCCAGCGCACGCATCGAACGGTTCCTCCAGCTCGCCGCCGAGGACAACATCCAGGTGGTCGTCCCCTCCATGCCGGCCCAGTACTTCCACCTCCTCCGACGGCAGGTACACCGGGACATCCGCAAGCCCCTCGTCGTGTTCACGCCGAAGTCCCTGTTGCGCTTGCCCGCGGCCCGAAGCCGCACGGGCGAATTCGTCTCCGGCCATTTCCAGGAGCTCCTTCCCGAGGCGAGGGACCTCTCAGCCGACAGCGTGCGATCGGTGCTGCTGTGCTCCGGCAAGGTCTACTACGACCTCGCGGAGCGCAGAGAGAAGGAGGGCCGGGACGACGTGGCCATCCTGCGTCTGGAGCAGCTGTACCCCTTCCCCGGGGACCAGATGCTGGAGACGCTGAAGGTCTATCCGAACCTCCGGTCCGCCCGGTGGGTCCAAGAGGAGCCGGAGAACATGGGTGGATACGCCTTCGTCCATGCCAGGCTGCACTCGGCACTCCCGAGGGAGGTCACGTTCAGCCACGCGGCGCGGGAGGAGAGCGCCAGCCCCGCCGCCGGCAGCGCCACGCTACACGGGCAGGAACAGGAGGATCTGCTCACCGCCGCATTCGAGGGCCTGTAGCTCGAGCCTTCGCCAGACCACCCGGAGTCCTACTATTTCGCTCCGATGTCAATCCCCCAGGAAACGGAAGCTTCACCGTAGAACGGGTACGGCTGCTCGTCCGACGTGAATACGTTGGCCCGCTGGTCCGGTCCCCCTGGAAGGGGCACCGTCAACTCGTCGTAGCAATCCACTGAGGGATCGCGCTTCACCGCCGGCGCGAACGAGGGCGGAACCTTCTCCTCGATCACCTTTTCGATGTCGAGGGTGGGGTCGCCGAGGGCCGCGCCGGCCTGTTGATTCAGCTCAGACCACGGATCGACGCAGTCGTGGCGTTCGGGATTGAGCGGAGTGTAGTTGGGCCCGATCGTTACGGTGAAGGCGACACAGCCGGTCTCCGGATTGCGCGTGGCCGTCACGGTCACGCCTGTGCGCACCGTGAAGTGATAGTTCACAGCAACCCCTCCCGCATTGGATGGCTTGGGGCTCGGCGCGCACACGTACCAGGTGATGGGGGAGGCCCGGTTGGCCTGGAGGAGATGGTGAGCCTCGAGATGGTCGATGAACCCGCCAGGCGGTGGGTCGCCCACGTGAGCCAGGCTGAGCAGTTGGTGAGTGAGATAGAAGGCAAAGGGTCGAGTATCGGGGTCGGTAAAGCGACGCGCGTTCCCGAGGTCGGCCGAAAGAGCGGCATCGGGCGTGTACAGCTGAGTCTCGTAGTAAGGGTTGTAGAAGGCGTGAGATACGGTCCACACGCCGTCCGGATCCGGATGCGCCACCGCCAGGAATGTCGGAGGGTGGATCTCCGTGTGGTAATCGTCGTGGCCGCAGTCCACGATCCACCGGCCGTACGTGGCGATCCGATCGCCCAGCGCGGGGACGTAGCCCGGCAGGTAGAAGCCGTGGTCGTCATGGGGGAAGAGCTTCTTCGAGAGCTCCCAGTGCAGCAGGCCCCTTGGCGGGCCGTCGGCATCACCCTCCGCGCTCTCACCGACCCGTTGAGCCAGGAGCCTGTACGGGGGGTCTGGCTTGATGTTCGTGATGATGTCCTTGTCGAAGGGATGGGTGAACGTCAGGTCGCCGGTGGAGAATTCAAACTCCGCCACCCTGCCCGAGAGGTACATCTGCTTCCCGGGGACGATCTCCCCCCACTCGTTCAGGACTTTGGCCTGGGTGGGAGAAGCGACGTGGACGAGTTCGACGCCGAATTCTTCGGTGGGGGACCCGCACACGACGCCTGGGTCGGGCGCGAACAGCGGCTCGTTGGCCACGGCCGCCACGTTCTGATCGAATCCCAGAACGCCCCCGATGGTGGGCTTCGCGGCCGCCTTCTTGCCGCAGCCCGGGAGGAGCAACGACAGCACGAGCAAGGCGCTCGTGGTCGAAAGGATCGACGCGACCCCCCCCGATCGTCGGCGCCGGAGCACGGCCGGAGCTTAGCTCGACGCCCCTGCTGGCGCTAGGCAAACATCTGACGTGCTCAGGAGGTTGCCAGGGACCGTTGGACCGGTGCACGAACGATCCAGGCCCTATCCTTCTGACACGTGCGCGCCGGAAGGGGGGTCGTCCTCACCGCCGGGTCGATCGTGCTCGTCCTGGTCTGTTCCTGCGGGCAACCAGCGCCGAGCGCCTCTCCCACCGTCCCGATGACTCGCACGGTCTCGCCGACCATCGAGCCTCCGACCAGCTCCACGCCGAGCCTCTCGCCCGGCCTCTCGTGTCCGGAGGTTGTCCACGCTCGCCTGAGCGAAGCGCAGCGAGTGGGCCAGCTGTTTGCCGTTGGTCTCGAGGACGACCGACTCGTCCCGAGCGCGGCCGAGGAGATCCGCCGGTACCACTTCGGTTCGGTCACCTTCATCGAGACGACCACAGCAGGGGCATCGGCGATCCGCGACGTGACCGATGCCGTCCAGTCCCTGGCGACCAGAGGTGCTACCGCAAAGGTCCGGTTCTTCGTGGCAGCGAACCAGGAGGGAGGCGTGATCCAGGCCCTCCGGGGACGTGGCTTCTCACGGATCCCGACTGCGGTGGTACAGGGAAAGATGGCCGTATCGGATCTGCGGGCTCGAGCATTCGAGTGGGGGGAGGAGCTCCTGGCCGCGGGGGTCAACCTGAACTTCGCCCCGGTGATGGACGTGGTTCCGCCCGGCGCCGACGCGCAGAACCAGCCGATCGGAGTGCTGCAGCGCGGCTACGGACCTGATCCTGCAACGGTGGGCAGCCACGGAGTGGCCTTCCTCCGAGGCATGGACCGGGCAGGTGTGGCCACCAGCGCCAAGCACTTCCCCGGACTGGGCAGGGTGAAGGGAAACACGGATTTCGCCGCCGGAGTCGTCGATCGAGCCACGACCCGCGACGACCCTTACCTGGAACCATTTCGGGACGCCGTCGACCGTGGCGTGCCGTTCGTGATGGTGGCGCTGGCTACCTACACACGCATCGACCCGGACCATCTCGCCGTCTTCTCTCCGATCGTCATCGAGCAGATGTTGCGAGACGACCTTCACTTCGATGGCGTGGTCGTTTCCGATGACCTCGGAGAAGCCACCGCCGTGGCCGATATCCCGCCGGCACAGCGAGCCATGGATTTCCTGTCGGCCGGCGGCGACATGATCGTCTCGAAGACAGTCGGTCCCGCAGTGGCCATGGCTCGGGCGATCATCACTCGCGTCAGAACCGACGGGCCCTTCCGAGCGAGGGTGGATGAGGCGGCCCTTCGGATTCTGCGAGCCAAAGAGAGGTTCGGCCTTCTGCCGTGCTCAGATGATTGAGAACACCTCCTTGGTCACGGATTCGCCGACCGCAGTCCTGGACGTTGCTTCCGCAGCGGTGGCGAAATTGACGACCCTCGACGGCGGGCATACAGTCGTGGAAGCGTTTGTTACCGATCGGTAGGTAATGAACGCTGTAGCGACGAACGAACGCTGAGGAAGGAGTCCCTCCCATGCCTGAGATCCGTGAAGCCGTCATCGTGGAGGCCGTCCGTACGCCGATCGGCAAGCGGAACGGCTCCCTCAAGGACTTCCACCCGGTCGACATGCTCGCCGAGGTTCTCAAGGAGGTCGTGAACCGGTCCGGCGTGGACCCCGGCCAGATCGAAGACAACATCACGGGGTGCGTCTCGCAGGTAGGGGAACAGTCTCTGAACGTCGGACGCAACGGCTGGCTGGCTGCGGGATTCCCCGAGACCATCCCCTCGACCACGGTGGATCGCCAGTGCGGGTCCTCACAGCAATCGATCCACTTCGCGGCCCAGGGCGTCATGGCCGGTGCGTACGACCTGGTCGTGGCCTCCGGCGTGGAGAACATGACCCGGGTCCCGATGGGGTCCTCGGTGATGGGCGCCAACCCGTTCGGCCAGCAGCTGTTCGCACGCTACGAAGGGAAGCTCGTCCCTCAAGGGATCTCGGCGGACCTCATCGCCACGAAATGGAACATCACCCGCGAGGACTCGGACGACTTCGGGTTCCGCTCGCACGTCCGCGCGGCCAAGGCCACCAGGGAGGGGTTCCTCAAGCGGGAGATCCTCCCTCTCAAAGTGACGGGCCAGGGCGGCGAGCAGGTCCTCCTCGATCACGACGAAGGCATCCGCATGGAGCCGGACCGCGAGAAGATGTCCGCCCTGGAGCCCGCGTTCAAGGCCGAGAGCTTCGAGCAGATGTTTCCCGGCCAGCTCCGCTGGACGGTCACGGCCGGCAACTCCTCGCAGATCTCTGACGGCGCCTCCGCGGTTCTGATCGCCAGCCGGGAGAAGGCAGAGGAGTTGAGGCTCACCCCGCGAGCCAGGTTCTTGTCGTTCTCGCTGGCGGGTGACTCTCCGATCCTCATGCTCACGGCTCCCATCCCAGCGACCCGCCGGGTCCTGGAGAGGGCAGGCCTCAACCTCGAAGACATCGAGGTGGTCGAGATCAACGAGGCGTTCGCCTCCGTCGTCTTGGCGTGGCAGCGGGAGCTCCAGGTTCCCGAAGCCTGGTTCCAGGATCACGTCAATCCGAACGGCGGGGCCATCGCAGTGGGTCACCCGCTCGGAGCGACCGGGGCCAAGCTGATGACCACCATGCTGCACGAGCTCGAACGAAGGGGCGGTCGCTACGGCCTGCAGACCATGTGCGAGGGAGGTGGCATGGCCAACGCCACCATCATCGAGCGTCTCGGGTAGCGAACCATCCAACACCGCTGTTCGCGGCGGCGGGTGTCAACGGTGGTTTCCAAGCGTGAGCCGTACCCTGATGATGTGTTGGCCATTGCTGCCTGGCTGCTGTGGCTCGTCGCTGTTGCCCTGTTCGTGGTGATCGCAGGGCTCGGGCTGGTCTTCCTACGAGGTATCACCTCCGGCCCGCCGAAGGAGAGGATCGAGCCCGAGGACGTTGCGGAGCTCGACGTGTTCTTCGTCTGCACCGAATGCGGCACCGAGCTCCAGGTGACTCGTCTCGGAGAGATTCAGGTGCCTCGGCACTGCGGCGAGCCGATGGCCGTGGTCCGGCGACCCCGGGTGAACCCGGCCAACAACTGAAGCACCTATCCCTCGGAGATCTCCTCAGCCTTCTCCCGGAGCTTGCGGAAGTCTTTCCGCGGCCGGTCCTGGGGGACCAGCGAATCGTTCCGCGTGAACCCCCACCCCGCGAACCTCACACCGACCCGGCCGTAGACCCGCTTGAGCTCGCCGCCGCACTTCGGGCAGGGGCCGGGGGGAGCCGCGCCCATCGGCTGGATCTCCTCCACCGCGGAGCCGCAGGCCCGGCATCTGTATTCGTAGACGGGCACGTCAGCGCCCTCGCCGGCAGGTTTTCCCCAAATGTGGAAAACGCCGGTGGAAATCGCTTCCCGAGATCAGCGGCATCGTCCTAGCGCCACTGGGTGGAAGCGCCGAAGCCCAGCGCGATCAAGCCGAGCCCGACGAACAGGTACAGGTTGGTCGCCTGCTTGTGCGTGCCCGGCATCAGGCCAAGGTAGTTGAGCACGATCACGATTACCCCCACGAACATGAGGATGAGGATGGCTGCGCCGAACCATTTCGGACTCGGCTTCGGTTTCCTTTTCGGCGGGGGCTGATAGCGGCGCCGCTTGGCCTTTGACTTGGGCATCAGACAGAACTCCTGCTAGAGCCTTGGCATAGTATCAGCGCAGGCTTACCCCCAAGGACGCACCGCTGGGCTTGGCTATGCCGGGAGCAGGACGAGGCGCGACTCGGTGGCGGCTTCGACTGCAAGCCTGGTGAACGGCAGTGGGTGGTACTGGCCGGTCGACCACAGTGGGAACAGATCCTTGAAGTGGGGGCTGGCCGGATTGCCCGACTGGCCGACCGTGTGCGTGCCCACAGAGGCATCGAGGTCGGATAGATCGATGATCTGGCGCCAGCTCGGGATGACGACCGCCTGGTAGTCATCCCCCGGCTCGTACATCCCCTGGCATACCGTCTGCTCGTCGCCGCCCCACCCCACCTCACCGGCCGTGAACAGCTCGGTCAGGTCGGAGACTCTCGCCAGCGGCCCGGCGAATCGGACCCGGTGGAGGGCTCCCCACGTCCAGCCCCCCATGTCCTCGCCCATGGCCGCGGTGAGCTCGTCCAGGGCAGTGTCCAGCGCCTTCCGCAAGAGGTCGTCCCTGGGAGCTTTCCCTTCGCCTCCGAACCACGTGGCCGTCGGGTAGCCCAGAAGGCTCGGAAGCACCTGATAGTGGAACGAGTTCGTCCATTGCCGCAGGGCGAAGTAGTGCCGATGCAGTTCCTCGCCGAGCCGCGGCAGCAGGATGGCGTCGCCGATCCGGCAGCACCACACCTCGTAGACCGCCGCTGCCGCCGAGTCCGCCCGGAGGTCGAAGTCCCACTCGGAGAGCAGAGCCAGAGCTTCCTTCTGCCGGTCGTCTGCAGGCTCGATCGCCAGGAGGTGCGGGACGATCTCGCGGGCCGGCAGCGAGACCGTGTCCGTATGGATCCGCCGGAACGACTCCATGTCATGCGTCTCGGTTTGGGTGAGCAGCTCGACGATCCGTCGAACCCGAAACGGCGGGAGGAAGTCCTTCCCGATCAGGTACGGGTACGAGTCGTCGTGTATCCGGTTGTTGGCGGTGGCCAGGAATCCCTCGTCGGGGTTATACGCGAAAGGAAGCTCTTCGAACGGCACGTAGCCCTGCCACTCGCACTCGTCCGTCCAGCCCGGGACCGGAATGGTCCCGTCGCCCCTTTTCCGGATCGGGTACCAGCCCGTGCACTGGTACCCGATGTTGCCCTCGACATCCGCGAACACCATGTTCTGACCCGGCATCGCCCACTCGGACACGGCCGCCCGGAACTCCTGGAAGTTCGTGGCAGTGTTCAAGCGGTAGACCGTCGATGGCTTCAGCCCCTCCTCCAATGCCACCCACCGCAGGGCGTAGGTCTCCCGGATGCCACCCTCGATCACGGTCGGATCGCCCGTGCCGATCAGGTAGGAATCGAGGAGCGGTCCGTGACGAGTCTCCTTGGCCTCCACGATCTCGGGCTCAGGGCGGCCTCGCACCGAGATCTCCTCGCTGTGGACGGTGAGCGGCTCCCAGACGCCGTTGTAGAGCGCGGCGGTGCCGTCTTCCGACAGTTGCTCGAGGTACAGGTCCTGGGTGTCGCCTCCGACGTTGGTGAATCCCCAGGCGATTTGGTCGTTGTGGCCAATGATCACGCCAGGGGAGAAGGGCAGGGCGACGCCTCGCACGTCGATGCCGGGCGCGGACAGATGGATCTCGTACCAGATCGAGGGCAGCTGCGCGAACAGGTGAGGGTCGTTCGCCAGCAGTGGCTTTCCGGTCACGCTCCGCCGTCCCGCCACCACCCAGTTGTTCGAGCCCTGCCCCTTCGGGAAGCGGGGAGCCTCCCGGAGCAGGTCGACGGCCGTCCGGCGGTTGGCCGGGCCACCGGCCTTCCCAGCCACCACGGCGCCCGGCTCGGGCCCGAGCTCGGGGAAGAGCGTGGTCATCGCCTCCCACCCGAGATGCTCCGCCACGTCCATGCGGAGCAGCTCGGCGTCCCAGTTCGTGGACAGGCCCCAGGCCAGGAGGATCGAGGCCGCCGCGGCGAGCTCGGCGGCCTCCCGGCCCTCGGGGAAGTAAGGATGGAGCTGGAGGACTTCGTACTCGACCGGCGTGGCCGGCGTTTGCGCCAGCCAGGCCCGCGCTCCCGCAGCGAACGCATCGGACATGTCCCACGACAGGTCGTCCCACTGCCCGGTCAATCTCTTGGCCGCACGATTCCACCCGACGGCCCGAATGAACCGATCGAGGGGGAGGGCGAGGTCTCCGAAGATCTCGGACAGCCTTCCCGATCCGAACCGCAGCATGACCTCTATCTGGAACAGTCGCTCGGACGCCAGGATGTAGCCCTGGGCGAAGAACAGATCGTGAGTGCTCTGTGCGAAGACATGAGGGACGCCCCATCGATCCCACAGCACCTCGACTGGCTCGCTCAGGCCCGACAGGCGCAGCTCCCCTTCGGTCGGGGGAAGGGCGGCCCGGGCCCGCTCTCGGAACACGTCGGTCTCGCTCAAAGAGGTGCCATCTTCCTTACCGATCGGTAGGTTGCACTTTACATCGCGAGAGGCGAACCGTAGCCTTCGCCTCGATGGAGGACCTCGCCTCCCTGGATGCAATGGCCCAGGCCGAACTCGTCCGAACGGGACAGATCACGCCGGTCGAACTGGTCGAAGCGGCGATCGTCCGCATCGAGAAGCTGAATCCAGAACTGAACGCGGTCATCCATTCCCTCTTCGACCAGGCGCTGGACCAGGCTCGGTCGCGGGACCTGCCGAACGGGCCGTTCCGAGGGGTCCCGATGGTGGTGAAGGATTTGATCTGCCACACGGCGGGGGATCCTTTCCACGAAGGGATGCGCTTCCTGAAGGAACGCGGCTGGGTGGAACGGGAGGACACCTATCTGGCCGCGAAGTTTCGGGCGGCCGGATTCGTGTTCGTGGGGAAGACGAACGTGCCCGAGCTCGGGATCCTGCCGGCCACGGAGCCCGAGGCGTACGGGCCCACCCACAACCCCTGGAACACGGGTCACTCCACGGGAGGCTCCAGCGGAGGATCGGCGGCTGCGGTGGCTTCCGGGATGGTCGCGGTCGGGCACGCCACGGATGGCGGCGGTTCCATCCGAATCCCTGCCAGCGAGTGCGGGCTCCTCGGCCTGAAGCCCTCCAGGGGGCGGACCTCCTACGGGCCCGATTTCGGCGACCTCATGGCCGGACTCGACGTGCAGCACGTCCTCACGCGCTCCGTCCGGGACTCGGCGGCGATCCTGGACGCGGTGGCCGGGCCGATGCCCGGAGATCCGTACGCTGCCCCCATGCCAGTGCGGCCCTTCGCCGAAGAGGTCGGGGCGGACCCGGATCGGCTGCGGATCGGCTTCTTCACCGACGCGCCCGGCGGGACTACCGACACCCACCCCGACTGCCTGATGGCCGTCGACCATGTGGCGCGGCTCCTCGAGTCGCTGGGGCACATCGTGGAGCCTTCTGCCCCAGGGGGTATGAGCGACCCGGAGTACATAAGCCAGTTCCTGACCCTCTGGGCGAGCGGGTTCGCCTGGGAACTCGACCGTTGGAGCCAGAAGACCGGCACACCCATCGCCGCGGAAGACGTCGAACCTCTCACCTGGGCGCTTGCCGAGATGGGTCGAAGCTACACGGGGGCGAACCTGCTCCAAGCAGTCGAGTGGCTCCAGGGCGGGGCGCGCCGGATAGGGGAGTGGTTCGCGAGCGGCTTCGACCTGCTGCTTTCGCCGACCATCGCCGAGCCGCCGCCGCCCCTCGGCGAGTTTCAGCAGCCGCCCGACAACCCACTCCAGGCCATCTTCCGGGCCGCCAGCATCGTCCCCTTCACGCCCGTGTACAACGCAACCGGACAGCCGGCCATCTCCCTGCCGCTGTACTGGAACGACGAGGGCCTCCCCATCGGGGTGCAGGTGGCCGCCCCCTACGGGCGGGAGGACGTGCTCATCCGCATCTCCTCCCAGCTCGAGCAAGCCCGGCCCTGGGCCGACCATCTTCCCCCGGTCCACGCCTGAGCCGCGCCCCCCGTGGCCTGTGTAGGGGCCTCCTCAGCTGGGTCACCTGGAACGAAGCTGTTCGAGCTGGATCTCCCACTCTCGTCGGGTGCGCCGAACGATCTCCTCAGCGCCGTCCGCGTAGCGTTCCCGCTCGGCATCGAAGCGGCTGCGTGACCCGGACCCGTCCCTCTCGACCTCCTCGAGGACCTCCTGGCTCACCCGGATCGGAGCGCCGGCCAAGAGCGAAAGAGCAAGAGCATCGCTGGGTCGGGCATCGACGATTGCCCGTCCCTGGGCGCCTTCGAGCACGGCTTCGGCGTAGAACGTCCCTTCAGATAGGCGGTTGATCCGGACCTCATCCAGCCGGGAGCCAGCCGCCTCGAGCATGCTCAACAGGAAGCGGAAGGTCATGGGCCGTGGCATCTCGGTCCGTTCCAGGAGCATGGCGATCGCGGTGCCTTCGTGTTGCCCCACCCAGATCGGGAGCCCTCGATCGGCGTCCGGTTCTTCCAGCAGGACGACGAAGCGCTCGCGGGCCTCCCCCTCTGCAGGGGCCCGGCGAACGTCAGAGACCTTCATGTCGATCCACTCAGCGCCATCTGATTCCATCGCTTCCTCCTCCCATATCGACCGCAGCAGTTCCCTGAGCCTTGTCCGGGCCTTGTGCAGCCGCCCCTTCACTGCCTCAACCCGAATGCCGAGTGAGGCGGCGACCTCCTGTTGAGTCATCCCGGCCAGGTAGTACAGGACGACCGCACGTCGCTGCCCGACTGGCAGCTCCCTCACTGCCTGACGCACCCTCGCGGCGATCTCGGCAGTTTCGGAGAGCTCCTCTGGCGACGGCTCCGCCGTGATTCGGGCTGGCGCTGATCGGCCGCCCTGGACTGCTTCCCACGCCCACGAGGCCGCCGCTCTCTCCCGCAGCCGCCGTCGGGAGACGTTCAGGCCGATCCCGGCAAGCCACTGCCCGAACCGCTCGGGGCGGCGGAGACGGTCAAGGCTGAGCATCGCCTGGAGCACTGCTTCCTGGCTGACGTCCTCCGCCAGTCCGTCCCCGCCCAGGACCCTGCGGCAGACCGCCACCAAGAGCGGCCTGTGGCGTGCGATCAGCCGGCCGAACGCCTCTCGGTCGCCCCGCAGGGCCGCCAAGACAAGCTCGGGATCGCTCCCATCCATATGTCGGGCACCCGCCTTCACCACGCCGTGCTCCGAAGCCACTCCTTGCTGAATAGTCGCCCGCCCGTCGCCCGAGGTTATCTCGGTCGCGGTCCTCACTGGGTCGTCGATCGGGCCTGGCTACTCCGGGCATCGGTCCGACATAATTGCCCCACCCTGAGTCGAGGAGCGCATGATGGATCACCACCCCTGGTTGGCCAGCTACCCAGAGGGCGTTCCGAAGTCGCTGGCTCCCTATCCGGAGAAGTCGCTGTATTCGCTGCTGGCCGATGCTGCTGCCCGGTACCCCCATGCCCCCGCTCTGGCCTTCTGGCTACCCGGCGCTCCGATGGGAAAGACGCTCTCATACTCACAATTGGTAAAGCAGGTTGACCAATTCAGCCGGGTGCTGGTGTCCCTGGGTGTCCAGCGAGGGGACCGGGTAGGCCTGGTCCTGCCGAACTGCCCTCAGTACGTGATCGGCTACTACGCCACGCTTCGGATCGGCGCCGTCGTGGTGGGGAACAACCCCCTCTACACCGAGCGGGAGCTCTCCCATCAGCTCAAGGATGCCGGGATCGAGGTCTGCATCACGCTCGACCAGCTCTACCCGAAGGTGGCCGAGGTCCAGGACGAGGTGGGCTTGCGAGAGGTCCTGGTCACCAAGGTCACCGATTACGTTCGCTTCCCCCTGAATCTGTTGGTCCCCCTGAAGCTGAAGAAGGAGGCTCGCCACCACGGCGAACCGTGGCCGCCCGTGCCGCCGGGGGCCAAGGTCCGGTGGTGGAACGAGCTCATGACGGGCTCATACCCGGCCACCCCCGTGGCCGACGTCGATCCCACGACCGACCTCGCGGGGCTGATCTACACCGGTGGAACGACCGGGTTGTCGAAAGGGGCCATGCTCACGCACGCCAACCTGGTGTCCAACGTGATGCAGTCCGCCGCGTGGTTCCCGGACCTCCGTGATGGCCGGGAGGCCATCATGTGCATCATCCCGTTCTTCCATGCCTATGGGATGACCGTTGCCATGAATCTCGGCATCTACAAGGCGGCGAAGCTCGTGCTCATGCCGAGGTTCGAGCTGGAGCCCACGCTCAAGGTCCTCCAGAAGGAGAAGCCGACGCTCTTCCCCGGCGTGCCCCGCCTGTACATCGCCATCAACGAGGGCAAGGAGACCCCCAACTATGATCTCAAGTCGGTCCGAGCGTGCCTCTCCGGGGCGGCGCCGTTACCGCTGGCGGTGGCGGAGAAGTTCCACGGCATCACTGGGGCGACCGTGGTGGAGGGTTACGGACTGACGGAGACTTCGCCTGTCACCCACGCCAATCCCCTCGACGGGCGGGCCAGGCCGGGCTCGATCGGCCTCCCCATTCCCGACACGGAGTGCAGGATCGTCGAGCTGGAGGACTGGAGCAAGGAGGTTCCGCCCGGCCAGGTGGGCGAGCTGGTCATCTCGGGCCCCCAGATCATGAAGGGGTACTTCAACAGGCCCGACGAGACTGCCGGCATGATCAAGGAAGCCGAGGATGGCACCAGGTGGTTGCTCTCGGGCGACATCGCGAAGATGGACGAGGAAGGCTACTTCTACATCGTTGACCGCAAGAAGGACATGATCCTGGTGTCCGGGTTCAACGTGTATCCCACCGACATCGAGCAAGTGATCTACAGGCACCCAAAGGTGCTGAAGGTCTGTGTGGCAGGCATTCCGGATGAGACCACGGGCGAAGCGGTGAAGGCATACATCGTGTTGCGCGAAGGCCAGACGGCCACACCGGAAGAGATCCTCGAGTGGTGCCGCAACGCCGAGTCCGGGCTCACCGGCTACAAGGTGCCCAAGCTGATCGAGTTCAGGGAGTCACTCCCAGAGACGCTGGTGGGAAAGGTTCTCAGGCGCGTCCTCCAGGAAGAGGAGAAGGAGAGGGCGTCCTCCGGATCGTGACCCGCGCGCGTGGACGACACGGCGGCTGTTGACGCCGCCACCCCCGCTCGCTCGCCTTCGGCTCGATCGCGGGGGGCCCCCGGCGGGCTACGCGCCGCCCTTGCGGTCGTCTGGGGCAACTCCGTGCCGGCGCTCACGACGCAGGAGGATCCAGGCGCCAACGGACACGACCACGCCTGAGACTATCAGCGCGAGCAGTGCCGAGATGATCGCCGCCTCGCGGTCGAAGGCCAGGATCAGCAGCGGGTGCACCGACGTTCCGCCGTCATTCACCCGTCCGTTCCGGCTCCACCTGCTGGTCGAACAGCGCCAGCTCTGCCTCCACAACGGGCCCGGCCTCGCGTTCCACGCTGATCCGGGGAAGCAGGCGGGAGAGCGCCCTGGGGAGCCACCAGTTGACGTCCCCCAGCAGTTCCATGGTGGCTGGGACGAGCACCATCCGCACGAGAGTCGCGTCAACGAAGATCGCAACGGCCAGACCCAGGCCGAAGAGCTTGATGGCCCGGTCGGGGAATCCCAGAACGAAGGACAGGAACACCGCAACCATGATTGCCGCGGCGGCAGTGATCACCCTGCCCGTCGCGGCCACGCCGTTGGCGACGGCCAGCCCGTTCTGCCGTCCGTTCACCAGGTAGTCCTCGCGGACCCGAGAGAGAAGGAAGATCTCGTAGTCCATGGACAGGCCGAACAGGATGGTGAACAGCATCATCGGCGCCCAGGCCTCGATGGGCCCGGCCTTCCCGATGCCTACGACTCCCTTCAGCCAACCCCACTGGAAGATGGCCACGATCACGCCGTAGGCGGCGCCGATCGAGAGCAGGTTCATGATCACCGCCTTGAGCGGGACCACCAGGGATCGGAACACGAGCATGAGGAGGAGGAAAGACAGGGCCAGGACGACCCCGATCAATACGGGCAAGCGGTCGCCGATCTTCTGGGCGAAGTCGGCGAAGGTCGGTGACAGTCCGCCCACCAGAACCGGGATTCCGGTCCCGCTCATGCTTTGCGGAATGACGCTGTCCCTGAGGCGATCAACGAGCTGGTCAGTCTGGGCATCCTGAGGAGCCGTGGTCGGGTACAGGGTGATGATGGCGGTGTTGCCCTGCCGATTGGCGATGGGCGGCGACACGGCGGCCACTCCATCGGTCCTGGACAGAACCTGGCTGAGGTTGCCCAGAGCGTCGGAAGAGGTCCCGTTGGGCAGCTCGGCCACCAGAAGCATCGGGCCGTTGAACCCGGGTCCGAATCCCCGCGACAGGAGGTCGTAGGCCCGGCGCGTAGTGCGCGAGGTGGGGTCGTTGCCCGCGTCGGCCACCCCCAGACGTAGCTTGAAGAACGGCACGATCAGGAAGCCGAGCACGATGAGGCCAGCAACGAGAGCCGTGCCCGGCCGGCGCTGGATCACCCGGCTCCATCGGAACCAGAAGGATCCACGCGACGCGTTCTCGGTCCGGCGCAGCCGGGGGATGTGCAGCTTGTCGATGTTCCGCCCGACGAATCCGAGCACGCCGGGCAGCAGGGTGACGGAGGCGAGCATGGTGACGAGCACGGCGGCCGCCCCACCCACCGCGATCCCCTGCACGAAAGAGAACCCCATCAGCAGGATGCCGAGGAGGGAGATCACCACGGTGGTGCCGGCGAACAGCACCGCTCTGCCGGCGGTGGAGATCGACAGTACCGTCGCCTCTTCGGGAGAGAGCCCCTCCTGCAGCCCTTGCCGGTAGCGGGTCACGATGAACAGTGCGTAGTCCACGCCCACGCCGATGCCGATCATCGAGGCGAGCTGGGGCGTGAAGTTCGGCACGTTCATGAAGTTGGCGAACAACAGCACGAGGCCGAGGCTGATGCCGATGCCGAAGAGCGCGGTCATGACGGGCAGTCCCATGGCCAGCAGAGAGCCGAACGTGATCAACAGGATGATCACGGCGGCCAGCAGGCCGACCGCCTCCGCTCCGCCAGGCGGCTCGAACTGGGCGAACTGGATGACGCTCCCACCGAACTCGATCCGTAGTCCAGGTCCGTCGGCCTGTTCACCGAGCTCCAGGATCCTGTCGACCTCGGCCTTCCCGACGTCGGCTGCGGCCACGTCGAACTGGATCGTGGCGAAGGCGATCTTGCCGTCGCGGGATATCCGCGAGGCGCCGTTCGCTCCGTACGGGCTCTCGATCTGGTCGACGTGCTCGAGGCTCGAGATCTGGGCGAACAGTCCTTGCATCTGGGTCCGGACGCGGGGGTCGTTCGCTCCCGCGTCGGCCCGAAAGACGATGTCGGCGGTGTCGCCGGATCGTGCCGGGAACCGTGCCTTGAGCAGGTCCAGGGCCTTCTGCGATTCCGCTCCGGGCAAGGAGAAGTTGTTCGAGTAGTCGCCGCCGGCGCTGCTGCCAAGGGCAATGATCGCCACCAGCGCGACGATCCAGATCCCCAGCATCTGCCAGCGATGCTTGTAGCTCCACCGGGCAAGTCGTTCGAGCATGAGAGCCTCCCCCTTGTTGCGCAGGCCAGGACCCCATCCTGGGCAAGCCACCGACTCTACCGGCCCGATGCCGATCTGACACGTCGCTTGATTCGGTCGTTCCCGGAGCCGGGTGGGCCCGCTCCGGGATTCACTCTCAGGACTTGAGGCCGCGAATCGTCAGGCTGGCTGCTCGGCCGCCTGAATCGCAGCGACCTCGAGCTCGATCTTCACCTTGCGTCCCACCAGCACTCCGCCGGTCTCCAGGGCCATGTTCCAGGTGATGCCGAACTCTTCGCGGTCCATCTCCGTGGTCGCCGAGAACGCCACGCGGGTCCCCCCGCGAGTGTCGGGGATGGCCCCCTCGTATTCGACATCGAGCACGACCGGCCGGGTAACGTCCCGGATGGTGAGCTGTCCGTGCGCCCGGAAATTCGGGCCCTTTCCCGGCTCGATCCGGAGGCTGCGGAACGTGAGCTCGGGGAAGCGCTCGACGTCGAGGAAGTCCCCCGACTTGAGGTGGGTGTCGCGGGTCTCGGTGCCCGTGTCGATGCTGGCAGCCTTGATCGTGATCTCTGCCCACGAGCGCTCGGTTTCTTCGGCGACGTGGATCGTTCCCGAGAACTCCCCGAAGTGACCCCGGACCTTGGACACCATCATGTGCCGCGCCACGAAGCTGACGCTCGAGTGGGCCGGATCGATGACCCAGTCGCCGGGAGCCGGGATCTCGATCCCTCCGACCGTCCTGGTGGCCGTGTCCTTGAGCGCCGTGTCTTCTGTGGCCGTTCCGTCGGGCATAGCGCCCTCCTCTCCTCCAGGCCCTGCTCGGGCCCGCTCGTTCCTGCCACAACCGTTGAGGGCGCAACTTTATCCCGAGGATGGTTGCGCTGTCAACCTTTCCCCTGTATCTTTCTTCAAGAAATGGGACGAAACACCGACTCCGAGAAACTGAGCGCCTGGATCACGTTGCTCCAGGCCCACGCGGCGGTGGTGGACGCGCTGGAGCGGAAGCTGGAACGGGAGGGAGGTATCCCGCTGGCCTGGCACGAGGTCCTCTCGCGGCTGGCTGCCGAGCCCGAAGGAAGACTCCGGATGCTCGACCTTGCCGGGCTCGTCATGCTCAGCAAGAGCGGTGTGACCCGTCTGATCGACCGAATGGAAGGGGCCGGCCTGGTGACCCGGGGGGCCTGTCCAACCGATCGGCGCGTCACCTACGCCATCATCACGGCCAAGGGGCGCGAGACCCTCCAGCGGGCCACTCCCGCGTTCCTCCAGGGTGTGGAGGAGTATTTCTCGAGCCACCTCTCGGACTCCGACGTCGATGACCTTCGGGCCGCCCTCCGGAAGGTCTTGGAGGGAAACGGCCGCTGGGAAGAGCATCGTTGCTCGGCTCCCTCCCTGGAGATGGCCGAACCGGCGTCCGCCTAAGCCTTGCCTAGTTGTCCTGGCTGACCGCGCGGCGCTTCGCCTCGGTCCTCCGCTCGGCCTCCAGTCGCTCCAGTTCCACCCGACTGTGGTCGACGAAGCGCATGGCCTCGGCGATGGCTCGGTGTCCGGCCTCCTCGCCGATCAGCCGGTGCATCTGCTGGCACACCCGCCTGTACACCGGGTGACCCTGGGGAGTGGTCCGTAGCTCGATCAGGTGCATGGCCTCGCGGGCGTTCATGTCCATGTAGAAGCGGATGCGGTAGGCCATGGAGACGGCATACTGAGCGGCTGGCCCCAGTCCTGCCTCCCTCATCCTTTCGTACAGAGCGGCTGAATCCTCCAACACGGCGCTCCAGTCCGAGAGCGCGCCCGCGGCCTCGATCTCAGGCGGGACTTCGAACCCATGAGCCGGAGAGAGCGGCTGCCACTCCAGTGTCAGGAGGCGGTGGCGCTGCAGATCTCGGAAGGCCCCGTAGTCACAGAGCACGTCGAATCGGTACGACGTGCGCTCGAAGGCTCGTCCGGGCCTGTGCCGCCGGTTCAGTCGCTCTCCCACGTATGCCCGCAGGACCCGGGTTCGCTCCTCGGTGCTCATCTTGCGAGCCTCGTCCAACAGTTGATCGTCCGGAAGCTCGCTCACCGCGTACAGGGCGGCAGCGACCACCTTGATCTCGCCGTCCGGATCGAAGTCGACCAGCGTCACCTCGCCGCGAGTCTCGGGGACGACGCCCGAGAGCAGCTCACCGGCCACCGCAGCCGTGTCCTCCCGAGTGCGCCGCAGGTGCTCGCTCCATCGGCCGCCCCGGTCGGGAAGGTCGACCCGGGTCAGGAAGGCTGGGATGACCTTCCGAAGCTCGACGAGAACGAGGTCGGCGTATTCTCGGACTTCCGCGAGTGGATCCGCCCGTAGGCGCAGGATGAGCTGCTCGTACGCCTGGGCCGTGGCGAAGATGCCGACGTTGGAACGAGTGGCGGCGGGCAGGAGCGCTCGCAGCGTGTCGCACGCCTTCGCTCTGATCGTCATCCTGTAGACGAAGTCCGAGTCCTCGGGACTCTGGGGGTAGAGGTCGCGGAAGAACTCCTGGAGGGGTCCAAGCCATCGGGCGTAGGTCTCGAAGGCCCGGTCCAGACCGGCCTGGTATCGTTCGGCCAACTCGGGGCCTGCCGCCAGGACCTCGTCCGGAACGAGATACCGCCACCGGCCGCCTGGGCGGTCGTCGTACGGCACGTACCGCGTGGACTGCTCGAGGTAGGCGGCGAGCCGTCCCCACTCGAGCACCTTGGCCAGGAGCTGGGAAGCCTGCTCGCACGCGAGGTGGACGCCTCCCAGCTGGGCGACCGAGTCGTCCCCGTACTCGAAGAACACGCGCTCATACAGCTTCTCGGCGCGCTCCACCCCGACGGTTTCCACGGAAGAGGAGCCGCGAGGGGTCCCACCCTGGGCGAACTCGTCCAGGTACAGGCGTCGCAGCGATTTCGCTGAGCGGGAGTACCGGGCGAACAGCGCACCCTTGACCACCTCGGGCAGGTCGACCAGCGCGAAGACCGGTCCGTCCAGGTTGGTGAAGTGAGGAGCGAGGATCGCCCGCTCCTCCCCGGTGAAGAGCTCCTCCACGAACTCCAGGCTCATCAGCTCCCGTTGGGGAAAGGGGCCAGCAGCGTCAGCCGCAGCGTGAGGGGATGCTACAGCACGCTTGTGACACTCTCGGCATGCCAACCAGGGCTAGGGCGACGGCTCTCCCGAGGGCGACTCGCTGGGCGAGGGCGAGGGCGACGGGCTCGGCGAGGGGCTGGGCGACGGCGACGGGCTCGGCGAGGGGCTGGGCGAGGGTGACGGCTTGGGCATGACCCAGATCCGAACGACCGATCCCTTCTGGGCCCGGCTGTTGCCTGGCGGGTCCTGCTGAGTCACGTCACCTGGGCTGTTGCACTGGGGGTTGTTCAAGCTGCCGATCACCCGTACCTTGAACCCCGCGTCTTCCAGGTCGGAGATGGCCGCACCCCTCGATTCGCAGATCACGTTCGGCACGTTCACCAGGTTGACGCCGTTGGAGACTCGCAGGTTGATCGTGCTGCCATGTTCGGCCCGTTTGGGGAAGTAGTCCACGACGATCCCCTCCGGCTTGTCCGAGTCGACGCGATCGACCCTGCCCACCTCGAACCCGTTGTTGCGGAGGATGTTGCGGGCAACGGCCTCGGGTCGATCGATGACGTTGGGGACGTCGACGAGCTGGCCGGTCTGGAGCAGGCTCCTGGCGAAGAAGAACAGAGCCACCGCGATGATGAGGAGGATCGCTCCGAGGATGATCCCGGCGATCCATCGCTGCCGCTTCTCCTCTTCTTCGAGGGTAGGGGGTGGCAGGACAGCCGTCGGGCGGGTGGCCCGCTCGATCACCTGGGTGGACTCCGGCGCGAGGAGCGGTGTGGCCATCACCGGGACACCCCTCCGAAATCGTTCCAGGTCCCGCACCAGGTCCTCGGCGGACTGGTAACGGTTGGAGGGGTTCTTCGCCATGCACTTCAGAACGACGGCGTCCAGGTCCACGGGAACGTCGCGGTTGATACGGCTCGGAGGGACCGGCTCCTCCTTGACGTGCTTGTATGCCACGGCGACCGCGGTCTCTCCGGAGAATGGTGGATGGCCGGCGAGCATCTCGTAGAGCACGCAGCCGAGCGAGTAGACGTCGGATCGAGCGTCGACGGGCTCTCCCTGAGCTTGTTCAGGCGAGAAGTACGTGGCCGTCCCGAGCACCGTGGCCGTCTGGGTCAGCGAGTCCGAGGCCGTGGCCCGAGCGATGCCGAAGTCCATGACCTTCACGTCACCCGAGGGGGTCAGCATGATGTTCCCGGGTTTCACATCCCGGTGGATGATGCCGTTGCGGTGAGCGAAGGCCAACGCCTCTGCCACCGCGAGCGCGATCTCCGCTGCGCGCTCCGGCATGAGGGGCCCGTCCTCCCGGATGACCTGGGAGAGGGTCTTGCCCCGGACGTATTCCATGACGATGAAGTGCGTCCCGTCGTCGGATCCGGTGTCGAAGACGCTCACCACGTTGGGATGATTGAGGGCGGCGGCGGACTGGGCCTCGCGGCGGAACCGAGCGACGAATGAGTTGTCCTTGGAGAACTGCGTCCCCAGGATCTTCACCGCGATCTGCCGGCCGAGGACGCGATCGGTCCCGCGGTACACCTCGGCCATTCCTCCCCGGCCGAGCATCGAGTCGATCTCGTATCGCCCGCCGAGAACCTTCTGATCAGCCATCAGTCGTCGCCGTGCCCCTTCCCTTTGCCCTTCCCCTTGCCGCCCTGATCACTCCTTGTGGTGTCTGGCTGGGCTCCGATGTACAAGGTTACGGTGGTGCCCGGGGCGACAGATGATCCCTCGGGCGGATCGGTCCGCACAACGGTGTCGGTCAGCCCCTCGACCCGCTTGACGTCGCCAACCTGCAGACCGTCCTCGTGCAGCCTCTCTTCGGCGTCGGCCAACTTGAGTCCGACCACGCTGGGGACCTTCACTCTCGCTGCGGAGACGCCGCCGCCGACGAAGCTAGACAGGACCAGGGCCAGAAGCAGCATTCCAACCAGGATCGCTCCAAGGATCCAGAGAACGCGATTTCTCCAGGGACCACCAGGCCGCCGACCCCGCGCCGGCCTCCGCGGAACTTCCTGGAGTGCTGCCTCTGCACCCGGAAGTACCGCCGTGGAGTCCGCTGGCGGGAGCACAGCGGTCGACTCGGCAGGTGGAACCTCGGCCGTGGTTCGTTCCGAAGAGGTCGGGTCGCCATGTGGGACGTGGGGAGAGCTCTGCTCGGTTGCCTCGTCTGGTACCTCCAGCATGCGGCCGAACTCCCCCGCCGACGCCGGCCGACCCGCAGGATCCTTCGCCAGGGTTTTCTGGCAGGCCAGAGCCAAGTGGGCGGGGACGCCGGGCACCTCCTCGGCGAGTGCCGGCGCTTCTTGCGAGACATGGGCGGCTGCGACGGCGATCGGCGTGTCCCCCGTGAAGGGTGGCCGCCCGGCGAGCATCTCGTACAGGACAACGCCAAGCGAGTACACGTCGGAAGCTGGAGTAGCCCGTTTCCCGGCTGCTTGCTCCGGCGACAGGTACACAGCGGTCCCGATGGTGAACCCGGTGGCCGTGAGGTTGGGCCCCGAAGCGGCGGCGATGCCGAAGTCGAGTACCTTCACCTCACCCTTGTCGGTGAGCATCACGTTCCCGGGCTTGATGTCGCGGTGAACGATGCCGGCCTGGTGGGCCGCCTCGACGGCAGCGGCGATCTCGCGCGCGATCCTTGCGGCCTCGGGAGGATCGAGCCTGCCTTCTCGGCGGATATGCTCGGCCAAGGTCTCGCCCTCGACCAGCTCCATCACGATGAACTGGGTGCTGTCGTCCTCGCCGTAGTCGAACACACCCGCCACGTTTGGATGGGAGAGGCCGGCCGCGGCCCTGGCTTCGCGGCGGAACCGCTCGGCGGACTTCGGGTCCGAGGAAAGCCCCTCCGAGAGGACCTTGATCGCCACCATCCGGTGCAGGACGGTGTCCTCCGCCTCCCACACCTGTCCCATGCCGCCCGATGCCATCCGACGGGTCAGCCGGTATCGGCCACCCAGGAGAACGTCGGCATCGACTCGGCTCATCCGCTCAGCCTCCCAGGGCCGCCCTGATCACGGCCCGGGCGATGGGGGCGGCCACGTGTCCTCCGGTGGCCTCGCTGCCGAGGCTCCCGCCGTTCAGCACCACCACGGCGACGACGATCTCCGGATCCTGGGCGGGGGCGAAGGACACGAACCACGCGTGGGGATTCCCCGACGTCGTCTCGGCGGTCCCCGTCTTGCCGGCCACAGTCACTCCCGGGATCTGCGCTGCGGTGCCCGTTCCCGCCTCGACAACCTTGATCATCATGCGGGTGAGGTCTTTGGCGGTGCCTTGGGAGATGGGCTGACCCCATGGCTTTGGACGGAAGGACTTGATCACTCGTCCGGACGGGTCACGGATCTCCTTGACCAGCCGCGGCGTCATCTCCACGCCCCTGTTGGCGATGGCCGCCCCCACCAGCGCCATCTGCAGCGGGTTCGCCCCCACGCTCTGCTGCCCGATGGCGGAGAAGGCCACGGCCGGCAGCGCGTTCTGGAAGTCCTTGACCGGGGGGATCCTTCCGCTGGCGTAGGGGATCTCGAGCGGTACATCCTGGTCGAAGCCGAACTTCCGCGCCTGGCCCACCAGCTTGTCGGCTCCCAGCTTGAGCCCGATCTGGCCGAACACCACGTTGCACGAGACCTCCAGGGCCTGCGCCAGGGTGAGCTGGGCCGCTCCTCCAAGGCAGTGCTCGCCGCCGAAGTTGTGGAGCTCGTGGGTGGTCTGGGGAAGCTTGAGGACCGGCGGGTTGGGGAACTTCGTGTCGGGCTTCATTCCGTTCTCCAGCGCCGCCGCCGCCGTGACCAGCTTGAACGTCGAACCCGGAGGGAACAGCTCCTGGGCCGCGCGGGAGAGCAGCGGTTTGTCCGGATCCTCGAGCAGCTTCGCCCGAGCCGACCTGACCTCCTTCAGCTCGTGGGAGGACAGATCGTTCGGGTCGTAGGAGGGGTTGGCTACAAGAGCCAGGATTTCTCCGGTCGTGGGATCCATCGCCACCACCCCACCGGGCAGCGAGCCCAATTGCCTGGCGGCAACGCGCTGGAGCTTCGGGTCGATCGTCGTGACCACGGTGGCTCCGCGTTTGTCCCGGCCGAGGATCTCGTCGACCAGGTTCTGGGCAAGCAGCTCGGAGGCCCGGCCGGCGAGCCAGTCGTTCTGCGTCTGCTCCAGGCCGTAGCGTCCGAACACCACGGAGTAGAAGCCGGTGATCCCGGCGTAGAGGCGGGCGCGAGGATACACCCGAAGGTATTTCAGCTTGCCTTTGGTGGCCTTGCTCGTGGCCAGGATGGTCCGCTCGTCCCGGGCCAGGATCTGCCCGCGGTGGACGTCGTATTCCTGGAGCAACAGGCGCTGGTTCGCCGGGTTGTTGGCAAGATCGTTCGCCGCGTACACCTGGATGTAATTGACGGCCGCGAACAGCAGCACGAACAAGGCGATGAACGCGTAGCCCAGGCGCCGGATCTGCCTGTCCATCAGGGCTCCTCTGCCTGGGACGTGACCACGGTCGGCTCGGAGGTTCCCTCAGGGCGGACACTACCGACCGGTCTGGGGCGGCCTCGGCTGGGGCTGCCCCGGGCGTGGGCCGGGGGCCGCGCGGATACCCGGACGAGCAGCGCCAGCAGGACGAAGTTCGCCACCAGGCTCGACCCGCCGTAGGAGACGAACGGTAACGTGATACCGGTCAGCGGGATCAGTCTGGTAACGCCGCCCACGATGATGAACGTCTGGAGGGCGAGGGCACTGGTCAAACCGGTGGCGAGCAGCTTGCTGAAGCCGTCTTCGCGGGAGACGGCCGCCCGTAGCCCTCGTCCGATCAGCACGACATAGAGCAGCAGGAGGGCGGTGGTGCCGAACAGCCCGAGCTCCTCCCCGACGGCCGGGAAGATGAAGTCGGTCGCGGCAAAGGGGATGAGGCCCGGATGGCCTTGCCCCAGGCCGGTCCCCGCGATCCCGCCCGTCGCCATGGCGAACTCTCCCTGGGCGATCTGATAGCCGTCCCCCTGGACGTACCTGGGCGCCAACGCGTGGAGCCATATCGTCACGCGGTTCTGGACGTGGCCGAACGCCGCGTACCCGATCAGAGCTCCGGCGATGAACAGGACCAAGCCGAGCGCCAGGTAGGTGCCGCGGGCGGTTGCCGCCCACAGCATGACCACGAAGATGCCGAAGAAGAGCAGCGATGATCCCAGATCCTTCTCCAAGAACAGCACGGCCAGCGAGACGCCCCACGCAACGAGGAGGGGACCGAGGTAGCGAGGCTCGGGAAGCCGGATCGGCCCCACGCGGCGGGTGGCCACCGCCAGCAGTTCCTTCTTTGCGTTCAGATACGAGGCAAGGAAGATGACGATGAGGACCTTGCCGATCTCGGACGGCTGGAAGGCAAGCGGTCCCAGCCGGATCCACAGGCGGGCCCCGTTGATCTCCCTGCCGAGGCCGGGGGCGATGGGCATCAACAGAAAAAGGATCCCGAGGAGGCCGATGGTGTACGTGTAGGCGTCGAGGACCCGGTGATCTCGCACGATCAGCAACGTCGCCGCGAAGAGCGTGAGCCCCAACATCAGCCAGCCGAACTGCTCTTCGGCCAGTCCCGGGTTCAGCCGGGAGATCATGGCGTAGCCGATACCGGCCAGAACGGCGGCCACGGGAAGCATCACCGGATCGGCTCCCGGCGCCAGCCGCGTGGTCAGAAAGTGGGCCAGGAGGTAGCTCAGCCCCACCACGGCGACGAACCCGCCGATGCCTGGGGGAGTCTTGCCCGTCTTGCCCAGGGTGACCAGGACGTAGGCGCCCACCGAGAGCACTACCGCCAGGATGGTGAGGGCGAGCTGCGTGCCGTGCGTCCGATCCTCCAGGATCTGCTTCTGCATCATCCGGTTCCTTCCGGCTGAAGGTCACGTCGGATCTGCTCCACGATGGTTCGTGCGACCGAGAGGTTCTTCGCCGTGATCCCGTCCTTCAGATCGGACCATGGCTGCAGGCGCTCGGCCTGGCGCGCGTCGAGGTTCGTGACCTGTTTGACGTGGGAGAGCTCGAAGCCCAGCACCTCCGTCGGGATCCCGTTGTAGATGGCCACCCTGCCATTCGAGTCACCCACGTACCACTGATGCCCGATGTAGGCGCGGGCCCCGATGAGCGCTGCCACGATCAATACGACCAGGGCCCCGACCCACACGGCTACCCGACGCCACCGGATCCGCGGCCGCCGCGGCCGCTCGGCCTCTTCCTTGACGACGGGTACAGCGCGAGTCGCCGGCTGCCCGTCCTCCGAAGCACCGGCTGCAACGGTTGTTCCGGATGACCTGCCTTCCGTCGATGCCGTCCGCGGGTCTTCGTCCGACGAGCTCGTCCCCGAGGCCGGGGCGACCTGGGTCGTCGAGTCGCCGCCGTCCTGTTCGAAGTCGAGGACGATCACCGTGATGTTGTCGTCGCCCCCTGCCCGGTTGGCGGCATCGATCAACTTGTCGCAGGCGGCCTGGGGATCCCGTTCGCGCTCGAGGATCTTCTGGATGCGGCCACGATCGACCATGCTCGTCAGCCCGTCGGAGCACAGGAGCAGACGGTCGCCCGGGTGCACGTCCAGGCTCAGCTCGTCGACGGGGATGTCCTCGTCCACGCCGAGGGCCCGGGTCAGGACGCTTCGCTGGGGGTGATGGGCAGCTTCGTCCTCGGTGAGCCGTCCCTCGCGAACCATGCGCTGGACGAGCGTGTGGTCCTCGGTGAGCTGCTGGAGGGCTCCGTCTCGCAGCAGGTACGCTCGCGAGTCCCCGACGTGGGCCACGTGGGCCTTGGCGTCCTCGGCGATCACGGCGGTGATCGTTGTGCCCATCCCGCGGAGGTCTCGGTCGGCCTCACCCCGTTCCAGCACTGCCCGGTTGGCCTTCTGGATCTCGGCGACCAGTTCTTCCAGCGTGACCTTCGCCGAGGCACCCGACTCGATGGACTCCACGGCGAGCGTGGAAGCGACGTCCCCACCGCGGTGTCCGCCCATCCCGTCCGCCACCACGAACAGGCTGTCCTTCACGAGGTAGGCGTCCTCGTTGCGCTGGCGCATGCGCCCGATGTCGCTCCTTACCCCCGCCTTGACTCTCATGGGTCCCACAGTCCCCGGCCCGCGAATCGTCCGCCGCCCCCCGTCATCGTCGAAACTCCAGTGTGGTCTTTCCGATGCGCACCCGATCACCTGCCCGCAGCTCGGCCGGCGCAGTGATCCGGTGCTGGTTCAGGTAGGTGCCGTTGGTCGAGCCCAGATCCTCCACATACCACGAACCGTTCTGGCTGTAGATGCGCGCGTGGAAGGAGGAGACGTAGGTGTCCGAGAGTCGAACCTGGCAGGCATCCGCCCGCCCCACCTGGAGAGTGCCGTCCAGGCGGACCGTCTCCTTCTTGGAGCCTTGCTCGTCGAGAACCACCAGGCTCCGAGGGGCCTTTCTCCCTCCCTTCGGCTTCGCCGCTGCCTTCTCCCGACCAGCCTGTGTCCGCGCGGCCGGCCGGAGGTCCACCACGACCGAGCGGATGGCCCGATAGATGAAGAAATACAGGAGGGCGAGGAAGACCACCTTGAGGACCGTGAGGACGAACGGAGGCACGAGCTAGCGCCTCCGGAACTCCAGGACGGTTCGACCGACCGTGATTCGGTCCCCCTCCTCGAGTACCCGTTCCCCGATCGTCGCTTCGTTCACCATCGTCCCGTTCGTGGAGCCGAGGTCGGCGATCACGTAGTTGCCGTCCTCGTGCCGAACCTCGGCGTGGCGCCTGCTCACGCCGGGATCGGACAACACGAGGTCGGATTCGCCGAGTCTCCCGATGATTACCCGATCCTTGGCGAGCGGGAACGCCTTGCCGGCCTTCCCCTTCTCGATCACCACGAGCTGGGCGCCACGATCCTTGCGGTCGGGCTCATGGTCACCGCCAGTCGGTGCCTGGACGGGAGCGGCCCCCCCGGTGGTGGGGCCCTCGATCAGTAGGGGCTCGCACCTGAACTCCCCCTGTTTGAGCTGGGCGTCGGTGTGGAACTGGACCTCCGGTGGTCCGACCAGACCCCAGCCACGCTCGGCCGCGCCTGCTCTGACCACCTGTTCGAGTTCGCGACGAAGGTGCTTCTCCGTGCCGCTGAAACGATCCCGATCGGGCTGGGACAGGTAGAAGACGTAGCCGTTCGGCACCCAGACGTCCCGAACGCCAATCGTCTTGTTCGCTTCCATCTCCCTGAGGATGCGGGTGGCCAGCTCCACCGGTTGCAGGCCGGTGCGGAAGGCCTTGGTGAACAGGCCCTCGATCGCGCCTTCCAGGCGACGCTCGAATTCGGAGAGGATGCCCACGATCGTTTGCGCAGGTAGATGGGGTACTTTTGCCGGATTATATCCAGGGCCGCTCGCCTTACTCCCCTTCTTGCGATGTAGGAGCGGCTGCTACCATCACTACCACCGCGGGTGTGGCGGAATCTGGCAGACGCGCACGGTTCAGGTCCGTGTGGGCGTAAGCCCATGGAGGTTCAAATCCTCTCACCCGCACAAGCGGATTTCGACGAGCTGCACCGGCCGATCACCCGTTTTATTCGGTGTCGCTGGTACTTGGGTCATCGAACAGCACCGGGTGATCTGGCTTCGGCGAGCGCTGCCGAGGCGTTTCCGTTTCAAGGGTCGGCTGCCTGAATTGCTTCCCCAATGTGTCGGTCTGTTGCTGATAAGAGGACCCGATCGACTCGCCGTACAGGACGCGAGGAAGCTCAGCCATCCGTTCGAAAGTCAACGTACACACTCGCTGTCGATGCTCGATCATGAACGGAACATCGTGGGCGCGCACTTCCAACGCGGCGCGCGATCCGTGGAACCCGCCGGCAGGGTCGAACCCAAACCCGGGATCGAAAAACCCCGCGTAGTGCGTTCGCAACTCACCGCTGGTCGGATCGTATGCCGCCATTTCCCCAGCGTAGCCAGGAGGAATCCGCACCGCCTCCTCTGAAAGCAAGAGATAGAAGCGCTCAGGCGCGAGCACGATCCGGTCTCCGTCTTCGCGGTGAACAGGATCCCAGTAATCTTCCCAGTCGTATTCGGCGAAACGGGCCATGTCCAGAACGGGTGCGTAGTCTTTCGCGCGGTATCCGACCCGACCGGTCGCGTCGCCTCGTAGGTCCAGGCTGAGGAACAGACCGCCTGCGGTTGCGAAATCGCCGCTCGCGGCGGGCCGTCCGCCCCGATACAGGATGGGCTCCTCTTCGTGGACCGCTCGGATCTCCTCATCAGTCAGGACGGACCGGCCGACGGACAGTCGGAGCTGATTCAGCGCAAGCCCCTGCCTCACCTTCACCGTGAAAGAGAGCGGCACGATCTCCAGATAGAGGCGTCCTCTGTAGCCGGCCCGGATCTCGTCGAAGCGAAAGCTCTCGTCGGTGATAACTCGGGTAAAGACGTCGAGCCTGCCCGTAGAGCTTTTGGGGTTGGCCTTCCCACGAACGTCCGCGGGTAGATTCAGCTCTTCGATCAGGGGGACGAGGTAGGGGCGATTGGTTTCGAGGACCGCGCCGTCGCGTCTGAGATCCAATTCGTCAATGACGAACTCCTTGAGCTTTACCTCGACGGGCCGCTTGTCGGGAAGGAAACTGGACCTGATCCGATAAGCCAATTCGTCCAGGCGGAGGTCGATGCTGGCGGGCTGAATACTCGAAGTCGGAATCTTGAACTCACCCGCATCGATAATGCCTTGCTCGACAGCCATTTCCAGCGACTGGCTCGGCAGCACGCCTTGCGCATTCTCCGGCAAGCCGAGACGTGCCCGGCCGCTCTGCTGATCGAACTGGTCCTGGGCCAAGACCACTCTCCGAGGTTTCCCCCCCCACTCCGACCGGGGCATCATAAGCCAGCCTCACACCTCAGAGCGTTTGCAGCCCTCGACCGGCTGCGTGCGCACGCTCAGGCTTCCCGCACTCAGGGCTGCGGGCGGGCCTTTTCGCGTCCGACGGCGCCGTCGCGGATCGACAGGCTCACCTCGGCGATCGCCAGCGCCTCCTGGTTGTGGGTGGCGATCAGACAGGCCGTTCCCTTCCGGGCGGCCAGCTTGATCGTCCTGAACACCACCTTGGCCCACGATTCGTCCTGGTGGCCGGTGGGCTCGTCGGCCAGGAAGAGGCGAGGAGCCAGCAGCAGCGCCCTGGCCAGGGCGGCTCGCTGCTGCTCCCCGATGGAGACCTCGGACGGCATCCGATCGGCCAGATGGTCCAGCCCGAGGTAGCGCAGGAACCCTTCCACTCTGTCGTGTCCGCCACCGCGCACCCCACGAAGCCGTAGAGGCAGCTCGACGTTCTCGCGCACCGACAACTCTTCGAGCAACCCGAGCGTCTGCGGCAGGACGGCCAGGTCGGACCACAGCCGCTCCGCCGGAGGCGGCCCGCCGTCGCACCAGACGACCGCGCCGGCGTCCGGCCGCTCCCACCCTGCCAGCACCGCGAGCAGCGTGCTCTTTCCGGAACCGGAAGGCCCCAGGAGAGTTGTGATCTCGCCGGCTCCCACAGAGAACGTGACGTCCCGAAGGGCGTGCACCTCCTCTGGTCCTCGTCTGAACGACTTCGATACACCGTGGACCTCGAGCAGCGGCTGAAGCAAGGGCCCTCGGTTCATCGCGGCTCCTTCCTTCACCTCGGTCATGGCGGCGTGATCCTCACCTCTCCGTCATCGACCGAGATGACCGCCCGGTGGTCGGGGAAGAGCTTCAGCGCGGTGGGAGGAAGCTGGATCCGGCCGAACGCATCGATGACCGAGAGCGCACGATCCTCTCTGGTCTCGGCCTCCAAGGCTCCGTGGCGGAGCGAGTAGATCCGGTCGGCCACCTTCATCACCACCGGGTCGTGGGTGGCCACGACGAAGCTTGCGCCCTGATTCGCCAGCGCCTTCACCATCTCCATCAACACCTCTCCGGAGGCGGTGTCCAGCTCGGCCGTTGGCTCGTCCGCCACGACCAACGCGGGGTCGCCCATCACCGCGGACGCCAGCGCCACCAGCTGCTGCTCGCCGCCGGAGAGCTGGTGGGGGTGGTGTTGCTCTCTTCCGCCCAAGCCCAGCGTCTCGAGCAGTTGGTGACCTCGCCGCCGTCCGCTCCTTCCGCGCAGCCGGGCCGTCGTCTCGAGCTGCTCGATGGCGGTCAGATACGACACCAGGTTGTCGGAGGGCCGCTGGAACATGTAGGAGATCAGGCGCCGGCGGATGGCCCGGCGTCTCCGCGCGTTCAGGCCGGAGACGTCCACCTCCCCCACGCGAACCTGCCCTGCCGTGGGACGGTCGATGCACGCCAGGATCCGGAGCAGCGAGCTCTTCCCCGATCCCGACGGTCCAACCACGGCGGTGATCGCTCCCGAGGGGAACGAGGCATCGATCCCCTTCAGGGCGTGGACCTCGCCCGTGGCACTCCAATAGATCTTGACCAGGCCCGAGCAGGAGCCGGAGACGCCAGAGGAACGGGACACGGCCGGCTCGCCGGACGACGTGGGGGGTCCCTCAGGCGGCAACCCTCATCACCTCCGCCACGTTGACCCGTTCTGCCGTGCGCTGGACTCGCCAAGCCCCGATCCACGAGGCGGCCAGCGCGGACAGCGCCGTCAGCCCGATCAGGAAAGAGGGGGAGCGGAACAGGGGGGAAGGAGGAAGCAGCGGCATGGGATCCAGCTTGCCGTACACGAGCCGGGCGGCGAGCCACGCCAGCGCCACCCCGAGCACGACCCCAACCGCCAGCATGGCCGCCAGCTCGAACGCCACGGAAAGGCGATGGTCGCGTCGAGAGAGTCCCATCCGGCGGGCCAGCGCGTAGGAGATCTCGCGGGCCCGCTGCCGCGACTCCAGATAGAGAAGGATCCCTCCCAGAGCGATGAGCCCGGTCAGGACCCCCAGCGCCTGCAAGAAGCCCAGTCCCCACCGCAGCGACGTGAACTGGGGGAGCTGGCTTGTCTCGGCCGCCAGCGCCTCGCTCCCCTCGATGATCGAACCGGTCTCTTGCAACGTTGACAGGATCGGGCCGGAGTCGCCCTTCGCCCACAGCTGCTCGATGCCGTGCAGATCCCGGTCCTGCAGGACCTGTCGCGTGGTGACCACCATCGGCTGGTCGGCATGCAGTCCGGGAAAGTCACGAGCGACGCCCACCACCCGATACGGGACCTGCTTGGTTCCGACCTGGATCGTCCCTTCCGGCCGGATGGCGTCGCCAACGGCGATCGCCGGAAGCGGCCGCCGGGGGGCCGACTGGAGGTCCTCGATCAGTACCTCCAACGACGAGTCGGCGAAGGTCCTGTCCCAGTACGCCACCCGTGCGAACGTGGCCGGCTCAATGCCCAGCACGTCCACACCGTTCGTCCCGTGCGGCAGGCCCATTAACTCGCCCGTGGTGACCCGGGTGACCTTGGTCGCGGGGAAAGGAAGTCTGCCGGGCAGAGGTCGAGAGACGGCCAGGTTCGCCGCCACGTCACTGCCCACGAACACCTCCGCCTTGGCGTCGGCGGAAGCGGCCTGTGACGCGGTGAGGGCCCCGGCGTAGGCGAGGATGCCGATGGCGAGCGCAGCGACCATGAGCAAGGTCAGCGCGGCCTGCGGAGCGGAGGAGAGCCTTCGAGAGCTGAGGTACAGAGCCGGGGACCATCCGCGTCCGGCCGAGCGCAGCCCCGGAAGAAACCGGTGGAGAACGCGGGTGGCCACTCCGGCCGTACCCGTGATGAAGAGGATCGGAAACAGAAGGATCAGCACGTCGGGCTTGACAGGGACTCGGACGTCGGTGATGTGAGGAGGCTTGCGGCTGAGGATCTCGTACAGCGACGCTGCGGCCAAGAGCAGCACCGGCACCTCCCACGGCGCTCGCGAGAGGGCCTGGCGGGCTCTGGATACCGTGATCTCGCTCTCCTTGCGTACCGCGAGCGCTGCAATGACCGCCAGCAGGACCAGGGCGACGGCCACCGTCCAGATGACCTGATGGAGGGCGGACGTGGGCGCGTTCGCGTCCAGCATCGGGGAGGGGCCGAGCCCCCGTACCAACCACAAAGCGACGAGCCACCCGGCGGCGCCGGCAAAGATCGCCACCAGCAGCGCCTCGAGCAAGACCTTCACGCCCAAGCTCGATGGACTCGCTCCCCTGGCCGTGAGCAGCCCAACCTCGAGCCTCCGCCGGCTGACCCAATAGATCCCCGCGGCCCCGATGACGATGAGTGCCACCAAGCGGCCGGCCAATGAGACCGTCTCGACGGATCCCCGCATGGAATCCTCGGTTGCCGAGGCCAGATCGGCAGTGAACGGGAGTCCAAACTGGATCTGAGATCCGAAGCCTCTGCGGAACAGCTTGTCGACCATCGCTTGAATATCGGCCGCTGCCTGGTGCGCCTGGGTGACCGTCAAGCCCTGGGCCCTTATCGGGACGTTCCAGTACACGAGTGCGCCTTTCTCGCCCAGGCGGTTCCCGATCCGCAGGAATGTGTCCCGATCGGCCAGGATCAATGGCGGGGGAGGCCTCCTGGCGAAGGCGCTGTAGGAGTAGATCAGGCGCTCCTGCCCGCACCAGAACTCAGTTCGGGGCATGGTGCTCAGATTCCGATAGATGCCGGCGATCCTGGCCTTGACAGGCGTTCCGAATCCCTCGAGCGTGATCCTGCCCCCAGCCTTCACGTGCAGAACGTTCGCGACCGTGTCCGGGACCCAGACGCCTTCCCCGCCCGCCGAGGACACCTTCGCGATGTGATTCAGCGCGGCATCCTTGGTCAGCAGGCGTACCGAACCGAACCCCCGGCCGGAGCCCGGCTTGGTGGCCTGGACCGAGGACCCCACCACGTACCAGCGAACCGGAAGGGTCCTTGAGACGGGGCCGAAGCTCTTACGGACCTGCGAGTCGGCAGTGCGCAGAGCGGCCACAGCACCGGGGGCAGGGCCGCTGGGTGGCGGGCCCAGGCCGTAGTAGAAGAAGTCCACTCCCGAGAGCGGGGCCGGAATTCGCATCTCCAACCCCGTGTCCCATGGACATGACTCTGCGAGAGTGCGTTGAAGCGTGGCGTTCCCGGCGGACGACAGGAACATCGGGCCGGCGGCGCTGGCCACCGCCAGGATCAGCACGGCGCTTCCCATCGCCAGCAGCAGACCCGGGAACCGGAAGAGCAGGATCGGCGCCTTCAGCCAGGGCGCGCTTCCCACCGCGGCCAGCCGAGCTCGCAGGCCGCGGAGGCCGCGCTTGACCGGACCATCTCCGGACGGCCCGCCCGACGCTTGCGCAGTCGACCCTCTCACTCGCCTCCACACCGGACCGGACGATTCTCGCTCTACGATTCGGCGACGACCCGGGTTCCGCTTGTGTTTACGGCAGAGAGCAAGGAAAGGTTCTTACGACGCAAGGCCGAGATGGGATGGCCCAAGCCCCGAGGTCCAGGGGTCTCATCTCACCGGTTTGACCAAGGACGGGGGTTTCGGTGGGGGGACAGCGGGAAACCTGAGTAGGAGGCCCTTTTCCATGGCGCTCTCACGGGAAACCACAGACCGATCGAGCCCGAGGATGCCCGCGACGAAGCGGTCGTTCGCAGCAGAACCCATCTCGCTCGGGGACGTCCGCAGCTTCATCCGAGAGCGAGCCGAAGGCGCTGCTCTCTACGGACGCGACACGGACGACCTGGTCCAGGCTGTCTCCGAGGTGTGCGCGAACGCGATTCAGCATGCCGATGGTGACAGCTTCATCGTGTCGTGGAGCGGGGGCCCGCAGCGGCCCACGGAGGTCAAGATACGAGACCAAGGCGTCTTCGCGGCTCAGGGACTGGTATTCAGCGGCCGGTCCCGGGGGCTCGGCCTTCCCCTGGTTGCGGCGCTGGTGGACGAGCTCTCGATCGTCAGGGGAACGCCCACCCGCCCCGGGACGACTGTTCGGCTGGTCAAGTACCGGGATACCTGAGTCCGTTCGCCCGCGTCCAGCGGGCCTACTCGTCACCTTCCTCATCCGAGGGTGGAGCCGATCGCATGGCGGCTTGGAGGTCTGAGATTCCCCGGTTGAGCTGCTCGGCGCGGTCGGGTGCGATCTGCCCCTTGGCCTCCAGCTCTGCGACCTTGCCCTGAAGCTCGTCCAGCTTCTGGAGGGCCTTCTCCAGGTCGCCACCCTCATACTCCTTCAGGGCTCCCTCGATGTCCTTGCCGATTTCGTTGGCCGCGTGTCTGGACAGGGCTCCGCTGGAGACACCTTGGGTCAGGATCAAGGCAAGCTGATCCAGGGCGCCCTGAACCGATACTGGGCCGATGGGACTGGGGGAGGTCGGGGTCGGTCCTGTGTTGGGAGCGGTGGCGGTCGGCGAGGTCGGCCCGAGTCCTCCGGCCGGCCGGCGGGCCAGACCGGCCACGATCAGGGTCGCCACGAGTGCGACGGCCACGAGTACGGCCAGGGCAATCACCCAGGGCGCCCACCGAGGTCCTCTCGCGGGGCGGCGAAGCGACGAAGCGGGGCCCGCGGGAAGCACTGCCGTCCCGTCGACGGTGACCGGCTGCGTCGCGGGTGCAGGAGCGGACTGCGCGCCGGTCGCAGCGGACCCACCGCCCCGGACACGCTGCAGGTCCCGAGCCAGTTCCTCCGCCGTCTGATACCGAACGGCGCGATCCTTCGCCATCGCCTTCAACACGATGGCCTCGACGGCGGAACCGATTGCCGGGTTCAGCCGCGATGGAGGGGTGGGCTCCTCACGAACATGCTGATAGGCCACGGCGACCGGGGAGTCCGCGGCGAAGGGTGGACGGCCGGTGAGCATTTCGTACAGGACCACCCCGAGCGCGTAGAGGTCGGAACGAGCGTCCACGTGCTCCCCCCGGGCCTGCTCCGGCGCGAAGTAGGTCGCGGTCCCGAGTACGGAGGCCGTCTGGGTCAGGGTGTCCGAGCTCGCCGCTCTGGCGATGCCGAAGTCCATGACCTTCACCTCGCCTGAGGGCGTGATCATGATGTTCCCGGGCTTGACGTCTCGGTGGACGATCCCCTTGTCGTGGGCGTGGGCCAGGGCAGCCGCGACGGCCGAGGCGATACCGAGGGCCCGCTCGGCCTCGAGCGCCCCGCCTTCCTGCAGTACGCCGGCGAGCGTCCGGCCGGTCACGTACTCCATCACGATGTAATGGACGCCGTCGTCGGAGCCGGTGTCGTACACGGCGACGATCCCGGGATGGCTGAGCCCAGCTGCGGCCTGGGCTTCCCGGCGGAAGCGCCTCACCGCCTGCGGATCCCGAACCATGGGATCGCCGAGGATCTTCACGGCGACCGTTCGATCGAGCACGAGATCGGTGCCGCGATGGACCCGAGCCATCCCGCCCTGACCGAGGAAGTCCTCGATCCAGTAACGGTTCGACAGCAGCCGAGGTTCGGTGGTCGAGCGGCCCATCACTCTCCTTCGGTAGTACGGGCGAGGGGTCGCCCGGTTCTATCCTCGCGGGAAGGGGTCAGGTCTTCGTGAGATTCAGCTCGCCTGCTCGGACTCCTCGGGAGCCTCCCGGACGTCCGGGTGCTGCTTGAGTTCCTTCACTTCCGCCTCGCTGTAGGGCTCCTCGGTCTGTGCCTCGGGATGGTCCCGCCCGGACGCGCCGCTGTACGGGCGGCCGTCGCGTTCGGCGAGCATCTTGCCGAGCTCGTCGGCCTCCCGGGCGGTCAGGCCGCTGGTGTCCCGTTTGTGGATGAGCTCTCGATAGCGCTGCTCGTCCATCCAGCCACCTCCTGTCGTAGCCGATTCGCCCCTAGAGCATTCCCTCAACTCCGCGCGTGCACCCCTGAGGCCTCAATGCCTGGCCGCAGCGCAGGCGGCCAGGAGGTAAGGGTAGGGATCCACGGCCGGTCCGTTCCTCGGATGGAACTCGAAGTGATCATGGGGGGGCCCGCCCAGGGCGTCTCCGGTGTTCCCCACGAACCCGATGACCTCGCCTGCCCTGACAGCTCCGAGCTTCCCGTACGCGCTCAGGTGTGCGTTGTACACGTACCCCGGGGCGCCGTAGAGCTTCACGGCCTGGCCTCCCAATGCATTCGGTGTGGCCACCACGACGCCGTCGAAGGGGGCCACGATCGGAGTATCCCTATCGGCGAAGATGTCGTTGCCGGCATGCGGGTGATACCCGCCGGCGTATCGAGGAGCACCGAAGTCTCGCGAGAAGAACCCCCTCCCGTGCACCGGGCACGTCCGCAGGGGGTTCTTTCCCTTGGTGATCCTCATGACCTTCTTGCTCCGGAAGACCACGTATTCCACGGAGGGGAGCGGCCCGTCGTTCTCCCCGTTCAGGCGGATCGATGGCGACGGCTTCTGGGGGGCAACCAACCGCCCCGGCTTGGAGGCTCCCGCGTGGGTTCGAGCCGCCCCGATCTGCCCGCAGCCCCCAGCGAGGAGGGCGACGAGGGCAAGAAGCGGGGCCGGCCTGAGGAGGCGGCGCATCCCGACGAAGTCGTTTCCCTCAGGGGATCGCCGGCAAACGAAGCGATTGGAGCGTCTGCTCGCACCGGCCCCGAGCCCGTTCATGCCCGCCGAGCTCCGGTTTTTCGCCGCATTCATACCTTCCGCGTTTGCCCCCGCCAACGGGAGGGGATTTGTATGGTAGCGAGAGGACTAGTTATAATTATCCACTCACCAAGGCAAGTGTAAACGGGCGGCCCGCGACCCGGGATGGGCGACGCCAGGGGGCGCCGGATGAACGCACCTCGAACCCTCGTCACGGCCGCGGTGGCGGCGGTGATCCTCGGGATGGCGGGCGTCGGCTATGCCGCTTCTCCCTCGTCGGGAAGCATCGGACCTTCCGACCCGAGCGACGGTTGGGCCGGGAAATACTTCGCCCTCGGCGCCGTGCCCGCGCCGGGCCTGTGCGACCACGAGAAGTGCGACTACTTCGACCTCACGGTGGCCGTCTCTTCCGGGTACTGGGACGACCACACGGGGAGCACCTCGATCTCCATCGGCTGGAAGAGCTCTACGGACAATTTCGATCTCTACCTCTACAAGGGAGGGGAGCTCCTGAAGTCATCGACTCAGGTGGTCAGTATGTCGGAGGCGGTGAGCGTTTCCAGCCCGAGTGGGAGCTATCAGGTCCTGGTGGTCCCCGTCCTCGTCACGGACTCGGGGTACTCGGGGATCGCGAAGTTCTTCTCGGAGGAGAAGCCGCCACCCCCACCTCCCCCTGGCGGTGGCGGCGGTGGCGGTGGCGGCGGCGGTGGTGATGGAGGCGGTGGCGGCTCGGGCGGCTCCGGTGGGTCCGGAGGTTCGGGACGCGATCTCGGCCCGGATCCGTACGATGTTCCGTCGTATTTCCCGCCGAGTTACTACGGCGGTGGCACCGTGTACTTCGGGCCGCAGGATCGCACGATCACCTCCAGGCAGATCTACTACGGGGCCGGGTCGCCCGCACCCAAGAGGGGCTCGGCCGGCTCCGCTACCCAGACCCAGCCGGTGGCGCTCACCGTTCCGCAGCTTCCGCGGTTCGTGTGGCTGCTTCTTCCCCTGGGCATGATCGTCCTTGCGGCGGTGGCCTACGCGGTCTTCGAGCCCGAGCCCGAGATCGCAGAGGAACCGCTTCCCGAACCGGAGTGGCGATCCCTGCAGCCGACCCTGACTCCGGCACCTGTCGCGCTGGCCGGCCTGATGCTGCGGGCGGTCGGCAAGTTGGGGAAGACCGCCCATCGGGGATTCGCGAAGGTGATCGCCCGCACACGAAACGAAGACCAGGCTCAGCCCTGAACCTGGCTGGCTTCGCCCGCAGGAAGCGAGGATCGCAGGATGGAGCGACGCAAGGTGAAACCAGCCCCGCCGCCGAAGCCGATTCGCAGAGCCGAGTGGCGGGCCCGGCTTGCCCGGTTGCTCGGCCTCGCCTTCTGCACGGCCGGATTCGCTGCCATCGCGTTCGGATGGGCCGGCGCGGCCCGCAAGACGTGCGTCGACTGCCAGATCCCCTACCTGATCTCGGGAGGAGCGGCGGGGGTGGCATTGGTGGTGTTCGGGGCTGGGCTCCTGGTGATGGCCCAGATGAGAACCGAGGCCCGGAGACTCTCTGCCAGGCTCGAGCACATGACCTGGACCCTCGCCGAGAGGTTCATGGGCACGACCGCGGGCGCCGTCAACGGCGACCCGGTGCGCCAGTCGAAGGATGAGGCAGCCACGAGGGCGGCCGCTCCCGTCCAGTCGAAGGGTTCAGCCGTGGTGGGAGCCGAGGCTCGGTCCGAGCAGGTCGAGCTTCATTCGGACTGACCCGTGTCCTGGCCTAATCGGTGCTGGGAGCGGTAGAGACGGGGCTGATTCTGATCTCGCCCCCGATGCCGGAGTCGCGCAGACACCCCATCACTTGATCTCGCCGCTCAGCGGGAGCCACGGCCGAAACCAGGAGGTGCGGCCGGCCCCCACGGCCCACCACTGAGGTGATCCATGCATCCGAGGCGCCCGACTCGGCCAGTTCGTCGAGGAGCCGCTCGGATCGTTCGGCACTCCACTCATCGAGGGTGGTCTGGATCATCACGTCGCCTTGAGCAAGCAGGTCCGGGAGTGTCACTGCGACCCGCGCTCCCGTCCCGGCCCGTTGCTCCTCGCCGACCACCACCCGCAGAACGTTGGGGAAGTCCGGCCGGAGGGGTCCGGCTCCGTAGCCCACGTGGTCCGCGCGCATCATGGGCATGTCCCCATACCCCTCCGAGACAGCCGACAGGATGGCTGCACCCGTTGGAGTCACTAGCTCGACCGGCACGCCCCGTGAGTAGGTCGGGACGCCCTGGAGCAGCTCCATGACGACCGGAGAGGGGATCGGCATGATCCCGTGCTCGGTCCGGACCATGCCCATGCCGGTGGGTACCGGTGACGCGAAGACCCTGTCCACCCCGAGCATCTCCATGGCCAGGGCGCAGCCGACGAACGAGACCAGGCAATCGACGTCTCCGAATTCGTGGAAGGTGACCAGCTCGGCATCCTTGCCGTGCACCGTCGCGGCCGCGTGGGCCAGGCGATGGTACATGCGATGGGCGGTCTGCCGAGGCCCGGCCGGCAGGTCCGCCTCGTCGAGCAGCGACCGTAGGCTGGACCAGGTCCGGATGACTCCCTGAGGGCCGGCGTGGACGTGAACGGTGAGGGCGGGCATACCGCGGACATCGACCTCCTCTGCGGCCAGGTCGAAGTCGTCGATGGGGAAGGCAGACAGAGCCTCGTGGATCTCGTCGAGGTCGGCGCCGGCGTGGACCAGCGCCCCAAGAGCCATGTCTCCCGAGATGCCGGAGAAGCAGTCGAAGTAGGCGAGGCGCACTACACGAACCTTCGAGGTGATCTCGCGTGCGTTGGCGAAGGAGCGGCAGGAATCACCGTGACCTCCTTCCCGGATTCGTGAGGAGCCCCATCGTATACTTCGCCTCACATAGGAACCACGTCCACCTTCCCCGATAAGGACCGATGCACTTCTCCAATTCGACCCTTTCCGTGCTGGTCCTGTTGACCCTGGTCCTGATGATCCTGGTCATCGTGGTCCTCGTTCCCGCCGCTGTCAGAGGGCGGCGCAGCAGAGTGCGGTCGGGTCTTCCCAGCAGCCGCAAGGTCGCGGTCCTGCTGGAGGAGCAGGCCAAGGCCATCGAACGCCTGGAGGGAGCCGCCCGCAAGCTCGCCCTGGGGGAGCGCCATCTCGGTGGGCTCGCCGATGAGTCCATCCGCCACATCGGGCTGGTGCGATTCGACGCCTTCGAGGACATGGGCGGGCGACTGTCCTTCTCTGCGGCCCTCCTCGACGGGCACGGGGACGGGGTCGTGATCACCTCGATCAACGGACGCCAGGACACACGGTGCTATGCGAAGCGGGTGAGCGGCGGGGCCAGTGCCCACAACCTCTCGGACGAGGAGAGGCAGGCTATCCAAGAGGCTCTGTCGACCAGAGATCAGGAGGTCCAGGCGGACTACCGAGATAAGGGGGTCCGGGGAGGAGATGAGGGAGGGGTGAGAGATGTTCAGGCGGGGTGAAGGAGAGGAGAGACGTCAAGAGCCCATCGATCCGAAGGAGGTTCTCGTGAAGGAGACACCTGGATCCGAGGTCACTGTGATCGGGCAGGGCGCTCGAATCGAAGGGACGCTGGTCTCGGCCGGCTCTCTTCGGATCGACGGCCAGGTCAAGGGGAAGATCAACGCCGACGGCGACGTGGTGCTCTCGTCGCAGAGCCAGGTGGAGGCCGACATCGACGCGCAGAACGCCACCGTGGCCGGGCGCTTCAAGGGCAACATCATGGTGAAGAACAAGGCCGAGCTGGCCAAGGGCGGCCGGGTGGACGGGAACATCACTTCGAAGGTCCTGGCGATCGCGGAGGGGGCCATCTTCTCCGGACAGTCGATCATGGACCAACAGGGGGCCCAGGGCGGAACTGCGGGCCGAGGCCAGGTGACCGCTCGCATGGACTCTTCCGCCGACGGTGAGGGCGCGTTCTCCGGAGACGCCGTGGCCCGGACCCGTTAGTTGCCTTGCTCGATCTGAAGGCCATCAGGGAGGATCCGGAGCCCTTTCGGAAAGCCATGGCCAGGCGCGGGGCCGTGGAGGAGCTCGATCGTGCCCTCGTCCTGGACGAGGAGCGCCGGAAGCTGACCGTACAGGTCGACGAGCTCCGGGCCGAGCAGAACCGCGGGTCCAAGGAGATCAAAGCGGCCGCGACCGACGAGGAACGTGATGCCGTCATCCAGCGCCTCCGCTCGGTCTCTGTAGCTCTGGGCGCCCTCGAGCCGGACCTTGCTCGGAGCGAGGACGGCCTGACCACCGTGCTGGCCCGCCTGCCCAATGTCCCCGACGAGGGCGTCCCGGAGGGGGAGACCGAGGAGGACAACGTCGAGATCAGGCGGTGGGGCGAACCACCTTCCTTCGGGTTCGACGCGAAGGACCATGTCGAGATCGGACAGTCACTCGGGCTGATCGAGATCGACCGAGGGGTTCGAACCTCGGGTGCGCGATTCGCCTATCTGACCGGCCCTGCCGTGCGGATCCAGTTCGCCCTGGTCCAACTCGGCCTGGAGTTCGCCGAGGCCCGGGGATTCTCCCCCATCGTTCCTCCGGTCCTGGTTCGGGAGGAGGCGATGTTCGGGACCGGCTTCTTCCCCACCGATGCCGTCAACATCTACGCAACCCGCGAGGACGACCTGTACCTGGTTGGGACCGCCGAGGTCCCTCTGGCTGCGTTCCACGCCCACGAGATCCTCGAACACGACCGCCTGCCGCGCCGCTACGTGGGCTACTCGACGTGCTTCCGGCGAGAGGCCGGTTCCTACGGGAAGGACACAAGGGGGATCTTTCGGGTCCACCAATTCGACAAGCTGGAGATGTTCAGCTTCGTCCTCCCCGACTCATCGCGGGCCGAGCACGAGCAGTTCCTCGCCTTCGAGGAGGAGTGGGTCCAGGCACTCGGCATCCCGTACCGAGTGGTGGACACGTGCATCGGCGACCTGGGGGCTTCCGCGGCCAGGAAGTTCGACATCGAGGCCTGGATGCCCGGCCAGGGCCGGTACCGGGAGATCACCTCGACGTCGAACACCACCGACTTTCAGGCCCGCCGCCTGGAGGTCCGGGTTCGGCTCTCGGAGGGCAACCGACCCGTGCACACGGTCAACGGAACCCTCTGCGCCATCGGCCGAACGCTCATTGCCATCCTGGAGAACGGACAGCGCGAGGATGGCTCGGTGGCGCTACCGGAGGCCCTCCACCCGTACCTGCCCGAGTCGCTCTGGATCCTCGAGCCCTCGGCCTGAGGCCGGCAGCTGCCCGACGAAACCGCTCACACGGTTTTCTTCCCCGCGTCCTCGTGCTCCTGCCGGCCGTCACGCTGGATGAATGAGAACTTCCCGTCGGGCTCGAGGACGGCAAGTTTCACCTTCCCCAGGTCGTCGATGCCTTGTTGTCGGGCGCTCTCGATCACGTCGTCGATGGTCAGGCGCTCCAGCTTCATCGCGTCCTCGATCGGCCGCCCATCCCTGACCACCACCACCGCGATGCCCCGGATGACCCGGCGGATCGGCCGCCATCGGTAGCTCAGGTAGGAGAGAGAGACGATCAGCAAGCCGAGAGTGCCGACGGCCAGGATGGCTCCGGTCAGGGACTGGTCCTCCTGCGTGACCCCCTGTTGCACCAGGTCGCCGATGGTGACCAGGAGGATCAGCTCGAAAGCCGTGAGCTCGGAGAGCTCCTTCTTTCCCATCGCTCGGGTGAGGAGGAGGACGAAGAAGAAGATCACGACGGTCCTGACGACGATCTCCATCAGGGCATCACCCTCGTCTGGTAGTGGATCGAGACGACCGGGAGGTCGTTCTCGAGGATGGAAGTGGTGGCCATGCTCCCGTGCTGACGGGCCGGCTCGAGCCGGGCGTCGAAGGTGATCCGCAACGTGTCGCCGACCGGCGGGTCGAACTCCCAGATGGAGAGTTCACTCGAGGTCATCGACTTGGAAGGCATTGGATCGAGGTTGTTGAAATCGAACAGGTTGAAGTAGGTGCTCGTGGTGGCCACCCGGACCGGGCCTTTGAATCCCTCGGCTCGGTGGATGAACAGGATCCACCGAACCGCCAACCCCGGCCGCGTCACCGCGGGATAGACGAGCTTCAGGTCGTAGCCGCCCCCCGACGCCTCACGGGTGGAAGTGTGCGCTCCGAGGAGGCTGCTCGCGCCGAGTAGGATGAACAGCGTCAGGATGGCGAGCAGGATGCGGCGACCCAAGCGAGATCGCCGTAGCGCTCGAAGTGTCGTGGGGTTGGGATCGGTCGACCGCGAGCGGCGCGACCCCGTCGGTGGAGGCATCGGCTATCTATAAACCGGCCGGGATGGCCGTTCAATCACGCGGTGATCGGGCGGCTCGCTGACGGCCGTGGTTCAATCGCCCGGTTTGCACTTCGGCTTGGGCTTGCATGGCGGGCTCGGCGTCGGCTTCGGAGGCGGGGGGAGCGGGACGACCCGCTCCGGCTGCTCGTTGAACCCGCTGAAGCTGGGAGCGGCGAAGTCGGCTACCGGGGTTCCCTGGAGCGCCCTGGCCATGAAGTCGTGCCAGATCATCGCGGGAAGAGAGCCGCCGAACACGTGGTAGAAGCCCTCCACGTTCTCCATCGGGCGATCCTCGGTCTTGGGGTATCCCATCCAGACGCAGGCGGTGAGCTGGGGGACGTAGCCGCAGAACCAGGCATCCTGATAGTTCTGGGCAGTCCCGGTCTTGCCGGCGGCAGGCCGCCCGATGTTGGCCGCCGTCCCGGTTCCACTCTGGATGACCCCTTGAAGGGCGAAGGTGGCGAGGTCGGCCACGTTGCGGTCGAGGACGCGCCTGCCCTTCGTGCTCGGCTGCGCGATCACCTTGCCGGAGGGATCCTTGACCTCCGCGAGCGCCTGCGGCCAGTGCCGAACGCCCCGGGCGGCCAGCGTGGCGTACGCAGTCGTCATGTCCAGGGGCGTAACGGGCTGTGAGCCCAGCGTGATGGAGCAGACACCGGCCAGTCGAGATGTAATGCCCATCCTCCCAGCGGTCGCGGCGACCTTGTCCGGGCCAACGTCCACGACGAGCTGAGCAAAGATCGTGTTCACCGAGTGAGCTATGGCCGAGAGCAGCGTCATGGTCCCCGCGGACTCGTCGGCGTAGTTGCTGACTTCCCAGTCTCCCTTCTTCGGGTCCCGGCAGCGCGGGTCGGGGATGGTCAGGTGCGACGGACCCGTCATCACGGAGTGGGGATCGATGTGCTGTTGGAACGCCGTCACCAACGTGAAGGGTTTGAACGCGCTCCCCGTCTGGCGGTGAGCCTGGGTGGCCAGATTGAACTTGGCCCGATTGAAGTTCCTCCCGCCGACCAGCGCCTGGACCTCCCCGCTTCTCGGGTCGATGGCGACGAGCGCCGCGGCCGGGTCGCCGGGATCACGGAGGTTGGTGGCGATAGCCCGCTCCGCCGCATGTTGCATGCTCCAGTCGAGGGTTGTCGTGACCTGGAGCCCACCGGTGAACGTGCCGGAATACCCGAACTGGTCCTGGAGCTCCCGGCGCACGTAGTCCATGAAGTAGGCGGCCGGCGTGGTCCCCGGCTTGGCCTTCTTCAGCTTGATCGGCTTGGACATGGCGCTCTGTGCTTCGTCCCAAGTGATGTAGCCCTGCTGGGCCATCGCCTCCAGCGCCATGTCCCGCCGCACCTTCGCCCCTGCCGGATCCCGGCTGGGGTCGTAGCGTGCGGGAGCCCGGATGAGCCCCGCCAGGAGGCCCGCCTGCCGAATGGTGAGCTTGCTGGCGTGGACCCCGAAGTACGTGAGCGCAGCGGCCTCCGCCCCGTAGGCGCCCCGGCCGAAGTACACCGAGTTCAAGTACTTCGAAAGGATCTGGTCCTTGGTATACAGGTGGGAGAGCTTCTGGGCGAGAATCGCTTCCTTGATCTTTCGGGAGATGGTCCGCTGTCCGCCTGTGTACACGTTCTTGACGTACTGCTGCGTGATAGTGGAACCGCCCTGTTCCACCCGGCCGTTCCGCAGGTTGACCAGGGCCGCTCGGGCGATCGAGGAGAAGTTCACCCCGCTCTCCCCGTAGAAGTCCTTGTCCTCCAGGGCGATTACCGCTTCCTTCAGGTTGTCGGATATCTTGGACAACGGGACCTCGGTACGGTTCACTCCGGCGTGCAGGGTCGTGATCAGGCGCCCGTCCCGGTCGTAGACATAGGTGGTCTGGGGCAACGGAGGGGCTTTGGGCAGGGGGATGTCCGTGTATGTATGGACGAAGCGTGAGAGCGGCATTCCGATCGTGCCCTGGAAGGTCAGGGCGAAGAGCAGCAAGGCAAGCGCCAGTCCCAGGGGCAACAGGCAGAACTGGGCCAGCTCAGTGAGGGGCCGGTGGGTTCGTCTGCCTGGTACCAGCCATATGCGAGGAGGATCGACAAAGCCTCGGTCCGCCTCTCCGCGTCGGATCGGAAGCGCCACTCGAGCCGTTGTTACCCGGGTCCGGCGGGCCCCAAGCATGCGCGTTCAAGGTGGAACCCAATGAATGCCGATACCCTCTATGGGAGCCAGGGGGAAGCTTTGCCTCAGGGGAGGATGTAATGGCGCGTTCGCATGAGCCCGCGAATGGCTCGGATCGCTCGCCGCTGAACGGGAACAGGGGCAAGCAAGTGGCCGTCGCCCTGTTCATCGCGACGAGCTTCGGAATCATGGCCATCCTTTCCTTCCCCCTGTCCAAGGTCGCCCGGCTGCCGCTCAAGCTCCCCCATCCCCTGGAGGCGGCCCTCAGTCCGATCGAGCGCCTGATCCGTCCGGTCGTTCCCTGGCTCGGGAAGCCATCCGGAAACAGGCCTCCGAACGTGCCGGTGGCCGTCGCCCTGCAGCGGCCACGCTCCGGCGCCCCGCCCGGGCCAGGCTCCGTGGGCCCGGGAGGACCAGGGTCGGTGCCCCCGGTGCCTCCCGGAGAACCTCCTCCGGGAGGAGGGGAGTCTCCGACGTTGCCTCCGACGCTGACCCTACGAGCGCTCACCAAGACCCTCATAGGGCAGCTCACGACGATCCTCTCGAACCGGACGAGGAGACTCTCGCCGGAGGATGCCAGGCTGATCCAGGCTGAGCTCTCCACGCTACTGTCGATGCGGGCGGCCTGCCTGGCCGACCCGACGTGCGCGGAGCGGTTGAAGCTGCTCGAGAAGCTCCTGCACAGGTTGGACGCGCACCAGCGCGGCCGGCACGAGGGAGAGCTCAAGCACGATGGCCGTAAGCACGGACCCGCCAAGGGTTCCTCCCATGCGTCGCAGGGAGCCTCACATGGTCGTGGGCGGGGACATGGCCACCGCCACAAGCCGGACCAGGAGGCAACGGCGTCGCGCGGCCGCTCCCACGAGAAGCGGTCGCACCGGAAGCACAGGAAACACCACAAGCGCGGTCCCGGACACACCGAGAAATAGCGCCCGCCCCGACAGGGGCGAGGACCGCTCTTGACCCGGCGCTCTACCGAGCGGCCGAGACTCTCAGACCCTCCTCACGGACCCTGCGCGTGAGCTCGTCCGCTGGAACGGGCGGGCTGAAGTGGAATCCCTGCCCCAGGGCGCAGCCGTGATCGAGCAGATAGCGAAGCTGCTCCTCGCTCTCGATGCCCTCGGCGAGCGGCTTCATCGCCAGGCTCTGGGCCAGGCCGATGACCGCCCTGACCATGCTCGCCGCATCGGGATCGCTCGGGATGTCCCGGACGAAGCGCCCGTCGATCTTCAGGATGTCCACGGGGAGGTTCTTCAGTCGCGCAACGGACGAGTAGCCGGTCCCGAAGTCGTCGATGGCCAGGCGAAACCCTTGCTCGTGCAGCTCATGCAGGACCCGCTGGGTGCGTTCCGGATCCCGCATGGCGGTCGACTCCGCGATCTCGATCACCAGGTGAGAGGGTTCCACGCCCATGGCCGAGACCTGGGCGAGGAGCCGGGCGACGACGTCCTGCTGCCACAGCTGCCGCGCGGACAGATTGAAGCTCACGTCCACCGGCACCCGCTGCTCCCGCCAGGCCAGGCACTGCCGGCACAGCTCCTCGATCACCCAATCGCCGATCGCAGCGATCAATCCCATTTCCTCAGCCAGAGGGATGAAGTCGGCGGGGCCGACCAGCCGGCCGCTCGGCTGCCGCCACCTGAGGAGTGCTTCCGCCGCCACCATCTGCTGGTTGTGCAGGTCGACGATGGGCTGGTAGTGCAGAACCCAATCGCGTGAGTCGGTCGCCTTGCGCAAGCGAGTGGTGAGCGAGAGCTTGGAGAGCGAATCGGTCCTCTCCGACGCGTACACCATGGAGCCCCCCGGCGATCCCTGTTTGGTCCGGTACATCGCGGCGTCCGCCTGCTTGAGCAGCGCCCGTGCGTCGCCGGCGCTCTCGGGGAAGAGGCTGATGCCGATGCTCGTGGTTATGTAGAACTCGGTGCCGGACAGAGCGAATGGCTTCTTCAGAGCCTCGTGGATCCGCGACGCTACCGACTGGGCCAGGGTGAGGCCGCTCATCCCGCCCTCGCGAGGGTCCTTCTCCATGTCGGCCAGAAGAACGAGGAACTCGTCACCGCCCTGCCTGGCCACCACGTCCGTGGCTCTGACCGCCCCCGACAGGCGGGTCCCCATCTCGCGCAACAGCTCGTCGCCGGCAGCGTGGCCCAGGCTGTCGTTCACGAGCTTGAAGTTGTCCAGGTCGAGGTACAGGACGGCGACTGCCTGGTCGTTTCGTCGGGCTCGAGCCAGGGCCAGATCGAGGACCCGTTCGAACATCACCCGGTTGGGCAGACCCGTCAGCTTGTCGTGGTAGGCGAGGAAAGCCACCTGCTCCTCGGCCCGCTTGCGTTCGGTGATGTCGACGATGACGCCCTGCCAGAATCTCTCGCCATCTTTGTCGTCGGCGACCAGGGATGCCTCGTCACGGACCCAGACCACCCGGCCATCCTTGGCGATCAGACGGTATTCGTCCCGGAATGGCTCCCCCGTGGCGTTGGTCCGAACGTGCTCGGCCATCACGCGTTCGCGATCCTCGGGGTGGAGGACCTTTTCCCACATCTTCGGGTCGGCCATCCACTCCTCTGCTGAATACCCAAGCAAATCCTCGACCTGAGGACTCATGTAGATCGTCGAGCTGTCCGGATCGACCGCGTCGATGTAGGTGACCACGGGGATCTGCTCGACGAGCAGACGGTACTTGGCCTCCGCCACCTGAAGCCGCCTCAACTCCTGCTCGCGTTCGATTTGCCGGCGAGACCGTTCGCCGGAGAGCTCGGAAGACAGGATGCCGCCGCCGAGTGCCAGAAGGAGCCCGACAGCGATCCGCAGAGTGACCTCCACGACGTTGGCGGAGGTGTTCGAGGCGGAAGCAGCAGCCGCCTCCACGGCGGCGTACCCGGCACTCGTGGCGGCCCATGCATAGATACCTCCGGGAAGCCCGAGGAGCATGCCCCCTTCCGCCTGCACGACCACTTGGAGTGCCAACAGGTACCGGCGCGGATCGAATGAATACAGGGCCAGGGTGCCGAGCACAGCCATGGCGTCCCCGGCGAAGCAGGCGATGGCTACCTGCCTGGAATCGCGGAACCGAGGAGCGACCTGGACTCCTACCAGGACGGCGAGGAAGGCCATCACGGCGATCGCTGCGGGGCGGACGAAGGCAGGCGCGGGATGGGTGGGCAGAGCCCGGTAGGTGGCCGTGTAGATCGCCATGGCCACGAGCAGGCCGAGCCGGAGCAGGGCGAGCCACCCCCACCCGGTGGCGAGGGCTCGGATGTGCGCTCTTTCCGGCCGCGTGCTCATCTCCCCTTCTTGCGGGCACGGTGGACCCCTACTGCCCCCCTGCACCCCCCGTATTCAGTCTTCGGCAGGGCACCCGGTGCCACTGTAGGCCCGTTCAATTCCGGATGGAGCCCCGTCGATACAGCAAGCGGCATGTCGAAAGGTACGCAAGACAGTCTCGGCCGAGCCGACCGGTCCGAGCCGGTGGAGGCTGGCCTGAAGGCGGATCAGCCTGCGCCCGCCCCCGACCCAGAGGTCCCCACGGCCGACTCGATCCTCGGGGCTGTGGGATTCGCCGCGTCTGAGTTCCTCCGAGCCCATTCGTGGGAGGACTGCATCCAGGCCGTCTTGGGCCGTCTCGGCCGGGCGGCACGAGTGAGCCGCGTCTACGTCTTCCAGAACCACACTGACCGGCACGACACCCCCGTGTTCAGCCAGCGCTTCGAGTGGACGGCCCAGGAAGCCTCGCCCCAGATCGACAATCCGAAGCTCCAGGGCCTGCCTTGGGACGGGGCGTTCCGGCGGTGGCGAGCCATCCTGGCAGCCGGCGGCGTGGTCCACGGCCACGTCCGGGACTTCCGGGAGGATGAGCGGCGCCTCTTGGAGGAACAGGACATCCAGTCCATCGCCGCGGTTCCCATCGCCGTCGGCGATGACTGGTGGGGCTTCCTCGGCTTCGACGACTGCCTGGCCGAACGTGACTGGTCCCAGGCGGAGATCGACACCCTTCGGGCCGCAGCCGGGACGCTGGGCTCGGCCATTGCCCGCAAGCGAACGGAGCTGGCCCTGCGGCAGGCGGAGGTGAAGTACCGCAGCCTGGTGGAGCAAATACCGGCGATCGTCTACATCGCCGGGGTGGGGGAGACAGGCGACTGGCTGTACGTCAGTCCGCAGATCGAACGGATTCTCGGGTACACGCCCGAGCAGTGGCTGGCTCACCCCGCCCCGTTCTCCTCCTTCTTGCACCCGGCCGACAGGGAACGGGTCCTGGCTGAGGAGGCTTACAGCGGGGCCACAGGGGAGCCGCTCCGCTCCGAGTTCCGCATGGTGGCTCGGGATGGGCGCCGGGTGTGGATCCGGGATGAAGCGCACCTGGTGGAGGACGACACGGGCCGGCCCCTCCTGTGGCAGGGCCTGATGTCCGACATCACGGAGTTGAAGAAGGCCGAGGAGCAGGTGGCGTTCCTCGCATACCACGACAAGCTCACCCGTCTCCCCAACCGGGCCATGTTCGAGGAGCTGCTCGATCTCGCTCTGGCTCGAGCCAAGCGCAAGGAGCTGGCCGCGGCGGTGCTCTTCATGGACCTGGACAACTTCAAGCTGGTGAACGACAGCCTCGGGCATGAGGCGGGCGACGAACTCCTCCAGCAGATGGGAGCCAGGCTGCGGGAGGCCCTGCGGGAGACAGACGTGGTCGCCCGGCAAGGAGGAGACGAATTCCTGGTCCTCCTTTCCGATCTGGAACGCGGGCCGCAGACCACGCGCCCGGACACCGAGACCTCGGTGAACGCGGCGGAAGAAGTGGCCGAGCGCATCCACGAGCTGCTCAAGCGGCCGTTCGCCATCGGGGGGACGGAGTTCTACATCACGGCGAGCATCGGGATCAGCCTGTTCCCGCTGGACGGGGTCGACGGCAAGTCCCTCCTCAAGAACGCGGATGCGGCGATGTACCGGAGCAAGCGGTCGGCCCCGGGTACCTCCACGGTCTTCTCCAAGGACTCGGTGGATCCGCTGAGCAGGCTTTCCCTGGCGACGCGCCTGCGCCGGGCCGTGGAGCGCAAGGAATGGACGCTCCACTACCAGCCGATCGTGGATCTGTCGGATGGCCATCTGGTCAGTGTCGAGGCGCTGCTGCGATGGCAGGATCCGAGCACGGGCATAGTGCCTCCCGGCGACTTCATCCCTCTGGCGGAGGAGATGGGCCTGATCGAAGCCATCGGCGACTGGGTGCTGGAGGAGGTGTGCCGGCAGTCTCAGGCCTGGCGGCGCGACGGGCTGATGATCGAGGTCAGCTTCAACCTTTCGCCGCGACAGCTGTGGCAGGGGAACCTGGTGAACAAGATCATCGGTCACCTGAAGTGGATGCGGATCAACCCCCGCCAGGTCCTGGTCGAGATCACCGAGTCCACGGCGATGATCGATCCGGACAGGACCATGCGGATCCTCGAGGAGCTGCACACCGCCGGGCTTCGCCTGGCGATCGACGACTTCGGCACGGGATATTCGTCGCTGTCCCGTCTCAAGCAGATGCCGGTGGACATCCTCAAGATCGACCGATCGTTCATCAGCGACATCCCGACGGACCGCCACTCCATGAGCATGGTCAAGGCCATCATCCAGCTCGCTCGAGGCCTGGGCATGGTGCCTCTGGCGGAAGGGATCGAGACCGAAGAGCAGTGGCGGTTCCTGGCGCAGAGTGGATGCGCGTTGGGGCAGGGCTTCTACTTCAGCCGGCCGGTGCCGGCGACGGAGATCAGCCAGCGTTATGTGTGGGGAGTCGCCGAATCCAGGGCTTGAGGGGCGTCGGCGGGTCGCCTGCTCAGCCGTCCATCCAGCTCGGTTGACGCGGCCGTTGACGGCCGGGGCATGCGTCGTTCGCGAATGAGCTAGTAGAGTCACGCCCTACGATGCGGATCGGGGCCTACCAGCACGGGATCTATCCGCGCTCCGAGGGCGTGGTTGCGGCTACCCGGGGCCTGGAGCGCGGCCGGACCTCACTCCAGGAGGTCGATCAGGCTTTCCGCGATGACCGGGAGGACTTCATCGCGGTCCAGCGGGAGGCGAAGCTCGATTACCACTCGGACGGCCTGATCCGGTGGCAGGATCTCTTCCGGCCGTTCGTGGAGGCGTCCGGAGGAATGGACGCCAGGACCCTGGTTCGCTGGTTCGACAACAACTCGTTCTTCAGGGCCCCCGAGGTGACCGGTGATCTGACCCTTTCGGCGTCACTGCCCGCCGCGTTCCAGGATGACGACGATCTCCCGTTCCCCAGGGCCGCCACCCTCCCGTCTCCGTTTCTCTTCTCTCGGGCCGCGCAGGCCCACGGAGATCGGAACGCGCTCATGATGGATCTCACCCGGGAGATCCTCCGGCCCGTGGCAGAATCCCTGGCAGCCGGTGGATACGAGGTGATCCACCTACAGGAGCCATGGCTGCCGTATTTCGGTCTGGACCCCGCAGACTGGGACGACTTGGAGAAGGCGCTCATGGAGATCCGCGACGGCATCTCCTCGACCTCGTCGGCCTTGGTCCTTCATGCGTACTTCGGCGACGTTGGGCCCTATGTCGAGCGCCTGCGTCGTCTCCCTGTCGACGCGTTGGGCATCGACTTCGTGCAGACGGACCTGGATGAGCTCGGAAGTGATTGGGACACAGGGCTCTTGGCCGGGGCCCTGGACGGACGCAGCTCGCCTGTCGAGTCCACCGATGGCACGGTCGAATTCCTCCGCCGGGTCGCCGAGACGGTCTCGCCACCCGTCCTGTACCTGTCATCGAATTGCGAGCTGGAGTACCTCCCTCGAGACATCGCCCGTCAGAAGGTTGCCAGGCTGGGGGAAGTCTCGGCGCGGCTGAAGGAGCTGTTGGCATGACGACCGCCACCACCCCTGCTCTCGACATCATGACCCGGCCGCTGCTCACCCACGAGGTGGGCTCGCTGGACAAGCCGGGGTGGCGGGTGAAGGCATACGCGGGGAAGAAGCTCGAGGAGGGAGATCTCGAGGAGGCCAGGAGCTGGGGCGAGCGGATCGGCGTGGAGGGGTACGGAGGACTGCTCGATCTTCTACGGGGCTCCCCGATCATGGCGAAGGCGGACAAGGAGGAGGTCAAGCGGTGGTCCAGCCGTTACGGCCTCCGCCTGCAGGAGTCGGCGGGGTTGGACGTCGTCTACGACGGCGAACAGCAGCGCTCGGAGATGTACGCATGGGCCGTGGCGCACACCAACGGGTTCGAGTGGCGGGGAAGTGTCCGTGCTTTCGACAACAAGTACTACTCGAAGGCTGCAGTGACCGGGCCGATCTCGCTGAAGGAGCCCTACCACAGCGACGAGTTCGCCTTCCTGAACGACATCGCCAAGGCCGAGTTGAAGGTCCCGATCACAGGGGCCTACACCATCGCGGACTGGTCCTTCGACGAGTACCACTTCACGGACCACGACATGTCCCACGCGCATGGCGAGCGCAAGAGGAAGCGCCACGACGCTCGGCGCCGGTTCCTCCTGGAAGTTTCCCGCCACATGATCCGGCCGAATATCGAAGCCCTGATCGGGTTGGGGGCCAAGTGGATCCAGCTCGATGAGCCCGGCGGATCAACCGAACCAGACGAGCTGGACCTGTTCGCCGAAGCGTTCAACGAGAGCGTGGACGGACTGAACGCCGTGTTCTCCACGCACCTGTGCTTCTCCGACTACAACCTGTTCTTCCCGGGCATCGAGGCCATGACTGCCTGCAAGCAGTTCGCGGTGGGCTTCGCCAACTACGACAGCCGGGAGCTCGGTGTCACCGAGGAGGCTCGCCCTGGATACGTGGTGATCAAGAAGTTTCGGGACCTGCCGTACAAACCGGCGCTGGGCCTGGGGGTCATCGACATCCACACGGACTTCATCGAGCCGCCGGCGCTGGTGCGGGACAGGATCCTGTATGCGGTCGAGGTGTTCGGTGATCCCAACCGGATCCACGTCACCCCCGACTGCGGGTTGAGGACGCGGTCGTGGGACGTGGCCTACCGGAAGCTGCAGAACATGGTGGAAGGGACGCAGCTCGCCAAAAGGGCTCTGGGGCTGTAGTCGGTCGCCCTAACGAAAAGGTCTCTCTATCCCCCGGACCTATCTGTCTCCTCCTCGACGCTCCACCTCCGGTGGACCGGCGACGAGCCAGGGGGTCCGCATCTGCCTCGCTCTTCCCGATGAGCCCGATCCTTCGGATCGTCCTCATCGCCAGGGGGAGTGCAGCAGCCTCATCCGCTCGCTCCGCTCGCGGCGCTGCTGCCCCCCTGGACCCCCCGCCCTCGTTGCTGCTACCCCCCTGGACCCCCGAATGGCGGTTGGCCGGGCGACTGCAAGATATTCACGCTGTTGACCTTCCATCCCTGTGTGGTCTCGATCATCTCGATGTCGATCCGGATGAGCTCGGTCCGAGGCGCCGCCTGAGCCGAATTGCTCACCGCTTCGTCCACCACCCCGAACACCGTCGCGGACCCGCCGGAGAGCGATTCCACGAACAACGATCGGATCCGCCCGACGCTCCTAGCCTGAGCCTGCTGCAGGGCTGCCACCGACTGCGGGTCGAAGAACGTCTCCACCTGATCGGCGAAGTCGCCCACGGCGTAGCGCCGGATCTCCGCGATATCCGACTCGATCGTTGCCCCGGAGAAATTCGTCAGCGCCAGGAGGAAGCTGCCGGCGGTCGATGCCACCTCGGCTCGGCGCCGCTCGTCGGCCTGCGCGCCTTGCCACAGAACCGCGAACAGCACGGCGGTCGCGAGGGCCACCACGAAAAGCCCCCAGGGAAGGGTCCTGGTGCGGAAAGGTCTACTCAGTGGTCTGGGAAAGCGCGGGACGCGCTCTGGCCTGCGTTCTGTGGGAGGCGATTCGCGGGAGGCCTTCACGGTCAGCGGAGCATACGTCCTCATCTGCCGGGGTGAATCTTGGACCCAGGTGCCAGATAGACGCCGTCGGGCTGCCTGGCCGGCTCGACCCCCGGACCGTATCTGGTCTGGCAGGAGTTTCCACCGAACACACCGGGGGGAGACCGGCGCGGATCGTAGGCCTGGCCCGCCCGATCCTGGGGTGAGAGCACGTGCACCCGGAACCAGTCCAGAGATTTGTCCTTCGCCTTCTGCACGGAATACCAGACCGCATCGAAGAAGAAGTGGTTGAGGTCGAGGGCGTTCTCCAGGTCGGTGAGGTCGCCCGCGAGTGCGGTGTTGACGTCGCCGAAGTCGGAGACCAGGCACGCCAGATTGGCCTTCTCGTCGTGGAGCAGGCTCCCGGCAACCCGGGCGAACCTCGCCCCGTTCCGGGAGAGCGCGAGCAGGTCGTACCGCCGGTCCCGGAGGATGTCGGCCAGCTCGGCCGTCCGGGTGACGTCGCCGGCCAACCCCTTGGCGTTGGCGGCGAGCACGCCCGTTACCTTTGGGCCATTCTCGATCAGCGACTCCAGCTGGGCCCGGACCTGCAGGATGCGCTCGGGAAGGTCGGCGGAGGCTTCCGACAGGGAGGCCAGGTCCTCGCCCCGGCCGCGCAATCCTTTGGCCAGCTCCTGCACGAGCGTCCCCAGATCCTTCGAGGGGACGGCATGCAAGATCTGGGCGAGGACCTCGATGGTTCGCTCGGGGTCGGGAGGCGAGCTGGTGTACCTGAGCCCTATGTGGGCTCCGTCCGGAAGAAGCGGCCCCGGACCCGGCGTGAGATCGAGCGTCAGATCGCCGATCGGGCTTCGCCGGGTGATCTCGGCCCTGGTGCCGCCAGTCACCGCAGAGCCTGAGTCGAGCTGAACCGTCACCTCGACGACCCCCCGGCTGGTGAGCGTCACTCCCCGGATGTGGCCGACGGGAACACCCCGCATCGTGACGTCGTTACGCGGAGCCAGGCCGGAGGCGTCCACGAAATCGAACGTCGCCATCCGCCCTCCGCCGGCCTGCAGGACGAACTGAGTACCTCCCGCCCACACCAGAAGAACGGCCAGGCCGAGGAAGGCCAGCAGGTTGGCCGTGATCCGTTTGGTGATCAACCTTTCCTCCCGGGAGTGCACGTCCTGGCTGGGTCCGACTTGTCCTCGTTGAACCCGCAGATCACGAAGTCCTGCAGCACCTGGTTGAACTCCCAGAACTCGACCAGCTGGGTGTTCCGATTGTGCAGCGGCGCGTAGCGCAGGAGTCCCTGGATGGCGGCCTGCTGGTCCTTCAGGACGCCCATGATGGTCTGCATCTGGGAGAAGAACCGCGCCATCTCGTCCTCGTGCTGATCCATGATCCTTCTGGCTCCCACCGAGAGGCGATCCAGCGCCTTGATCGCCGACTGCAGGCGACCGCTCTCCTGGCGGAGCATCGTCAGGGCTCGCTCACTGTGGCCGACGGCCGATGCGTGCGCCGCCGCCTTCAGCGCGATGGTGGTGTTGAGCCGGTTCATGGACCTGATCAACGAGCGGATCGTGCCGGTCTCGCCGGCGTACGCCTTCACGATCGTGCCGAAGTTGTCCAGGAGGGCCCGCAGCTCTTGGCCCCTCCCGCCGAAGCCCTTGTAGCCCTCGTTGACCAGCGTGGCCACCTCGCTCTCGGTGATCGGGCCCAGCACGGCGGTCCCCTCTTTCACCAGGTCTTCCAGGTCCGGTCGGACCTCCGTTCGAGCGAGCGTGGCGCCGTCTCTCAGGATCGGTCCGCCTGCCGGCACCGTGTCCGGGACCATCAGGTCGACGATCCGTTCACCGAGGAGGCTGGTCCGGCGGACCCTGGCGGTGGCTCCGGCGGGGACCTGAACGCCCCGATCGATGGCTATCGTCACCAGCGCGCTGTAGCCGTCCAGCTTGATCCCGGTGACCTTGCCCACCGTGACGTCGGCCATCATCACCGGGGCCCCCTTGGTGAGGTCGCCCACGTCGGAGAACCTCGCCTTCAACGTGAGCGGGTGTGAGGACGAGCAGCCGACCAGAGCGAGCGAGGCGAACGCTGCGACCACCATCGCAGCGCCCGCCATGCGCTTGCAGCGTCTCGTGGGCACCCGGGCGGCAGTGGTCGGCGTCATCGCACTCCCCACCAGGCATAGGGGTCGCCCAGGGTTTGGCGGAGGAGAAGGTCGATCAGGTCCTGCAGGTCGAGGTCCCGGGCACGCGCCTCCCTGGCCATCAACTCGTTCACGTGCGGTTGGCTCTCCAAGGCCAGCGCGAGCTGCGCCCCCGCGTCCGAGTTCCGGTTCTCGGACATGGGGCAGATCTCCTGGAAGCAGAACAGGCCCGGTACCCTGTCCGACCAGAACTGCGGCTTCTGGCATTGGGGCGCGCCGGCCTGCTTGCAGAGGTCCTGGAGTCGCTGCTGCAGCCGAAGCAGGATGAAGGCTCCCAGCTCCTGGCCCTGGTTCGAGAGCCGGAGCCAGTTGTGGTTGAAGTCGACGGCCCGGGAGGCCGCTCGGAACAACCGCGTGGCCCACTTCGTGGTCAGGGTCAGGGACTGGGCGTTCCGATCCAGGGTCCGGCCGGCCGTGGTGAGCGTCTCGATGTCCTCGCGAAGGGGGTTTCGGTGCGCCACGAGCAGTGAGGCCAGCTGGGTCGCGGCGTCGTTCAGCCCCGTGATGGTGCCCTCCAGGGCCTTGCGGTTGTCGTCCAGCGTCCCGGTGACGGCGCCGTAGTTGGTGATGAGACGGGCGATTGCCGCCTGCCTCGTGGAAAGGGCGAGGGTCAGCTTGTTCAGCTCGACGATCATCTGGGCCAGGTCGTCTCGCTTCTGGGAGAGGGCCGAGATCACGCCGGCGCCGTGCTCGATCAACCGATTGAGGTCCTGTCCCTTCCCCTCGACCACCTGGGCGGCGCTCTGCACCACGCTGGTCACGTTCTTGGGGTCGATCCCGCCCAGGTAGTCCTGGAGGGACCTGAGCAGCTCGTCGGGCTCGGTGGGCACGGCGGTCCGTGCCGACGGGATGGTGGAGCCACCGGGAAGGGCGGGACCGCCCGCGTACGCCGGGACCAGCTGGATGTATCGCTCGCCGAGCAGCGACATGGGCACGATCGCTGCCCCCACGTCGGTGGGGAGCTTCACTTCGGGATCGTCGATGCGGAAGGTGACCTCGACGCCGTGCCGCACGTTGCGGACGTCGGTGACCACCCCTACATCCACCCCGAGGACCCTCACCTTCACCGCGGGGAAGACCTGGACCGCTCGACTGAACTCCGCCTTGTAGATCCTGGGACCAGGGCCACCGAACGAACATCCCGAGAGGGCAATGAGCCCGGCCAGCACCAACGCGATCCGCCTCATCGCGGTCCCTCCCATCCGGCCAGGATGAAGCTCAGGAGGTCGCCGAGGTCGTTCGGCATCCCGAAACTGGCCGCTTCGGCCTGGCTGTCCAGGCCGGGCAGGCCGGGAAGGCTGGGAGTGGGTAGTGGCGGCACGCTCGGAGGTGGTGGGAGGCTGGGAAGGGGCGGGAGCGAAGGATTGGGCAGCGGTCCGCCGCCGTTCCCTCCACCGGGGAACAGCGGAGGACTCGACTTCGCGCAGTCGGTCCCGAGGATCTGGTCGATCAGCTTGTCCACGGCGCCGCACTGGCCGAGGAGCGCATCGACCCCAGCCGGACCCAGAGACTGGACGAAGATGTTGGCCCAGTCATTGGGCTTGCCGCCATTGCAGGACCGGCTGTCGACGTGGCCGCAGTTGCCCCCCGAGTAGCCCACGCTCTGGTAGCCCTGGACCGAATCCTCCATGTACGAGACGGCCGCGGCCAGGTCCAGCTGGTGCTGATCGAGCACCTGCAGCGTCTGGTGGAGGGAGCCCAGCGTCCTGTCGAGCACCGTTCGGTTGCGCCGGACGAGGTCCGCGGTGGCGTGCGAGGCCGAGTCGGTCGCCACCAGGAGGGTCTGGATGTCCTTCTGCCTGGCCGCCAGGTTCGCCAGCACCGGGTCGAGATGGTCGATGAGGGAGACGATGGTCTGATCGCGCTCGCCGAGGGTCGTCGACAGGATCCGGAGTGATGTGACGAGGTCCTTGAGCTGTGCCCGGCGCGAGTCGACGGCCTGGGCCACGTCGGCGAGCCCGGACACGATCTGGCCGACCTGTTCCTTCTTCCCCTCGGTGACCTTGGTGACCTCCGCCATCAGCTCGTTGAGTGCGCCGGCGTCCGACCTGTCCATCAGGCGCACGGAGATGTCGTTCAGCTGCGTGATGTCCACGGGCGTCTGCGTGCGGCTGAGCGGGATGACGCTCCCCTCGCGCAGCCGCCCCGCGCCCTCTCCGGCTACCAGGTTCACCGCGCGCTTGCCGAGCAGGGTCTGGACCACGATCTCCGCCCTCGAGTCGGCCGAGAGGTTCACGCTCTTGCTCACGGCCAGGTCCATGACCACGCGGCCGTTCTCGATCCGCTGCCCCTTCACCGTCCCGGCGTCCAGACCCGCCACGGTCACCTTGTCCCCGGGGCGGATGCCGGCGGCATCGGCGAAGATGGCCGAGACGCGATAGGTCCTGGCGAGCACGCCTCCGGTGAGCAACAGAGCGAAGGCGGTGCCGGCCAGCAGCACGCCCAGCCCGATGCCACCGATGATCCGCTGGTTCCGCTCCAGGAAGGACCTCTCCATTGATTGGCGGAAGCGGCTAGCCATGGGAGGTTCCCTCCAGGACAAACCCGAGGAAGCCGAGGAGGCTGCCGAATCCCTGGGCGTCGGAGTCGGCGGCGGCGGCGGCCGCATCGGCGTCGCTCCCCTTGGAGCCCGCCGGGCCGCGGCCCTTGAAGTTCTGGCATTGATACGGAGGGGGAGCGGGGACGCGGTTGCCCGGGTCCTCTTGAGCGCCGCCCACGACGTTCCCGTGCTGATCCTTCAGCACGACCTTGACGATCCGTACGTTGAACCACTCGCCCCAGCTGGTTGTCTGCCAGTACCCGGAGACACCAGCCGGCAACGTGCACAGGGTCTGGGCCAGGCGCCCCTTGTTCCGCGCGAGAACCTCGGACACAGACTCCAGGTTGGCCAGCGATGCGTCGATGTGACCGCGGTTCTCCCGGAGGAGTTTGTCCAGCTGCTCCTGGACCCGAGCGAAGTTCACCACGAACGAGTTGAGGTCGCCGGTCATGTTCTGCAGCCGGGCACCCAGCACGTTCAGGTCGTCGATGATCAGCTCGATGTCGTGGTTCTGCTTGGCGTAGGTGGACATCACGGTGTCCGAGGACCCGATCAGCGTTCTGATCTCTCTGTCCATCTCGCCCAGTCGGCTGGCCAGGCTGCCCCCGTTGTCGAGGAGCTGCCGAACCGCCGCCTCGTTCCCGACCAGGGCCGTGTTCATCGCATCGAGGAAGGCGTTGGCCTTTTCCGGGTCGATGGCCCGAAGGATGGGGCCCAGGTGGTTCAGGAACTCCCCGAGGTCACCGGCGTTCTCGGTGTTCGAGAGTGGGACGCGGTCGCCGTCTCGGAGCTGGCCTCCTCGGTCGCGCCCCGGGTACAGATAGAGGAAGCGCTGACCCAGTACGTTCCGCCACCGCAGGGCCACGACGCTGTCTCGGGGGAGCTTCACTCGGTTGTTCACGGTGAACGTGACCAGGGCGTGGCCGTTTTCGATCTTCGCCCCGACCACTCGCCCCACGTCGACCCCGGCCAACTTGACCGCATCGCCCTTGAACACGCCCGAGGCGTCGGAGAACACCGCCTCCAATCGATAGCTGTGCGAGAAGGGGTGGAGGTTTCCGATCTTCATGCCCAACGCCACGGTGAACACCATCGACAGGATCGTGAAGGCGATGACCTTCCCCAAGGTCTTCTTGGAGAACCGAAGGCTGGTCATCAGGGGATCCCGTCGCAGTAGGGTGTCTGGTGCCGGATGTCGGGTGGGAGCGCCTGGCAGATCTGGCGGCGATTGTCCTCTCCATCGTCTCCGCCGATGAAGTTCACGAACCCAGCGGCGGCGCTGCCCTTCAGGAACGGCGCCCGGAACGGATTTCCGCCCAACTTGAATACGTAGCGATACAGGCCGACCACGAGGTCGCGGAGGCCGCCGGGGCGGGCGGCGATGGCCCCGAGCACCTTGTCCCCGGCATCCATCATCCGGTCCCAGTCCGACTTGTTGAAGATGAGAAGGTCGGCCAGGTCGTTGGCGAACGGGGTGACCGCCTGCAGGGCCGCCCGCAGGTTGGCCTGGGCCTGACGGGATGCGTACACGGGCACGCCCTGGTTGATGGCATCGGCCAGCCGGTTGAGGTCGTCGCCCCTGTCCTGGAGCTGGCCGAACAGCACTTCGAAGTCGTGCAGCGACTCGATCTGCGGCTGGAGGGTTCGGGCGAAGAGGCCGGAGAGCTGCACATTGGCGGCGATCCCGCGGGCTATGTCCTCTCCGTGTCCCCTGGCGCCCTTGGACAGTTCCATGACCACGGTAGCCAGGTCATTCGGGTGGATCGCGGCCAGGACCTCGGTCCCGTCGGCCAGAGCGTCCTCCAGCTCCGGTCCGACGTGCGAGGTCCGGATGCGGCCGCCATCAGGAAGGAACGGACCCGCATACCGGTCAAACCGCAGATCGACGTATTTGGCCCCGAGCAGAGTCTTCAGGGTGACCACGGCCTCAGCGGTGGCCGGTACCCGGTACCGCTCCTTCATCGTGAGGATGAGCCGGGCGTGGTGCCCGTCCAGCTTGATCGCCGAGACCTTCCCCACCGGCACGCCTCGGATCCGCACGTCGCTCCCCGCGCGCATCTGCTGCCCGGCCCGAGGAACGTCGACGGACAGGGAGTAGTAGTGGCCGAAGCCACCGTACGCGGCCTTCACCCCTGTATAGAGGGCCGCCGCGAACAGGGCCAGAACCAGGGGACCGACGACGATGGCCGGCACCCGTCTCTTTCGCCGGGGAAGGCGGATCGTCGGCAGCCTCGCCAGGATCCGGTGGCGCGAGGGAGGGGCCTGCCTGATCCTCATTCCCTCACCCCGCGATCTGCACGGTGTCGTGCCCGCCCCAGAACAGGAGAGACAGGAACAGGTTCAGGACGACCACGGTCACGATGGAAGCTCGGATGGCCCGTCCACTGGCCACGCCCACCCCCGCTGGGCCCCCCGAGGCGTTGTAGCCGTAGTAGCAGTGGATCAACGTGACGACGATGGCGAACAGGATGGCCTTGGCCAGGCTGTAGAAGATGTCGATCGGCGGCAGGAACAGGTGGAAGTAGTGGAGGTACGTCCCCGACGACAGGGTGAAGAACTTCGTCACGATGAGCTGGGTGGACAGATAGGAGGAGAACAGGGCCGCCAGGTAGAGCGGGATGATGGTGATGATGGCCGCCCAGATCCGGGTCGCCACCATGTAGTGGAGGGAGGGCACCGCCATCACCTCGAGCGCATCGATCTCCTCGGAGATGCGTGCGGCGCCCAACTCCGCGGTGAACGACGTCCCCACCTGCGCGGCGAGGGCAACGCCCGCCACCAGGGGGGTGATCTCACGTGTATTCGCCCACGAGGAGACCAGTCCGGTGAACGCCTGCGCCCCGATCTGGCTCAGGCCCTGGAAGCCTTCCAACCCGACCTGGGTGCCGGTGAAGAAGCTCATGGCGAATATGACGAAGAAGGTTCCCGCCCCCACCACCAGGGCCCCCACGCCGATCGTGATGTCGGAGACCACGAGCGCGATGACCCGTCGGTAGCGCAGGGACTGGGGCATCGCCTTCACGGCGCGCACGGAGAACCGGAGGAGGTCGACGAACCTCTCGAAGGGCCTGTTCGCAGCCTCCAGCCCGCGGCTCACCGTGCTGGGTCCGTGTCCGTTTCCACCCGAGGGCCTCGGCCACCTGGGCCGCCGCTCGGTCCTGCTCCGGACCAGTTCGCGCAGCTGCCGCTCGATGCTTGCCATGTCGCCTCGACCGCTAGAGCTTCTGGGGGATGAAGTTGAAGTAGACGGCCGTGAGGATGAAGTTCAGGAAGAACAGCAGGAGGAAGGTGATGACCACGGCCTGGTTGACGGCGTCCCCGACGCCCTTGGGCCCGCCCTTGGCGTAGAAGCCCTTGTAGCAGGCCACGGTTCCTCCGACGAACCCGAAGACGGCCGCCTTCATCAGGGCCATGAACAGATCGGGGAGCTGGGAGAGCTCGTTGAAGGAGTTGAAGTAGCTGGACGTGGTTCCGTGCTGCACGATCACGGCGAAGAACCACCCGCCGACGATGCCGGCCACCGAGACGATCGCGTCCAGCAGGATGGCTACGAACATCGCGGCGAGGATCCTCGGCATGATCAGCCGGTGCACCGGGTCGATCCCGAGCACCTCCATGGCGTCGATCTCGTCACGGATCCGCCGCGAACCAAGATCGGCGCACATGGCCGACCCGCCCGCCCCGGCGATGAGCAGCGCAGTGGCCACCGGGGCCTCTTCCCGGACCACCGCCAGCACCATGGCTGCCCCCATGTGGGCCTCGGCGCCGAGCTGACGGAGGAACGATCCGACGTGCAGGGAGATGACCATCCCGAACGGGATCGAGATCAGGATCACAGGCACCGTGGTCACCTTGATGAGGAACCACATCTGTTGGAGGAACTCCTCCAGAGGCCACGGGCGGCGGAGGACGGTATGCATCGCCTCGAGCCCCACGGAGAACATCCGGCCCGCCTCGTCCACGAAGCCGAGGGGCTTGCGGAGCGGTCGCTGCCAGGTGGTCCGCATGGCCATCGCCTACGGGCCTCCGCTCCTCTTCCTCGCAGGACGCCGGTGGCCGTCTCCGTACCGCTTGTGGCCGAACAGGTCGCCCAGGGGGACCTCCTCCTCCCGGGGCGTCTCGAGGTCGGGGATCCAGACGATCTCTTGGGGAGCCCGCTCCGTTTTGTCTTCGGAGACGGAGACGGGCTTCTCCGCAGGTTTCGACTCGCCTTCGGGAGCGGGTCTGCGCCCCTCGTCCACGTCCCCGCGGCGCTTACGAGTTCCGGATTCCTCTGGCTTGCTGGCTTCCTCCGGCGCGCCCGCCCCCCGCTCGAGTTCCTCGGTCTCATCGGCGGTCATCCCGTACGTGGAGACGGCTTCGACGCCCCGCCGTCCCTGGTCGGCCTCCTCGGACATGCCGATCGGGCCTCGCGTGTCACCGGAAAGGAACTGACGAACCGCGGGGACGTCACTGTCGAAACACTCCTGCTGGGACCCGAAGTAGATGAGGTTGCGGAGATAGAGCATCCCGATGAAGTCGGCGACCCGCCTGGCGGTGGCGATGTCGTGGGTCACCACGACCATGGTGGGCCCGAGCTTTCGGTTCAGGTCCAGGATCAGCTCGTTCAGGAAGGCCGTTCGAACCGGGTCAAGGCCCGAGTCGGGCTCGTCGAACAGGACGATCTCCGGGTCCAAGACCAGGGCCCGGGCCAGTCCGGCACGCTTCTTCATCCCGCCGGAGATCTGCCCGGGGAGCTTTTGCTCGGCGCCGGTCAGGCCAACCATCCCCAGCTTGTCACTGACGATGTCCCGGATCTCCCGCTCACTCTTGCGGGTGTGTTCCCGGAGCGGAAAGGCCACGTTGTCGTAGACGTTCATCGATCCGAAGAGCGCCCCATCCTGGAAGAGCACGCCGAACTTGCGGCGCACCGCATACAGCTCACGATGGGAGAGCTCGGGGAGGTTCTTGCCGTCGATCCAGATCTCTCCCCGGTCGGGCTTGAGGAGGCCCATGATGTGCTTCAGGAACACGCTCTTGCCTGTCCCGGAGGGGCCAAGCATCAGGGTGATCTTGCCCTTCGGGATGTCGCAGCTGATGTCCTCCAGAACGACCTGCGATCCGAAAGACTTGGTGAGTTCGCGAACCGCGATCTCGGTCTCAGGCACGGCACGCCCCCAGTCCGCGAGCCTCCGGCTCCTGTTCGCGGGCACGGGCAGCATTCCCGCCGGGCTCTCTCGAGAAACCTAGTCCGCTTTATCTAAGCCGAAATGACTAGTTCCGTCAACAGGGG
>DASXTW010000045.1:0-6813 GCA_036505215.1 Actinomycetota bacterium | reverse complement strand
TCGAGGAGACGCATCGAGCGCTGCGGGAGGCCCCCGAGGCCGACTGGGCATTCCCGGACTGGCAGTGCTTCGGAGCCAGCCCCGACCTCTGGGCGTTCCCCGATCCGCTTCCTCCCCCTTGTCCTCAGCACCTCGTGTACGTGGGCTCGGGTGCGCTCGTCCGAAGGCGAGTGTGGGAGGCGGTTGGCGGCTACACGGAGGATCGGCGGATGAGCGGGGCGGAGGACTGGGACTTCTGGCTCACGGCCTTCGAGCTCGGGCTGTGCGGGGTCCACGTCGCCCGAGGCCTGTACCTGCATCGTAGGTCGGCCGAGGCAATGAGCGCGACCACGTCGCTCTCCAACGATGCGGCGAACCGAGAGTTGTTGTACCGCCGGCACAAGTCCACGTTTGACTCCTTCGACGGTGCGTGCCCCAGGTGCCCTCCACGGCGCCGGGTGCTGGACTTCCGCGCGATGGGGTACGTGAACAGCTCGACGGCCGCCCGTGCACAGGGGCAACGATTGCGGAGCATCGGGCTGGCAGCGCGAGCGATGGCGATCCTGCCCTCACGCCGGACGTTCGGCCAACTCGCTCGCGCCGTCCTGCCGCGGGCCGTCGTTCGCGCGGCCGGCAGTGCTCGGCGTTCGCTTCGAAGATCTCCTCGTCCCTCACAGGTTTCATGAGGCTCAGAGCCAGCACCAGTCGTTGGAGGCGAGGCTCCCAGGCGGCGGGCGGCACGACTCCTCCACGCGAGCGCAGGATGGTCCTTGCGCTCGGCGTCCTTGTGTTCGCCCTGACTCTCCTCGTGAATGGCGGAACGATCTACTCGTCCGACGGCATCAGCACGTACGAGGTGGCCAAGTCCGTGGTCGAGGACGGAGACGTCGCAATCACCCACGGCGTCGTCTGGCAGGGGCGAGACGGACGCTACTACTCACCGTTCGGGATCGGCCAATCGCTGATCGCGCTTCCTGTCTACTTCCTGATCCGGCCGATCTCCGAGCTGACGTCCGAGCCGGAGCGGGTCGCACAGGCAGGCGTTGCAGCGCTGATGCCACTCATCGCCGCGCTGATATCGGTCGCTATGTACCGGCTCGCTCGCCGGCTTGGGGGGAACCAGCAGAGCTCAGCTGTGGTAGCGGTCGGGGCAGTGGCGGGGACGTTCCTTCTCGCCTACTCCAAGGACTTCTTGAGCGAACCGCTAACCACGCTTTTCGTGGTTCTCGCGGTGGAGCGCGCGTTGGCCGGTCGTCCCGTCGCGTCGGGCGCCGCCGCTGCGGGCGCCCTGGTAACACGTCCGCAATTCCTGGCCTTCGCCCCGCTCTTCCTCTGGCGGACCCAGCGCGACGGCGGTTGGCCCGCCTTCTTTAGGGCAATTGCGCCGCTGTCGCTGGGCCTTCTGATCGATCTCGGCTACAACGTCCTACGATTCGGGAGTCCTACCAACTTTGGGTATTCCGATCCCAATCTCAAGCAGGGCTTCACGACTCCGTTTTATGAAGGCGCCGCAGGCCTGTTGTTCCATCCGCAGAAGAGCATCTTCCTCTTCGCCCCGATCGTCTTCCTTCTTGTCCCGGCGCTCCGACGACTGTGGGCCACGCAGAGGTCGGGCTTCTGGCTCCTTACCGGGAACTTGGCGATTACATTCACCCTCTCCGCCACATGGTGGGACTGGGGTGGGGGATGGCTTTGGGGGCCCCGGCTGCTGATCCCAGGAGTTATCCCGGCGCTAGCGTCCATCGCATCGTGGGCCGATGCAGGACGTGCCAGAGCCAAACGCACTGCGGTGCTCCTCTTTTTCGCTTTTGGGGCGCTCGTATCCGCGCCCGCGCTCGTGGCACCAATCGGAGCACTGTTAGCACAACCAAACCCACCAGAGCGTGGTCCAAGCGTGATCGGCACATGCGAGTTGTTGCCGGACGCTGTGGATTTCACGGCGCACCACCTCTATGAACGGAATGTGAGAGATGCCAGCTTGTACCTCCCCCTCTGGCAAGTCGCCCTAGCGAGACGAACCGGTCACGCCGGGGCACTCCTGGCCCTAGGGGTCAGCGTCCTGCTGCTGCTTGCGTCCATCTTCGCTGCGCGCGGAGTTCGCGTCTCTGCCCAGCGGGCTCCGCCTGTTCCGCCGTAGATAGCCAGGGAAGAGGTGGAAGGTGGTGCTCGGGCTATTCGGCCCGCACGTTACCTCCCTCACGTCTCGGTCTCGCACGGTCGGTAAGCTATTCGAACTCTGGTGGCCTCGAGCCGACCTGAAGGGACCGAGGATCACGTGAACACAGATCAAGACGGGAGCCATGCGTCAACGTCCTCGATCGACCTGGGGAGCGACGCAGCGGACGAGGACGGTGTCGGTACCTGTTTTGGATACGCGGTGCGGGCGCCGTTCCCGCTGATGGCTCTGCGCTCCGGCCAGGGGATCCCGCTCGAGGTGAGTGAAGACGGCAGTCCCCCCGAAAACCTCAGCGAGCCACTGTTGGGCTGGGTCGAGGGCGACCGGGCCCTGGTCCGGCTCTATCAGCGGTCGGGTGAGTACCTGATGTGGGTCGAAGGGGACGATTGGTTCCGGATCCAGCCGGAAGTGCCGTCCATCACCTGCATCGGCAGCATCGGCGGCCCTCGCCGTGAGGCGAGGATCTTCGGCCTTCCCGCAGCCCTGTGTTTCATGGCCCGTGGCTACGTCGCCGTGCATGCCGCAGCGGTGGACGTGGACGGCTCCGCCCTGCTCCTCGCCGCCCCGGGGAGGTTCGGCAAGACCACGCTGGCGGCGGCTTTCGCCGGTCAGGGGTACCGACTGCTGGCCGAGGACACGACGTGCTATCGACCATCGTCCGATCCATCCGTCCTCCCGGGCCTGGCGATGCTGCGGATCCGTCCCGACGTTTACGAACACCTGGTCATCCCGGAAGCCACCGTCGTGGCCCAGGACCCCGAGCGCGTCTTCGTGGTCCTCGACGAGTCGGCCCGGGGTGATAGCGAGCCGGTGCCGCTCCGTGGCGTCGTCTTCCTCCGCGTATGGGACCGGGACGAGATCATGCTCGAGCGTGTCGCGTCGGATCGGGTCATCCCAGATCTGTGGACCCTGACCTTCAATCTCCCCGACGACCGCTCACGGGCCGAATGCTTCCAGGCGGTCGTCGGCCTCGCCACATCGGTGCCGATCTGGAACCTGCACCGGCGCCTGTCGTTCGAACAGCTTCCCGCCGTGATGGAACGGATCGTCTCGACGTGTCTCGCCTGATGCGCGACGCGCCCCCGCATCTCGGCATCCCGGCCCGACTCGGTCTGGCCGTCCGGATCTGGATGGCGTTCATTCGAGTTCGCCTGACGACCAGGACCCATCCGCTCCCTGTTGCCGTCGCGCGTCTAGGAGCGGCCGGTCGCCCTCCCCGATACCGGATCGATCCTCGTCGGCTCGGGAGCATCGTGGCCCGCGTCCTGAGGTTCGGCCCGTGGAGGGCGAGGTGCCTGTGGACGGCCCTCGTGCTCTACGGGATGCTGCGCGGCCAGGGAGATGGGGCCGAGCTTGTGATTGGCCTTCCGCTGGAGCCGAAGGACTTCGATGCCCATGCCTGGGTGGAGATCGACGGGAAGGACGTCGGGCCGCCGCCGGGTCAGGGACGACACGAGGAGCTGGCCAGGTACTCCTGACCGGCCGTCTCGAAGGACCTCTCAGTCCCACCGCGAGAGGAAGGCGTGAACCGAGGCCAGGTCCTTGGCCCATCTGAACTCCGAGAGCTCGAGGGTCCCGCCGTCCAGGCGTTCCCGCAGGAGGTCGTAGCGGACGCCTTTCAGCCGATGCGGTGGATCCGTGAGCCACCGCCGCAGGGTCGGATAGTCGATGCTGGCCCGCACGGAATCGTCGAAGTAGGTCTTGTCTCGTCGGTTGAGGATCTGATCCGGGACCCGCCCCCGAAGCAGCCCCCTGATGAGCGTTTTGCCCCTGGTGTCGGGAAACTTCACCTCCGCCGGAAGGCTGAGGAAGAACTCCCACAGGTCGACGTCCGCCCACGGGCGTCGGCACGTGAGGCCGCAGAGCTGTTGGCAGACGTCGTCGGCTTCCATCGTGAGGCCGACGCCGGAGAAGGGGCTGAGCTGAACCTTGGCCCATCGCTCCCGGGCAGGCACGATGCTCTTCACCGCCGGCTCGTTGACGCGTCTCCGGTCGAGCCACACGGGTATGTCCGTGCGCGACCGAGCCCACCGATAGGCAGTGACGCGCATGGGAACGAACGGGTTGGCCAGGCTCCTCAGGACCGACGCCCACGACCCTCCGCGAGCGCGGCGGTCACCGAGCAGCCGGGCAACGGCCCCCCACCTACCGTGCCACACGAGGTAAGGAATCAGGTACGCGAAGAGGTCGAACACGAACTCCGCGAATTCCCCACTCAGTACGCTGCGATAGCCGAGGCTGCGGACCAATCGGTAGTGCTCTTCGTATTGGGGAAGCGAGACCGTAGGCACGGGTCCATCGGTGAGCCGGGTCCATTCGTCGAGCCGGTCGAGGGGGCGGGCCTGCTGCCGGTACAGATGCAGCGGCATCCCCAGATCGTCCGCGACCAGGCGCGTGTACTCGGACTCGTCGACGGCTGGAAAGTCCGGGTACACGGCGGACACGCCTCCCAGGGGGCGCCCTGCCATCTCCAAGTGTGGTGCGGCCCCGTACGCCGCAACCGCCGGCGAGTCGATCCCTCCGCTCAGGGACACGGCGTCCTTCCCGGTGAGGGTTCTGGCGACCGCCTGTCCCATGAGGTGGTCGAACCGCTCCTTGATCTCCTCGGGCCCGTAGCGCCCGGACTCGAATCGATCGGTCGGATCCCAGTAGCGCCTGAGCCGAGCGCCCGAACCGTCCGCGAGGAGAACCGATGCCTTGGGCAGTCGCTCCACGCCCCGCAGCGCGCTCGGGGTGTGCTCGTCGTAGGTCTGGAAATAAATCTCCTCGCAAACGTCGAGATCCGGCTCCTCGGCCACCCCGGCACCGGCGACGACCTGCTTGGCCTCCGATGCTACCCGCACCCCCCGAGCGTCTCTGCCGAAGAACACGGGCCCGAACCCCAGATGATCGCGGAAGGCCATGATGCGATCACGATCGCTCACGACGCCCCCGAAGACGCCCCGAAGCCGAGCGGGGAGATCGAGGCCGAACGCCCGATACGCGGCAATCAGGATGTCGGCTGGGTCCAGAGACTGGGGTGCCTGGCCCGCTTGCCCGGCCTCACGTGCGAGCTCCGCGACGTTGTCGACCGAGCCCGCCAGCACAACGGCGACGTCGCCGTCGACGCCCAGATGACCGTCGTCGTGGTCCTCGGAAGCCGCAACCCCAAGCGAGACGGAGCCGTGCTGGATCGTCTTGGTCCGGCTGCCTCGGTGAGGCGCAGCCCGGATCATCTCCTCGACGACCGCCTCGTCGGGGACTCCGGGCCGAGACAACGCTACCGAGATCGATCCCATCCGCAGGACGAGAGTCTAGGAGGGATGCCCCGGGGCGAACCGGTTGTTCCAGGAACGCATTGGGAAAAGAACGGACGGCCGTACCTTTCGGTACGGCCGTCCTACGTTCTGCAGGGTGGCCGAACCCGGACCCCTACGGGGTCGCGGCGAGGGCCGACTGCTCACCGAAGTTGTCCTGGTGGCAGTTGACCGTGCAACCCTTCGTCGTACCGTGCGGCGTCGTGAACGTGTGGTCCGCGATTGACCCCAGGTCCGTGACGACCGGTGTTTCGTACACCATAGGACGTCCCTCCGCTTCTCCGGTGACCGGTTCACCGGACCTCGGATGCTACCAGGCGCATCTACCAAATAGCCCTACGCCATTTGAAGTATTTTTATGCGTCATCAGTTCTGGGCGGGGGGTTTGGCCCGAATGAACCTCGGCAGGTATCCTCGCCCGGTGGCGCACTGGCGGGTCTCTCCCACGACGGGATCGAGGCTGCCCCACATCGAGGGGGCGCGTGCGCTGGCGGCCGGCAGCATCGTCGTGTACCACGTGTGGCGGTACGGCAGCGAGAGCGGGCCGGTCGCCCTGGGGCCCTTCGGGCGCCTCATGCCGCACCTGCCGCTGGGCGTGACGCTCTTCTTCACTCTCTCGGGGTTCCTGTTGTATCGGCCCTTCGCCGCCGCGCTGCTCAGGGCGCGTCCCCGCCCGGATCTGGCCGCGTACCTGCGTAACCGAGCCCTTCGGATCCTGCCCGCGTACTGGGTCATCCTCTTGATCACCGGCGTGGTCATGGGAGCCACCATCGTCCACTTCGACCTTCAGCGCGGATCGCTCGCCGCGCGACCCGGCCTGTTGGTGCGAGACGCCCTCCTCGTGCAGAACTACGACCCCGGAACCATCCTCACCGGCATCGGGCCTGCCTGGTCCCTCGCCATCGAGGCGGTCTTCTACCTCGCTCTTCCCATCTTGGTGCTGATGGCCTTCGCGCTTGCCCGAAGGGCCGCGAACGAGTCGCGGCGGCAACGGCTCGCGCTCCTTCCCCCGGTCGCCATGCTCCTCGTCGGCATCTCGGGGAAGCTGGTTGCCTCCACCGTCGTTCCCGGGTGGGGCCCCGGGCTCGGGTGGGTCAACGACTGGCACTCGGTCCTGGAGCGAAGCTTCTGGGTCCAGGGCGATCTCTTCGCGTACGGGATGCTGCTCGCCGTCCTCACCGTTCACGTGGAGGACGGTCGGATCCGGCTTCCACGAGGCTGGTGGCCGATCACCGCCGTCGGCTTCCTGGCGCTCGCGGGCCTGACGGCAGCGGCCTTCGACAAGGGATCGATCAACCAGTACGTCTACGACTCGCTGATGGCCGCGGCGTGTGGGTTATTCCTCTCCCTGATCGTGCTCGG
>DASXTW010000044.1:0-3706 GCA_036505215.1 Actinomycetota bacterium | reverse complement strand
ATCTGTGAGGAATGCTTCGGCCCGCTCGAGCCGGCGTACGACCTGGAGACCCTGGACGGGGTGGACTTCCGAAAGCACGTCGAGGCGGGGCCGGCCACGCTGTGGCGATACGAGGGTCTGTTGCCCGGCGGACCGGGTATCGACCGGGTCGACCTCGGCGCGGGCTTCACCCCGCTCCGCCGGGCGGACCGGCTGGGGGAGCGGCTGGGCATCGAGCGACTGTGGATCAAGGACGACTCGGTGAACCCGTCGAACTCGTTCAAGGACCGCGTGGTCTCGGTGGCCATCACCATGGCCGGGGCCTTCGGGTTCGAGGCGGTCTCGTGCGCCTCCACCGGAAACCTGGCCAATGCCACCGCGGCCCATGCGGCGAAGGCGGGCATCCCTGCGTTCGTGTTCGTCCCCGAGGACCTGGAGCCGCCCAAGATCCTGGCCACCGAGGCCTATGGCGCGAAGGTCGTGGCCGTGAAGGGGAACTACGACGACGTGAATCGGCTGTGCACCGAGGTGGCCGAGGCCCTTCCCTGGGCGTTCATCAACGTCAACTTGCGCCCGTATTACGCGGAGGGATCGAAGTCATTGGGCTTCGAGGTCGCCGAGCAACTCGGGTGGCGGCTCCCGGACCACGTGGTGGTGCCGGTGGCATCGGGTGCGCTCATGACCAAGGTCCACCGGGCCTTCCGCGAGCTCGTGGGTATCGCCGCCGTGGAGGACCGGCCGTATCGGATCTCCGGCGCCCAGGCCGAGGGGTGCGCGCCGGTGGCCGAGGCGTTCCGCTCCGGCGCGACCGAGGTCCGTCCGGTGAAGCCGAACACCATCGCGAAGTCATTGGCCATCGGGAACCCGGCCGACGGGTGGTTCGCCATCCGGACGGCCAGGGATACGGGCGGGACGGTCGAGGCCTGTCCCGAGGAGGAGGTCGTGGCGGGGGTCCGGCTCCTGGCCGAGACCGAGGGAGTGTTCACGGAGACCGCCGGCGGGGTGACCGTGGCTGTGTTGAAGCGTCTCCGGGAGTCCGGCGCGATCGGCCCGGACGAGGAGACCGTGGCGTTGATCACCGGCAACGGCTACAAGACCGTGTCCGCCCTCGAGGGGATCGTGGAGCCCTCGTACCGGGTCGGCCCGTCGTTGGACGAGTTCCTCACCGCCCTCCGCGGCTGAGACCCCCTGGGTTCCACTTGCCTCGCGCTTCGAGGCGAGCTGGATGTATAAACGGTCGGACATCTGGCTTGGTTCCGTCGACCCCGATTCGGCGGACCGGGGAAGGGGGCTACGGATGGCAACTGACCGAGAACGTCCCGTGCGTGGCGTCCCGGACGATCGCCGGCTCACCCGACGGGACCTCCTGGTCCGGGGAGCCGGTGCGGCCGGAGCGCTCGCGATCGGGCCGATCCTCGCGGCCTGCGGTGGGAATGGCGGCGAGGAGGGCGGCGGGGGGCTCTCGAGTCCTCCCTCCGACGGTTCGGCCGTCGCCCTGAACGACCTGGTGGCCGCGGCCAAGGACGAGGGCGCGATCAACACGATCGCCCTCCCACCGGACTGGGCCAACTACGGCGAGATCATGCAGGCGTTCCAGAGCAAGTACGGGCTGAAGCTCACGAACGCCACGCCGAACGCGAGCTCTTCGGAGGAGCTCGAGGCCGTGAAGTCGCTCAAGGGGCAGGACCGGGCCCCCGACGTGCTCGATGTCAGTCCCGCCTTCGCGGCCCAGGGCAAGGACGAGAGCCTGTTCGCGCCGTACAAGGTCTCCACGTGGGACACCATCCCGGACAGCCTCAAGGACCCGGACGGCAATTGGGTCGGCGATTACTGGGGCGCGGTGGCCTTCGGGGCGAACCTCGACGTCGTGTCCGCCGTGCCGACGAGCTGGCAGGATCTCAAGGATCCGTCGCTGAAGGGCAAGGTGGCCATGAACGGCGACCCGCGGACGTCCGGCTCCGCGTTCGCCGGCGTCTATGCCGCGTCGCTTGCGAACGGCGGGTCGCTCGACGACATCACGCCGGGGATCGACTTCTTCGCCGAGCTGAAGAAGATCGGCAACTACATCCCGATCGACGTCACCCCCGGAAGTGTCGCCCAGGGGGAGACGCCGGTGACCATCGACTGGGACTACCTGCAGCTCGCGTACACCGGTGAGTTCGCCACGCAGGTCACGTGGAAGGTCGGCGTTCCGACGGATGGCGAGTTCGGCAACTATTACTGCCAGGCCATCAACGGCACGGCGCCGCATCCGTTCGCCGCCAGGCTGTGGCAGGAGTTCTGCTACTCCGACGAGGGTCAGCTCCTGTGGCTGAAGGGGTACTCGCACCCCGTCCGGTTCCAAGACCTGTCCGATCGCGGCGTGATCCCGCAGGAGCTACTCGACGCGCTGCCGCCGGCCGAGCAGTACGCGAACATCCAGTTCCCCAACGCCGCCCAGACGGACAAGGCCACCAAGGTCATCCAGCAGCAATGGGCCTCGAAGGTGGTGGGCGCATAGCGAGGACGACGCAGGCTGGGCCGGCGGCGGAGCTGGCGAAGCGAGCTCCGCCGCCTCCCTCCGCCGGGCGGTCCCGGCGATGGCTGGTGTGGCTGGGGGTGGCCCCGTTCCTCCTCTACGCCACCGTGTTCCTGTTGTACCCGTCGGCCTCCCTGGTGGTCGGCGCCTTCCAGAACGAGAGCGGCCGGTTCACCCTTTCCCTGGTCAAGAGCCTGTTCCAGCACGCGTCGCTCGACGCCTACTGGACGAGCATCCGGCTCAGCCTCCTGACGGCGGTCCTGGGTGGCTTGTTCGGCCTGTTGATGGCCTATGCGGCGGTGTCCGAGGGCTCGCCGCGCTTCATCCGTCCCGCGCTCACCACGTTCTCCGGCGTGGCCGCGAACTTCGCCGGCGTCCCGCTCGCCTTCGCCTTCATCGCCACGATCGGGTTCACCGGCGTCATCACGGGCTTCCTGAAGGACTCGCTCGGGATCGACATCTATGATGCGGGGTTCTCCCTGTATTCGTTCGTCGGGCTCTCCATCGTGTACCTGTACTTCCAGATCCCCCTCATGATCCTGCTCATCGTTCCGGCCCTCGACGGCATCAAGCGGGAGTGGGGAGAGGCGGCCTCGAGCCTGGGCGCAACCCGGCGCCAGTACTGGCGACGGGTTGCCCTGCCGATCCTCATGCCGTCGCTCCTGGGCGCGACGGTCATCCTGTTCGGGAGCGCGTTCGGCGCCTTCGCCACTGCCTACGCCCTTACATCGGGGCAGATCAACCTGGTCCCCGTCCTGATCGCCCAGACCAAGATCGGCAACGTGTTCTCCGACCCCCACTACGGTGACGCCCTCGCCCTGGGGATGGTGGTCGTGCTCACCGTGTCGATGGGGCTGTACTCGATCCTGCAACGGCGAGCGGCCAGGTGGGAGAGGTGAGCGTGGCCCGCGGTGCCCGCCAGCACATGGCACTTTGGAGCGTGCTGTGGCTGGTCCTGGGCACGCTGTACTTCGTCGTGCCGCTCGTGGCCACCGCCCAATTCAGCCTCAAGACGGGGCGGACGACGTACGGGTTCGACGCCTACACGAAGATCCTTCGGGATCCTCAGTTCCGGGCCAGCCTCGCGTTCTCGTTCAAGCTGGCGATCATCACGGTGGTGATCAGCATCGTCCTGCTCGTCCCCACGGCGTACTGGGTGCACCTGAAGCTGCCCCGTCTCCGGCCGACGATCGAGTTCCTCACGGTCCT
>DASXTW010000043.1:0-8760 GCA_036505215.1 Actinomycetota bacterium | reverse complement strand
CGGGGCGAGGTGCGTGGCATGCCGAGGCTATCGGGGAGGACGAGATCAAGGAGGGCCTGGGCGACACCGAGTTCCGCGGCGTCTTGTTCTGGGTCAACCTGGCTCGGAAGGACAAGCAGGTCGAACCGAGCGCCCAGGTGCTGCGGCCGGACCAGATCCCGGTGCGCCACGAAGGCGACGCGATCCTTCGGGTCCTGGTCGGCGAGGGTTCTCCCGTGCACCTGGGGACGCCGGCCCTGATCCTCGACATCGAGTTGCCCGAGGGCGGGCGGGTCACGACGCGGGTGCCGTCCGGGTTCCAGGGCTTCGCCTACGTGCTGGAGGGCGAAGGCGCCTTCGGGGGGAACCTGCGCCGGGCCAGGCCTCCCCAACTCGTTCTGCTGGGTCCCGGAGATGCGTTCACGGTCACGGACGCTGCTCCGGGCACTCGGTTCCTGCTCATGGCAGGGCAGCCGTACGGGGAGGTGCCCGTGTTCAACGGGCCGTTCGTGGATTAGTCCGCGTCGCCGCTTGTACGCGAGGGACACCCCACGCCGAGGGCTGGGCGTCCCAGGAACGCTCCCCGCGTAGGATCGAGGCATGGACGAGCTGTCCGCGGCAGAGCTAGCAGCCAGAGCCGGCGTCTCGGAACGCGAGATCGAGCGGATGGTCGAGCTGGGGATTCTCTCGCCACAAGGGAGCAGCTCATCGTTCCGGCCCGCGGACGTCCAGGTGGTCCACCTGGCATGGGCCTGCGAGGAGGGCGGTCTGCCGATGAAGGACATCGGCGCCTCCATCGCGGCGGGTCGCCTCTCGTTCTCGTTCCTCGAGGCGTTCTGGTTCCGACGATTCGCCCCCCTTTCGGCCATCACGCTGGTCGATGCTGCTCGGGATGCCGGCGTCGCTCCGGATGTGCTCGGTCGCAGCCTGGAGGCTTTCGGATACCCGGGGAGGGGGCCACACGACACGCTGCGCGAGGACGAGCTGGAGCTTGTGCGCCTCGTCGGGCCCCCGCTAAGCGGCGGTCTTGTTGACGAGGCGGCCATCGTCCGATGGGGACGCGTCTGGTCGGAGTCGCTCAGACGGATCGCCAGCGCGGAGACGGAGCTCTACCACAACAAGTTCGAGATGCCCCTGCTGAGCTCCGGGCTGTCACAGGGCGAGACGATGTCGCGGGCCGCCGGTCTTTCGGATCGCTACTCAGAGCCCGTGGAGCCCGCGTTTGTGGCCGCGTACCGCAGGCACCAGGAGCTGGCCACGATCGAGCATCAGGTGGGACACATCGAGTCGGCACTGGAGGAGTCGGGTCTGTACCGGAGAGCAAAGACGCCGGCGGCGATGTGTTTCTTGGACCTCGAGGGGTACACGCGCCTGACCGAGGAACTAGGGGACCGGGAGGGCGCACGCCTGGCCGAGACGCTTGCGGGAGTGGTCGATCGGCGGACGCGTGAGCATCGAGGGCAGCCGGTGAAGTGGCTGGGCGACGGCGTTATGTCCTACTTCCGAGATCCTGCGGGTGCGGTGGCTGCCGCCTTGGATATGGTCGAGGACGCACCTCGGGCGGGACTTCCCCCGGCACATGTCGGGGTGGCTGCTGGACCGGTGGTGGTCCAGGGCGGGGACTACTTCGGGCGCACCGTCAACTCCGCGGCCCGGATCTCCGCGTACGCGCGCGGAGGGCAGGTCCTGGTCGACGAGATCGTGGCCGAGTCCCCGGCCCCGCCGGGTGTTGCCTTCCGGGAAGTGGGTCAGGTGGAACTCAAAGGGTTGCTCAAGCCGGCCAGATTGTTCCAGGCGTCGCGAACCTGAGGAGGACGGAGCTCATTCTGTGTCAGGTGAGTGGTGGTGTAGTGGTGAGGGCGATCGCAAAGGGAGTTGATGGCCGGACAAGTCTTCGTGAACCGCCGGACAAGTCTTCGAGCCGAATCGAGTTCACAGCGTGCCGGCGAGAGCTGGCAGGCGGGTTCGATTCCCGTCCGGCTCCGTACCGGTGCTCTCCTCAGCGGGCCTCCTCCGACAGGAAGTCGCCAACTGCCGCGAAGAACGGCTTCGGAGCCTCGAGGTACGTGAAGTGGTTCGCCCCCCTGATGAAGGAGTACCGCGCCCCAGGGATGGCATCGGCCACCTGTCGCGAGAACGCCTCCGGGATCGGATCCAGTTCGGCGCGGACCACGAGTGTGGGGCACTCGATCGCCTTCAGCCCGGCGATGGCCGCCGGTGGATCGAGGTCCCGATAGGTCCTCTCCCCGGCCTCGGGGAAGTTGGCAGCAGTGACGGCTGTGAAGCCGTACGAGACCGTCGACGCCAGGGCCCGATCGGAAAAGAACGGCATGTACATCATGCGAACGTGGGCCTCCAGCACGGCTGGATCCCTGGCCGCGAAACCCTCCGATCCCTGGATCCGCTCCCACTCCGCCAGGTCTTCCGGGGTCCTGCGCCGAGCCATCTCGGCCCACAGGACGCTCTGCTGATCCGGATCGAAGGGCGGCCCGGGGTTGGCCAGCACCAGGGACGCCACCCGGTCGGGGTGCCGGGAGGCGAACAGCGCGATGAGGTCCGCCCCGAACGAGTGTCCGACGAGGTTGGCCCGCTCGATCCCGAGCCCCTCGATGAGAGCCTTCAGGTCGTCGATGCCCCCCGCGAGCGTGACGCGGTCGGGGTCACCGAGCTCGGACCGGCCGCTCCCCCGCTGGTCGTAGTAGACGACCCGGAACCGATCCGCCAGGGCGTCCATCCCTGGGCGCAGGTAGTAGTGGCCCAGGCCCGGTCCTCCGTGCACCGTGATAACGGGCGGCGTCCCCGACCCAACGGATCGGTAGTACAGCTCGGTCCCCTCCACCGGCATGGTGCCCTCCGCTGCGATCGCTTCTGTGAGGTTCTTGCTCGTCTCCATCTCGCTTCGTCCTCGAGGCGTGCTTCGCCTGTCACCGTCGGCCGCGTTCACCGGGTTCCCGATCGCTCCTCTGCCAGGGCCAGGAGGCCATCGAAGCCGCGCCGCATGTACTTGGCGCTGATCCGGAACAAGATCCGACTGATGCCCGGGGCGAGGAGGATCCTCGGCGCCCCCGCCAGACGGGTGAGCTCCTCCGTGTAGGTCACCCGGCACCCGCTGGAGTCCGCAGCGATCTCGTACCGGTGGACCGCGGTCGACAGCCAGGGCCGGCTTCCGGGTTTCCCCTCCCGTCGGCCCTCCGTCACGAACTCGAACACCTCCGGGCGTGTGGCCTCGGTGACCACCGATCGGTCCGTCCACCGGGCGACCTTGCCGTCCGAGCCGGTGGTGAAGAACTCGGTCCCCACGCCGGCCGGACCGGCCGGAGCCTCCAGTGTGAGCAGCCTGGTCGTCTCGAGCTGGCGCTGGCCGGCCCATTCCAGATGGCTCTGGAGGTCCTCCAACAGGTCGTAGACCGCGTCGGCCGAGGCCCGACAGCTCTCCTCGAATCGAAGGACCGGGTTCCGCCACGTCGTTGGGCGTCCGCCCCCCTCCAATTGTGTCTTGGCCATGGTCTCGCCTCCTCTTGGTCTTGCCGGAGCGGAGCGTGGCAGAGCGGGACGGAGGAAGGATCGGAAGAACTACTGATTCCGAGCCTGAAAAAGCGGGGACCTTCGGCTTCTACGGTGCGGCCGCGTCCGCCGGCAGATGTCGACTAGCGAAGGCGGCGGCCTCCGCCCGGTTGCGGAGCTGGAGCTTGGCGAAGAGATTCCCGACGTGGGTGGCCACGGTTTTCGTACTGATGTACAGGCGGGCGGCGATCTCGGCGTTCGTCATCCCCTCGCCCAGCAGACGGAGGACCTCGACCTCGCGCTTGCTGAGGTCCCCCAGGAGCTTCGGGCCGGTCCGGCCGGCCACCCCGATGGAGCGGAGGAAGGCGGCCGCCCGGTCGGCATCGCGGGTCGCCCCCAGGTCCTCGAAGGTGCGGAGGGCCTGGCGGGCCTCCTCCACGGCGGTGTCCCGGTCGGTCCCAGCGATCGCCTGGGCCATCGCGAGGTGTGCTCGAGCTACGGCGTGAGGCATGCGGAGGCGGACGAACAGCCCCAGGCTCCGGTCGAGGTGCTCGCGGGCGGCGGCCGGATCGTCGACCGCTGCCCGGACCGATCCGAAGGCCAGCTCCGCCTCGGCTTCAGCCCGTGCCTGCCCGGAGCGGCTGGCGATCGCGGCCAGGGCGTCGGCGGCCTCGGCGGCCCCTACGTGGTCAGGCTGAGCCAGCTGCACCTCGACGAGCTGGGCGAGGAGCGGGACGGCCACCAGGTTGTCCCGCCCGATCTCGTTCAGCCGGCGATGGAGCCGAGCGGCGGCGAGGGCGGTCTGCCCCCGGGCTGAGTGCAGGGCGACCATCGCCTGGACGGCCTCCGGGAGATCCTCGTAGCCACGCAGGAGGACTTCGGCCTCTTCAAGCCGGCCCTGGGAGATGCGGAACGACGCCAATCGGGTAGCCGGGTGGACGCACCGGGCCTTCTGTCCGCTCTGTTCCAGCCGGCTCAACGTCCGCGTGAGCCATCCTTCCCCCTCCTCCCACTGGCCCTCCGCTCGGAGGACCTCCGCACAGCACGTCCCGCAGAATGTGAGCAGGTCGGGGTGGCCCGTCCGCTCCATGAATCCCATGACCACGGCCGTCCACTGCTCGAACCGGCTGGTGTCGAGGGTGATCTCGGAGGCCAGCACAGCCGCGCAGTACAGGTCTCCAATCGTCCGCAGGTCGCTCGACTCGCCGGCGGCACTGGCCGCCATCCCTTCGTCGAACCTGGTCATGCCCTCCTCGAGCCGGCCGAGGGCGATCTCGGCGAGTCCGGCTCTGCCGAGCGCGGCGAGCTCCAGGTCGGGGTCCCGAGTCCGTCGGGCCACCCCCAGGGCGCGCTCAGCATGGGCCTGCGCGACGGCCGGGTCGACGGCCCGCTCGGACTCCACGAGCGCCACCCACCCCCACTCGGCCGAGTCGGGCGATCCCTCCAGAAGGTCCCTCGCTCTTGCCAGCCAGCCGTTGGCCAGCGCGTGATTCCCCAACGCCTCGGCGTGCTCGCGGGAAAGGAGGACGGCCACGTGCGCTGCCGGCTCGTCCAAACCATCCCGACGGTGGGTCATGTACGCCATCTCCCAGGCCTCGATGGCACCGGGGATGTCGGACAGCCACCACCGGGCTTGGGCCAGGCCGTCCAGCGCTTCTGCGGTCTCATTGCTCGCCAGCTCCGCCTCGAAGGCGGCTCTCGCTTGTTCCCATTCGGCAGCGCGGAGCGCTTCCCATCCTGCGGACGGGCGTTGTGGGGTCGCCAAGTTGGCCATTGCCCGGATCATCGCATCGGCGCACCCAGGGGCGCTACGGGGTCGATTGCCCGACCACCCGGGGAGGGATCGTTCGAGACTCGGTCACGCCTACTCGGCGGACCATCTGGCGGCAGCGAGCTCAGGGCTGAACGTAGCTGTGCACTTCGAACTCGCTTATCTCGGGCATCGCCACGCCCTCGTGGGTCGAAGTAACTGAGCTACTCCGATCCGCACCGCGTCGGGTCGTCGGCCCGAGGGGCGCGCAGCGAGAGGTAGGCTTTGGGGGAGGACCTGACACCAAGGCCCCGGAAGGCGGACATGCAAAACGAGTCACGGAGATTCGCGATCTCGCAGATCCTTTGAGGGCTCGCTCGTCCCAGATCGAGACCCCTGAAGCCGTGGCGGCATGATCGGAGGCACCGCACCCAGCCGTCGATTTGACCGCTCCCCGTTCGTCGTAGGAAGGCCAGCACCGTCTCAGAAGGAGTGTCACCGGTAAAGCACCTTGCTGCTCATCAACTCGGATGACGGCGACAGATAGGGGCACGCGATGGAGCTCGAGCGGGACGAATTCGAAACCGTCACATACGATGACGAGCGTGGAATCCTGGAACTGGCCTGGACCGAGGCCAGTGCAGACCTCACCGACCAGCAGTTTATGGATGCGCTGGAGCGCTTCGGCCGCCATGCCGAGGATCGGCGGGCTCGCAACGTCCTGATTGACGTGACTAGGTTCGCCTTCCGGCCCGGCCCGCAGGTCGGACCCTGGCGGGACGAGCACGTGATCCCGATGTACAAGCGGGCAGGCGTACAGAAGTTCGCCTTCCTAGTCCCGGAGGGCTCGCCCGGGACGGTGGAGAACGGAACAGACCCCGCCCCCGAGCCGCCGGGCGTGTTCCCCACCGGCTACTTTGTCGCCCGTGACCGTGTCGACGCCTGGTTCGCCGGCACCAGCTGATTGAGACGATCATGACCAGCGCGAAGGGCCCGTTCAGCCGCTGTCCTGATTCCGAGGTCTGAGACCGGCCATCGCCCCCGGGAGCGAGATCCTTGCCGGCGGGATGACCGCTGGCGAGGGAGCGACTCCCGCCCTCCGGGGCCGGCTCCCGGAGACACATCAAGCCGATCGTGGTTGACCGTTCAGCATCTTTCTGGGTAGACCTGTCGATCTGGGCGAGGCCCGTTCGTAGCTGAGGTGAGAGGCGGGAAGTGCCCGCCCATCACGAGGAGGCCCATCATGACGCAGTACCTGTTGTCCGTCCACAGCGTCGAGGGCGAGGTCGGCGATCCGATGACCGACGAAGAGGCGCAGCAGTCCTGGAAGCAGATCCAGGCCCTCAACGAGGAGATCAAGTCGGCGGGCGCCTGGGTCTTCGGCGGCGCTCTGCACGAGCCCGACACGGCCACCGTCGTGCGCATGTCGGGCGGCGAGGTGCTGGCCTCCGACGGCCCCTTCGCGGAGTCGAAGGAACACCTCGGCGGGTTCTACATCATCGAGGCCGAGGACCTCGACGCCGCGCTCGCCTGGGCGTCGAAGACCACTGCCGCCGTCGGGAAGCCCATCGAGGTCCGTCCGTTCCGGGCATCCGAGGCCTGACGGCGTGCGCGACGTCGACGCCGTACCCAAGCTCGACACTGCCGAGGTCGGCCGGATCTTCCGCGAGGAGTCCGGCCGATCGGTGGCTGCCCTGATCCGCATCTTCGGTGACATCGACGTCGCCGAGGATGCGGTGCAGGAGGCGTTCGCCGTCGCCCTGCGCACGTGGCCAGGTGACGGCCTGCCCCCCAACCCAGGTGGCTGGATCACGACGACCGCCCGCAACCGTGCCATCGACCGCCTGCGCCGCGAGTCGCGTGGCCGGGAACTTCTCAGCGAGGTGGCGGTGCTCTCGCCCGGCAACGACGATCCCGGCATGCCCGAGAAGGTGGGCCCAATGCAGGACGACCGGCTTCGGCTCATCTTCATCTGCTGCCACCCGGCACTGTCCATGGAAGCGCAGGTAGCGCTCACCCTCCGCCTGCTCGGCGGACTGTCGACCAGGGAGGTCGCACGATCCTTCCTGGTGGCCGAGCCGACGATGGCTGCTCGTCTGGTGCGGGCCAAGCGCAAGATCAAGGCCGCCCGAATCCCTTACCGCGTGCCGGCAGATCACGAGCTGCCCGACCGCCTCCGCCCGGTGCTGGCCGTCGTCTACCTCGTCTACAACGCCGGGCTGACCCGCCCAGCCGAACCGGGTCTCTGCTCGGAGGCGATCCGGCTGGCTCGGATCCTGGCGACGCTCATGCCCGACGAGCCAGAGGTGGCCGGCCTGCTGGCGCTGTTGCTCCTCACCGAGTCCCGTCGCTCGTCGCGAACGCGGCCCGACGGCTCCCTCGTGCTGCTGGGCGAGCAGGACCGCGGACGATGGGATCGGGCCTTGATCGAGGAGGGTCAGGCGATCGTCCGCCGCTGCCTTCGCCGCAACCAACCCGGCGCGTATCAGCTCCAGGCGGCCATCAACGCCGTGCATGCGGACGCCCCGACAATCGAGCAGACCGACTGGTCGCAGATCGTCGCCCTGTACGACCACTTGCTCGCGGTCGCTCCCACCCCGGTGGTGGCGCTCAACCGCGCCGTCGCCGTCGGCGAGGTCCAAGGCCCCGCTGCCGCGCTGGCGCTGGTGGACGAGCTGGACCTGGACAACTACCACCCGTTCCACGCCACCCGAGCCGATCTGCTCCGGCGGCTGGGCCGCGACAGCGAGGCCGCGGCCGCCTACCAGCGTGCCGCCACCCTGGCGCCGACAGACGCCGAGCGGGACTTCCTCAGGCTCGGCGGCCGAGCTTCGCGCTGCGCGACCCGGTGACGTCGAGCACGTGGCCGGCGCAGGCTCCCACCTCGTCGCAGGAGCGCTCGATGGGGCCGCAGACGGAGATGACGCTCGCGACGGCGCCGTCGTGCCGCAGGATCGGGCGGCGACGGACCCGGTGCCCTGTTGTCGTTTACCGATCGCCGCCGGTGGCGAAGGGATCCTGGTCGCCACGTTGACGACAGCGTCGACGTCCCGGGCCGCGGCGATCGCAGCATCCCAGTCGAACAGGTCGAGTCGGATCGGCCGAGCGCCGGCGGCGACCCACGCAATACAGGTGGGTTGCTCGCGTCAACGACCACCTTCATGATCTCGAACGGAGCGGGGTGGGGCCGAGACGCTCGGCGAGCCGCATGGTCCTTCCGAGCACTGCTGGGGCTCTCGCACTTCCTGGGCACCACAAGCCCATGAAACCGACACTCCGGCACTTTGCCGGGGCCCTGACCAGGCACCGGCTGCACCCCCGCCGGCGAGCGCTTCGACGGCCCGGTGCTCGGCCTGTACCAGGTCGTCGATGGGAGGCTTGCCCGCGCGGATGTTCCACTTCGACACCGTCGCGCTGGCCGCCTTCCTCGCGAACGCCAGGTGAGCTCCCGAGCCACCCCGCAACGCATGACGGCGACGCCATGCGTAGCACAGGAACGCCGGGTCATCCGTGTCGCGCACGATCAC
>DASXTW010000042.1:0-15782 GCA_036505215.1 Actinomycetota bacterium | reverse complement strand
AACCCGGCCGTGGCCGCGAACCGCTGGAGCTGGACGATGTCGAAGGTATGCGGCTGCGACTTGAAGAACATGGCCAGGAACCCCAGCAGCATGAACACGCTCCCGAACAGCGTGTACAGGAAGAACTTGATGGCCGCATATTCCCGATTGGCCGAACCCCAGATCCCGATGAGGAAGTACATCGGGACCAGCACCAGCTCCCAGAAGATGAAGAACAGCACCAGGTCGAAGGCGATGAAGGTCCCTGCCATGCCGGTCTCCAGGAGGAGCATCAGGGCCAGAAAGGCCTTGGGGCGGCCGGGGGCGGGGAGGATTCGCCACGTGTACACCGCGCACAGGAACGACAGCAGCAGGGTCAGTTCGAACAGCGGGAGGCTGATCCCATCCACGCCCACGTGGTAGCGGGCACTGATCGTCGAGATCCAGGAGACGTTCTGCTCGAACTGCAAGCCGTCGTGGGCCCCGTAGTTGAAGCCGAACAGCATGACGATGCCGACGACCAGCGCTGCGCCGGAGAAGAGAATTCCCAGCCCTCGGATCAGCCGGTCCATCGTTCCCGGGATGACCGCAATGACCAGGGCACCCACGGTCGGCAGGAACACCGCGAGGGTGACCGCCCACTGATCCCAACCACTCATTCGCTCTCCTCTACCTGAAGACTGTGATGCCTATCGCAAGGAGGATGACCCCGCCGAACAGGGCAACCGCGTACCGCTGAACGTTGCCCGACTGCGCATACTTGAGGAGTCCACCCGACCAGCGAGTGCTGAACCCCACACCGTTGACGGCGCCGTCGACGGCTCGCCGGTCGATGACATCGACACCGATCCCCAGTTTGCGGGCCAGCCAGCCGGCCCCGTTCACCATTCCGTCCAGGATCCTCTGGTTCGTCCAGTACACCCCCGCGGCCAGCCGGTACTGGACCGGCCGGACCACTCCTTTCAGGTACAGGTCATCCAGGAAGTACTTCCTCTCGAGCAGCACGTAGCCGGGACCCAGCCTGCGCAGGGGATCCCACTCCCGCCACCGCGCATACAGGCGGTATCCGACCGCGATCCCGGCGAGGGCGCCCAGGATGGAGACCGCGGCGAACCCGTAGTCCACCGGCTTCTGAGCCGCCGCCCCTACGTGGACCCAGTCGTGGAACAGGCCGGTAGGCCCGAACACCACGCCGGCCACCACGGAGAGCCCAGCCAGAACCACCAAGGGGATCGTCATGGCCGGTGGCGACTCGTGGGGATGGGCGGCGTGCTCCCCGTGGCCCCGGTACTCGCCGAAGAACGTCAGCAGCACGGCCCTGGTCATGTAGAACGCCGTGAGGATGGCAGTGGCCAGGGCCGCGACGAAGATCGGATAGTGCCCCGTCTTGAACGCCTCGGAGATGATCTCGTCCTTCGACCAGAAGCCTGCCAGGGGAAAGATGCCGGAAAGGGCCGCCGAACCGATGACGAAGGTCCAGAACGTCACCGGCATCGGTTTCCGCAGGCCCCCCATCTCGCTCATGTTGTTGGAGTGAACCGCGTGGATGACCGACCCGGCTCCCAGGAACAGCAGCGCCTTGAAGAAGGCGTGGGTGAACAGATGGAACAGGCCCGGGGTGTAGCCCTCCTCGCCAAGGCCGAGCGCGGCCACCATATAGGCGAGCTGCGAGACGGTCGAGTAGGCCAGGACGCGCTTGATGTCATCCTGGATCATCGCCAGGAGCGCCGCGATCAGCATCGTGATCGAGCCGATCGTCCCGACGAAGGCGAGGGCGTGCCCAGATGCCGCGAATACCGCGAACAGCCGCCCCACCAGATACACGCCCGCAGCGACCATGGTGGCTGCATGGATCAGCGCGGACACCGGGGTCGGGCCGGCCATCGCGTCGGGCAGCCACACGTGGAGGGGAAACTGCGCCGACTTCCCGATGGCCCCACCGAACAACAGCAGCGCAGCGACCGTGAGCGTGCCGGTGGCGATGTGGTGAGTCTCCGCGAGGTGCGTGATCTCAGGGATGTTGGCCGTGCCGGCGGCGATGGTCAGCACGAAGATCCCGAACATGAAGGGGATGTCGCCTGTCTTCGTGGTGATGAACGCCTTGATGGCGGCGTCGGAGTTCTCCTTCTCCTCCCACCAGTGCCCGATCAAGAGGTAGGAGCAGATGCCGACCAGCTCCCAACCGACCAGTAGCTGGAACAGGTTGTCGGCGATGACCAGGTTCAGCATGGAGGCGGTGAACAGCGACAGCGCCGCGAAGTACCACGTGTAGCGCCGATCCCCCTCCATGTACGCCGTGGAGTAGATCTGAACCACGAGCGAGACGAGCGTCACCACCACGAACATCACCGCGGCCAGGCCGTCCACGTTCTGCCCGACCTCGATCTTGAAGAAGCTGCCCGCGTCGAGGAATGTCAGTGAGCTGGTCGCCGGCTCCCCGCCCGTCACGAAGTGCCACAGGATGATCAGCGAGATCACGAAGCTCCCGAACACGGCGGCGATGCCGATTTCCGGGCCCCGTCTGGGCATCCTCTTGCCGAAGAACACGATGAGGAAGAACGCGACGGCGGGAAGCGACGGGATCAGCCAGGCATAGCGGATCACGGGCGCTCCCCCTCGCCGGCCACGTTCACCACTTCAGCAGGCTGATCTCGTCCACGTTGATCGTTTCACGGTTGCGATAGATCAGGATCACGATCGCCAGTCCGATCCCGATCTCCGCGGCGGCCACGGTGATGACGAAGAGGGCGAATACCTGCCCGGTGAGCTGTCTGAGATACCCCGAGAACGCCACCAGGTTGACGTTCACGGCGTTCAGCATCAGCTCGATCGACATCAGGACGAGGACTGCGTTGCGCCTGGCCAGGACGCCGTAGACGCCGCACGAGAACAGGAATGCCCCGAAGAACAGAAGGAAGGGGAGCCGGACGGTCGCGGCCAGCAGGCTCGTCATCGGTGAACTCGCTCCCTCCTGCCGATGAGCGGCACTCTGCGCTCGGGGCCGGCCTCGGGTGCTTCCTCCTTCCGAGCGATGACGACCGCCCCGATCAGCGCTGCCAGCAGGAGCACCGAGACCACTTCGAAGGGCAGGACGAAGTCCCGAAAGATCGCCGTCCCCACCTGGGCGGTTCGGGCCGGCCGAAGGACGATCTTCTTTCCCGCGAAGTAGTCCTGGATCAGGAAGACCAGGCCGGCCAGGACACCCGCTCCCACCAAGGCGGCAATGCCGCGCTGCTGGTTGTCGAGGGTCTCGCGTCCGATGGGGGCCTTCGTCAGCATCAGGCTGAACAGCAACAGGACCACGATGGCGCCCACATAGATCAGGACCTGCACCCACGCCAGGAACTCCGCGGCCACCAGCAGGTAGGTCCCTCCCACCATGGCCAGCGTGACAACCAGGTACAGGGCGGCATGCACCACGTTCCGGCTGGTCACCAGGCGGAGCGCGGCGATCCCGCCCACCACCGCCACCAGGACGAATGCGAACTCCTGGGCGCTCAACCTCCAGCCTTTCTGCGGGCAGCGCGAATCGCGGCCGCCCGGGCACGGCCTTCCGCCACCCGGCGGTCGGTTCCCTTGGCCAGCTCCTCCGCGAGCACGCGGTCCAAGGTCTCCTGGTCGGGCTCCACCTCGTGCCGTTCGGCGGCGGGCCGAGCAGGCGCGACCGCGGCGGGCGCTTCGGCGGCGGGGGGTGGCGCCTCGCCGGTGGCGGGCGCTTCGGCGGTGGCGGTGGGCGCTTCGGCGGTGGCGGCGGCAGGCCGTTGTGGCGGTGTGGGCGGTTCGGGCTCCGCCCGGGGTGGGGCCATCTCCGCCGGGGGCTGCGCTCCAGGGCGAGACGTCTCGCCTGCCGACGGCGGGCGCGCCGCGACAGCCTCTCCTCCGCCGGTCTGGACGGGGACCTCTTCGGGAGTGGGCATCGGTTCGGCCCCTTCTTCCAGCGGAGGCGGAGGGAGCACTCGATACGTCCACTCCTCGAGGCGCTCTTTCTCGTGGGTCATCTCCAGGATGTCGTACTCGGCGTACTCGAAGTCAGGGGCCCAGAACAGCGCGTCGAAGGGACAGACCTCCACGCAGATGCCGCAGTACATGCACAGGGCATAGTCGATGGCGAACCGGTCGAGCACCTTCACCGCCCGCGCCCGGCCGCCCGAGGCCGGCGGGTGCGTCTCCTTGTGGGCCTCGATGTAGATGCACCAGTCGGGGCACTCCCGGGAGCACTTCCAGCAGACCGTGCAATTCGCTTCTTTGAGCGCGATGACTCCTCGGGTACGAGGTGGGAGGTTCGGCTTCTCGTCCGGATACTCCTGGGTGATGGAGCGCTGCAGCATGTGCTTGAGCGTCACGCCCAGGCCCTTGAGTAGGCCGGCGCCCGGAAGGCGTCGCCGCTTCGGCGCAGGCCGGCCCGCGCCGGTCCCGACTTCCTGCTCGAGGCCGATGGACATCTACTTCACCAGGACCTTGACGGCGCCGGTGACCAGGATGTCCACCAGCGCGATCGGGATGAGCACCACCCAGGAGAATCGCTGCAGCTGGTCCTCACGCAAACGGGGGTACGTTACACGAAGCCAGATGATGAGGAACGCGAGCAGGCCCAGCTTGCCGATCATCCAGAAAGGGCCGGGAATGAAGCCCAGGCCCGGGAACGGCTGGTACCCGCCGAGGAACAAGACCGTGGCGATCCCCGAGAACGCCAGGATCCCTGCGTACTCCGAGAGCATCAGCAGCCCGAACTTCATGCCCGTGTACTCGGTGTAGGCCCCGAAGATGATCTCGGACTCGGCGATTGGCATGTCGAACGGAGTCCGGGTGAGCTCTGCGAGCGAGGCGACCAAGAAGATCAGGAACATGACCGGCTGGGTCAGCACGAACCAGTAGTGCTGCTGGGCCTCGGTGATGCCAACCAGCGACAAGGGATTCCGTACCAAACCTCCGGCCTGCATCACCACGGCAACGGCGGCCAGGATCATCGGCAGCTCGTAGGCGATCAGCTGGGCTGCCGCCCGCAGCGCCCCGATCAGCGAGAACTTGTTCGCGCTGGCCCACCCCGCCATCAGCACTCCGATGACCGACACCGCCGTGATGGCCAGCACGTAGAAGATCCCGATGTCGAGGTTCTCAGCGAACAGCGTGTTACTGAAAGGGAGCACCACGAACAGCGCGATGTACGGAACGAGCACAACGGCTGGGGCGAGGGTGAACACCCAGGAGTCGGCGGCCCGAGGAACCACGTCCTCCTTCTGGATCAGCTTGATGCCGTCGGCGATGGGCTGCCCGACCCCGTGGAACCGTCCGGCGTACATCGGCCCCAGCCGGTGCTGCATGTGGGCCATGATCTTCAGCTCTGCGTAGATCACCACGATCGGCGCAACTAGCACGAAGCCCAATACCAGCACCAGCTTGATGACGAGCGCCCCCCAGAAGTTGTGGATGAGGCTGTTGACGAAGCTCTGCCCGGGAACCAGGAGCAGCAAGGTCACTCCTCGATCTCCTCGCCCTCGACCGCCCCCGGCCAGGGCTTGGCCTCCCTGGTCATCAGGGCGAAGTCCTTGCGGAGTGGATGCCCTTCGAACTGCTCCGGCAGCACCAGCTTGACCAGATGGGGATGCCCCTCGAACGTGATGCCGAACAGCTCCCATGCCTCTCGCTCGAACCAGTTCGCGCCCGGCCAGACGTGGGAGATGGAGGGGCAGCGAGGATCCTCCGCGTCGCATTCCACCTTCAGCCGCACGTGGTGGTTCAGGCGCGTGGAGTAGAGATGCGTCGTCACTTCGAAACCGCGGTCTTTCGGCCGGTAATCAACAGCCGTGAGGAAATCGAAGAAGTCGAAGTCCAGCTCCGGCTCGTCCCTGAGGAACGATGCGATCTCGGCGTAGCGAGCTGGAGAAACGGTCGCCACCGGATGGCCGTGAACTTCCTCTGTAGAGAGGACCTCGTCTCCGAATTGGGCCCGAAGGCGCTCGGCGATGTCAGCTGGTGAGAGGCGCTTGCGTGAGCCTGCCACTCCACTTCTCCCGGATGTCTTCCTTCTGGATCTTCTCCTGCAGCCGGATGATCCCGTGGAGCAGGGCCTCGGGGCGCGGGGGACATCCGGGCACGTACACGTCGACGGGGACGATCTGGTCCACACCCTTCGTCACCGAATAGGAATCCCAGTACGGACCCCCGCAGTTCGAGCAGGAACCGAACGAGATGACGTACTTCGGGTCGGGCATCTGCTCGTACACGCGCTTGAGCGCCGGGGCCATCTTGTCGGTGAGAGTGCCCGCCACCACCATCAGGTCGGCCTGACGGGGCCCATGAGCGATCGGGATCACTCCCAGGCGCATGAAGTCGTGCTTCGAGGTGGACGTGGCGATGAGCTCGATGGCGCAGCACGCCAGCCCGAAGTTCATCACCCACAGCGAGTACTTCCGGCCCCAGTTCAGGATGAACTTGACCGGCTGAGGCATCTCCACCTGGTCGAGGATGCTCACGAGGTTGGCCTTTCCAGGGTGGTCACGCCCACTGGAGCACCTTCTTTCGATACGCGTACAGCAGCCCCAGCGCCAGGATGAACACGAAGATGGCCATCTCCACCACCGCCTGGTAGCCGAGGCGCTCGAAGATGGTGGCCCAGGGGAACAGGAACACGCTCTCCACGTCGAAGATCACGAACAGGAAGGCGTAGATGTAGTACCGGATCTGGCTCTGCGACCAGCCCTCCCCCACCGGGTCGATCCCGCACTCGTAGGTGGTGAGCTTGTCCGCCAGTTGGCGGCGGGGGGCCACCAGGCGGGCCGCAGCGAAAGCCGTTGCCACCAGCCCCAGCCCCGCGATCAGCAGGGCGACGACGATCCCGTACGACTGGGAGTAGCTCTCCACGCGCTCCTCGCCCAGGGACGAGCTTGTGAACGTTTTCTCAAGCGGGATTCTAGCAAGGGCGAGTGGGTGGAGAGTTCTGGCTGCTCGCTCCGGCTCCTGCGGACCGTTATGGCGTCAGGCCCGGGTGCGGCTCTGGTCCAGAGCCTCCAACCCCGACCGGAAGGCCTTCACGGCCGAGGCCAGGTCGCCGTCGGCGACGTCGAGCTCCGCGAGCTCTCTCCAGCACGAGGCCTCCTGCTGCCGAGCCCCCTGCGCGGCGAAGGCCGACGCGGCCTCCCTCATGGCAGCCCGAGCCTCCTCCCGGCGACCTAGCACGGACAGGGCCCGTCCCTTCAGGTAGAGGCATCGGGCCGTCTCCGGCTCGTCCGCACCCGACTCGGCGAGTCCGCGCTCGGCCCACGTCAGGGCCTCTTCGGCCTGCCCCAGGAGCATGGCGATCCTGCCTCGCTCCTCGTGGATGTAGGCCAGCTCGCTGGAGGCGGTTTCGACCGGCAGGAGTGCCTCCGCCTGGTCGAGATGTTCCTTGGCGTCCTGCAGTCGGGGCGGATCGACCTCGAGGCAGATGAAGGCGTAGGCGTTGTGCAGTCGGGCGAGGTTGTGACGGTCTTCCAACTCCTCCATGAGGACCGTGGCCCTCGTGGCGTAGTCGAGGGCCTCGCTCCATCTGCGGTTCTCCGCCAGGACCCGGCTGGCGTACCAGTAGGCCTTGGCCCGCAGGTCCAGCGAGCCTCCGTGCGAAGCGGCGGCGAGGGCTCGCCGCGCGGCTCGCTCTGCCCGGGTGACATCTCCTCGCTCGAAGTAGATCGAGACGAGCACCGACTGCAGTTCGGCGGTGAGGGAGGGGTCGAGAGGCCCCCGATCGCTCCGCTCGAGGTACGTCTCGACGATCTGAACGGCGTACGTCAGGTCACCGACCGTTCGATAGACCTTGGCCAGGCCGGACACCGCAAGGGCTCGATCCCGCTCGGGCAGATCGCGCTCCAGGACCTCCTCGTAGACATCGATGGCCTCCGGGAACCTCCCCTGCTGGGCCAGCGCCTCCGCCGAGACCACTTTCCCCTGGTGGGACAGGCCCGAGAGTCCGTACTCCTCGGCCTGGGCCGCCGCGGAGGCGGCCAGCCCCTGGGCGTCGCCGCTTCGGCCCTCCCGGATCGCGGTCCTGGCTTCCTCGATGCGGTAGCGAAGCTGCTCCTCGATGTCCTCCGGGATCCCCGTGGCCAGGAAGTGGTGGCTCACCCCGAGCTGGCCGGCGAAGAACTCCAGGGCCTCGGCGGAAGGAGTGCGACGGCCCGACTCGATCTGGCTGACGTAGCTCACGGTGTACCGAGGCCGGGCGAGGGCAGTCTTGGTGAGTCCGGCCTGAACGCGAAGGTCACGGATCCGGGCAGCCAGTCCCATGCACGACGGATTGTACAGTGCCCGGGCAAGGTTTAACACAGTACCTTGACTGGAAGTTAACATCGGCAGTACCATCGCCGGGCGAGGAGAGGAAGCGGTGAAGAGAAGGAGGGGCTCCTCATGAAGCGAGCGTGGACGACGGCCTTGTCCCTGCTCGCTGTGGCTGCGGCCGCGGCGGCGGGGATGGCTGGTTTTCCCTGGCCCAGGTAAGAAACCGTGAGAGCATCTCGGGGGCCCGGGCCGAGATAGGAGGGATCGTGGCGCTCAGCACGCGCCACGATCCCTTTCATTTCGCGCTCGCTGGTTCGAGGAGCATGCGAGGGCTCGAGTCCGATGAGCGAAGCCAACGAGGGAGGGGGACCGGGTCCTCGAGCAGGCGCCCCGGAGAACGCACAGCTCCAGCCCGAGGTGTCACCCGACCGGTTCACCAGCCTCTCGCCTCAGGAACGCCGGCTTCTCAACCTGGTCGCCGACGGGCTCACGGACAAGGAGATCGGGGAGCGCCTGTCCATGCCCGAGCGAGCGGTCTCCAAGTACATCGAGGACATGCTGTCGAAGCTGGGCCTTCAGACCAGGACGCAGGCCATCCTCTTCGCCATCAACCGGGCGTTCCAGAGCACGGATCCGTCAGCGGCGCCTCCACCCGGCGAAGCAGAGTAGGCCCACCCGGCTTTCCCCCACCTCAACGGTCCGGACCCGGTCAGTTCGGTGCCCCGCAGCGCACGGCCAGGAACTCCGCGATGTGGACCAGGGCATCCCGGGCCGGCCGGGACGCCAGCCCTACGGCCAGCTTCCGGGCCCGGCGGACGCTCCGCGAAACTGCCTCCCTGGCCCGGGCGAGAGAGCCGTCGGCCCGCACGATCTCCAGCGCTCGGGAGAGCCGGTCTCCCGAAGGCGGGCCGTCCGCCAGCAAGGAGGCGAGCTCCCGGCCGGCCCGACCGTCCTGTAGGGCGTACAGGACCGGTAGCGTGTACACCCCGAGCTTCATGTCCTGGCCCGGCTGCTTGTGCAGCTCCTCCTCGCTGGAGATGACGTCCATGATGTCGTCGGAGAGCTGAAAGGCCAGGCCCAGGGCCAGCCCGAAGTCGTCCAGGACCTCGATCGTCTCGGCCGAGGCATCCGAGAGCATCCCGCCCAGCCGGCAAGAGGTGGCGATAAGAGCTGCAGTCTTGCGCCGGATGACCTCCAGATAAGCATCCTCGCTCTGGTCGATCCGTCCCCAGGATTCCACTTCGCGGATCTGCCCGTCGCACACGGTGGCGATCGTCCGAGCCAGAAGCCTGGTTACCTCGGTGCCCAGCTCCGAGGAGATCTCCGAGGCCCTGGCGAACAGGAAATCTCCGGTGAGGATCGCCACGTTGTTCCCCCACCGGGCGTTGACGGAAGGCCTCCCCCGCCGGGTGTCCGCCTCGTCGATGACGTCGTCGTGGTACAGCGTGGCCAGGTGTGTGACCTCGATCGCCGTCGCTCCCTGGACAAGGCGGGGGTCGGTGGGGTCGCCGAAATGCCCGGACAGCAGGACGAGCATCGGACGGAACCGCTTCCCCCCCGCCGCCACCAGGTAGGAAGCCGTCTCCGTCACGACATCGGTGTCCGAGCGGACGGCCTTCTCCAACATGGCCTCGACATCGTTCAGCCGGGCCCGGATCTGACCTTCCAAGGTGGGATCCGGCACCTCCAGGCCGCTGGTCTCGGCCCTGGTCACCGGCGCTCCGTCCTGGACATGTCGTCGATGCTACCTGGGCCGGTAGATCGCATCCACGAGTGCGGGGGCTCGGGGGCCTCAAGCGGCGAAGCGGTAGGCCCCCTGGACAGGACGGCCATCAGAACCTGATCACCGAAGCCGACTTCAGCACTCCGAAGAGCAGGCCGGGCAGCACGCCGAACAGAAGGGTCAGAGCGGCGGGGACCGCCACGCTCACCTGGGCCACCGACGTTCGCTCCAGCTCCACTGACTCCGCGGGCTCCTGCATGTACATCAGGACGATGACCCGGATGTAGAAGAAGGCCGCGATGACCGAAGCGATCACCGCGATCAGCACGAGCGGCCAGTACCCGGCCTGGACCGCCGCGCTGAATACCGCCACCTTGGCGATGAAGCCGGCCGTGGGCGGGATCCCGGCGAGCGAGAGGAGGAACAGGGCCATGGCCACGGCGAGGAACGGGCTTCGTCTGGCCAGGCCCGCGTAGGAGACAAGGGAGACGTTGCGCTCGCCCCGCACCGATACCAGCATGACCACGGCGAACGCCCCCAGGATCATCGTGGCGTACGCGACGAGATAGAACATCGCTCCCTGGATCCCCTTGTCCGCCGCTGTGACGCCCACGAGGATGAAGCCCGCGTGGGCGATGGAGGAGTAGGCGAGCATCCGCTTCACGTCTGTCTGGGCGATCGCCAGGATGCTTCCCACGACCATGGTCACCGCGGCCACGCCCCAGACGAACGGACGCCAGTCCCAGATCAAGGGGCTGAACGCTGTATTGAACACACGGAGGAAGGCTCCGAACGCGGCGACCTTGGTCCCCGCGGACATGAAGGCCGTGACGCACGTGGGCGCGCCCTGGTAGGCGTCGGGCGTCCACATGTGGAAGGGGACGGCGGCCACCTTGAACCCGAATCCGGTCGCCAGCAGCCCGGCCGCGCCGAGAGCAAGCGCGAGGCCACTCACCTGCCCCGACAGCTTCCCGGCGATCCCCGATAGGTTGGTCGTGCCTGTGGCTCCGTAGGCCAGCGCGATCCCGTAGAGGAAGAAGGCCGACGAGAACGCCCCCAGGAGGAAGTACTTCATCGAAGCTTCGGCCGAGGCCAGGCGGCGGAAGGAGAACCCCGTCATCAGGTACAGCGACAGTGAAAGGGTCTCCAGGGCCAGGAACACCAGGATGAGGTCGTCCGCCGCCGCGATCAGGGTCATCCCTGCGGTAGCGAACAGCAACAGTGGGTAGTACTCGCCCCGGGCCTCACCTGCACGGTCGAGATAGTGATAGGAGAGGATCACGCCCAGGGCGGCCACGCCGAGGAGGACGAGCCGGATGAACAGCGCGAACTTGTCGGCGGCCACCATCCCACCGAGCACGCTCGCGGGGTGACCCGGCTTTCCCACCCAAAACCACAGCCAGACCGTGTACGCGGCGGCCGCGGCGATCCCCGCCAGCGCGGCCAGGGCCAAGGGGGCCTGATCCTCGTCCCGCCGGATGGCGTCCCACAGAAGGAGGGCGATTGCCGTCCCCGCCAGGATGAACTCCGGGACCACCGGTTGGAAGACCAGGGGAACGTGCGACGAGGTCCCGGGGGCGGCCGGCACCTGCCCGATCGTGCTCAGCACGTCAAGGTCTCCTGGCGACGTCGCCGATGGGAACGCCGCCTTCCGGCGGTTCCGAACACACCGAGGACAACTGGACCCCTTGCCCAGGCTGGGCAGCCTGGTTCGTCTGGATCACGCACCTCGTGGTCTGTCTGGCAGCCGGCTCGATCCTGTCGAGCAGCGGCTGGGGGAACACACCCACGAGGAGGATGGCCGCCATGATGGGCACGAGGATCGCGTACTCGCGCCCGGACAGGTCGGGCAGGAGGCGATGTTCCTCGTTCAGCACGGGCCCGTGCATCATTCGCTGATACGCCCACAGCAGGTAGATCGCAGCCAGCACCACTGCCACCACCGCCGCCACCGCGAAGGGCTTGCTCACGATGAACGTCCCCAGCAGAACCAGGAACTCCCCCACGAACCCGTTCAGGCCGGGCAGGCCAACGGACGAGAGCGCGACGAACAGGAAGACCCCGGCCAAGGCCGGCATGGTTCCGCCCAGCCCTCCCATCCGCCCCAGGTCGCGGGTGTGGGTACGGTCGTACAGCATCCCCACCAGGAGGAACAGCGCGCCGGTCGAGAGCCCGTGGTTCACCATCTGGAGCACGCCCCCGCTCATCCCCTGCAGCGTGAAGGCGAACGTCCCCAACACGACGAACCCCAGGTGGGAGACGCTCGAGTAGGCGACCAGCCGCTTGACGTCAGTCTGGATCAGGGCGACAGCAGCCCCATAGATGATCCCGATGGCCGCGAGCACCATCACGAACGTCCTGAAGAACTGGGAGGCCTCGGGGAACAGACCGAGGTTGAACCGGATCAGCCCGTAGGCTCCGATCTTCAGCAGGACGGCCGCCAGGATCAAGGAGCCCGCCGTGGGGGCCTCCGTGTGTGCGTCCGGCAACCAGGTATGAAGAGGGAACAGTGGGACCTTCACCGCGAAGGCCACGAAGAACCCCAGGAACAACCAGCGCGCGGTGTCCACCGGGAGGACGAGGTGCTGCAGTTGGGTGAAATCGAACGTGGTGTGCCCGAGGTCGGATCCCGCGCGGAAGTACAGGAACAGGATCGAGACCAAGAGGAACGCCGACCCCGCCATCGTGAACAGGAAGAACTTCACGGCCGCGTAGACGCGCCGCTCGCTCCCCCACCCCCCGATGATCAGATACATGGGGAACAGCAGCGCCTCGAAGAACAGGAAGAACAGGAGGAGGTCCAGGGCCACGAACGAACCGATCATGGCCGACTCCAGGATCAGGAAGGCGACCATGTAGTACTTCGCTTGCTGTTCGATCCTCCAGGAGACGAGCACGGCCGCGGGCATCAGGAAGGTCGTCAGCAGCACCATGAACAGGCTGATGCCGTCCACGCCGAGGATGTAGTTGAAGTTCAGGGCCTTCACCCAGACCGCCCGCTCCACCAATTGGAAGCCGCCCTCCCCGTGGTAGACGGCCAGCATCCCCAACGAGAGTCCGAAGGTAGCCAGGGTCACCACCAACGCCCAGACGCGATGGAGCTTCAGGAGGCGGGAGGGGAACACCGCCGCGATCGCGGCTCCTGCCAGAGGGGCGAAGGTCACCAGCGTGAGCCAGGGGAATCCGCCGCTGTCCTCTATCGGACCCGGTGGCGGGACGGCGCTCCAGAGCATCAGAACCTCACCGCCAGGTACAGGAGGATGCCTACCGCCCCCAGCAGGAAGGCCAGGGCGTAGTTCCGGACGAAGCCAGTCTGGATCCGTCGTCCCACTCCGGCCGTGGTGGCGAACAACCGGCCGATTCCGTTCGCGGCACCATCGACGATCCTCTTGTCGATCACATAGGCCACGAAGGCGGACCCGAGCTTGGCCGGCCCGACCACGGCTCCGCTGTAGAAGTCGTTCACGTAGAACCCGCGTTGGAGGGTCCTCTTGGCACCACCGAACCGAACCCGCAGTGCCTGCCAGTCGATCCGCCTGGAGAGGTACACGAACCAAGCGAGAGCGATGCCCGCTACGGCGACGGCCACGGAGACGATCGACAGGACCAGCTCGGACTGCCCGGCTCTGGCCTCTTCCGTGCGACCGACCACCGGCGTCAGGAACTTCGGGATCAGCCCGGTGGTGGCGGAAAGGCCGAGGACCCCCGCGACGGCGGCCCCGGCCGCCAGCGCCACGAGCACGATACGCATGCGAGGCGGGGGGTCGTGCGGATGCCCCTCATACCGAGGTTCGCCGAAGAAGGCCAGGAACGTGGCCCTGGTCTCGTAGAGGGCGGTGAGAAAGGCCCCGAACAGCGCCGCGTACCAGAGGCCCGCCCTCCCTGCCTGGCTGGCGGCGGCCACCACCTGGTCCTTGGCGAAGAAGCCCGACAACGGGGGGATCCCGGCCATCGCCAACCATCCGATCATCCAGGTGTATGCGGTGATGGGCATGGCCCGTCGCAACCCGCCCATCTTCATCAGGTCCGTCTCGTCGTTGGGCAGGCCGTGCATCACGCTGCCTGCGCCGAGGAACAGCAACGCCTTGAAGAAGGCGTGAGCCACCAACAGGAAGATGGCCGCGGCGTAGGCCTGCATCCCGGCCCCGAAGAACATGAACCCCAGCTGGCTGATCGTGGAATACGCCAGCATCCGCTTGATGTCGTCCTGGCCGATCGCGGAGAAGCCCGCATAGATGGCCGTGACGATGCCCACGATGGCCACGATGGTCAGCGCCGTGCCGGATGCCTCGAAGATGGGGTGGGACCGGACCACCAGATAGACCCCGGCGGTCACCATGGTGGCTGCGTGGATCAAGGCCGACACGGGCGTTGGGCCTTCCATGGCATCGGGTAGCCACACGTGCAACGGCAACTGGGCCGACTTCCCAACCGCCCCGGCGAACAGCAGCAGCGAGATGATCGTCGCCGTCCCGCCCGGGAGCCCCTGCGCACCCTTGAACACCGCATCGAAGTCGAGCGAGTGGAATTTCAGCCATATGAACAGGATCCCGATGAGGAACGCCGAGTCACCGATTCGGGTGGTGATGAACGCCTTCTTCGCCGCATCGGCCGCCGTCTTTCGCTCGAACCAGAAACCGATCAGCAGGTACGAGCACAGCCCGACCCCTTCCCACCCCAGGTACAGGAGAAGGAAGTTGTCCGCCAGCACCAGCACCAGCATGAAGAAGATGAACAGGTTCATGTAGCCGAAGAACCGGGTGTACCGGGGATCGTCGTGCATGTAGTCGATCGAATAGACATGGATGAGCGCACCCACCCCGGTGACGGTGAGCGCCATGACGATCGACAGGGGATCTACTCGGAACTGGGCGGCGACCTTGAACGTGCCGACGGCGACCCAGTCGAAGGACTTGACGTGGGTGAGGCGACCAGCCGCCGGCTCAGAGACCAGGTCGATGAACACCACCATCGCCACTCCGAAGGAGACGGCCACCAGGAGGGAAGCCAGCCAGCCGGCAGCGCTTCCCCGCCGGCGCTTGCCGGTGAGCAGTAGCACGGCCGCTCCGGCCAAGGGAAGGGCGGGGATCAGGGGCGCAAGCTTCATGGGGGCCTCATCCTCTGAGGAGCCGGGCGTCGTCGACGTCCGCGCTTCGCGCCTTGCGGTAGAGGGAGACGATGATGGCCAGTCCCACCACGACCTCTGCTGCCGCCACGACCATCGAGAAGAAGGCCAGGACCTGGCCCGTAAGATTCCCCTGCTGCCTGGCGAAGGCGACGAGGGACAGGTTCACCGCGTTCAGCTGCAGCTCGACGGACATGAAGATGACCAGGGCGTTGCGCCGGACCAGGACCCCGACCGTCCCAATCGTGAACAACAACGCAGATACCAAGAGGAAATAGGAGATGGGCGTCCTCATGGGCCCGTCGCCTCCTCGTTGGCCGCCGGCGCGTCGATCGTCTCTTCTTCGGCCATCCGGCGGCGGCCGTGAAGCATGGCCCCGATCGCTGCCACGATCAACAGCACCGAGGTCACTTCGAAGGGGAAGAAGTACCGGTTGAAGAGGATCCTGGCGAGCGCCTGAGTGTTCCCCCCTCTGTTGACTGCGGCAAGATCAGGGAGCCGCTCACGGGCGAACCCGATGCCCAGCCGCACTGCGAAGAACACCTCGACCACCAGAGCTGCGCCCAAGAGCAGGGCCAGCCAGCGTTGCCCCTTCAACCGCTCGGTGAGCGGCACGGGGGAATCGACGCCGAGAAGCATGATCACGAACAGGAACAGGACCATGATGGCCCCGGCGTACACGATGATCTGGACCACGAACAGGAA
>DASXTW010000041.1:0-14987 GCA_036505215.1 Actinomycetota bacterium | reverse complement strand
GGGAGCCGAAGGCGGGGAGGCCGCGCAAGAGGGCGGCGAGTCTCCCGAGAGCTAGGCCTTGGCCGACCCCTGGCTGGTCGCCGGGCTCGGCAACCCGGGGACGGAATACGCTCGGACGCGTCACAACGTCGGGGCAAGGGTGTCCGAGCATCTTGCCGAGCGGCTGAACGCGCCGTTCAAGAAGGCCAGGATGCTCCCCTTGTTGGTGGCCGAGGCGCGGCACGGGGACACCGTCCTCCTCCTCACCGCGCCCGGCACCTTCATGAACGTGAGCGGTCCTCCGATCGTCTCGTTCGCTCGGAAGCGAGGAGTCCCCGTGGACAGGGTGGTCGCCTGCCACGATGAGATCGACCTGGCCTTCGGGGCGCTTCGCGTGAAGCACGGAGGGAGCACGGCCGGGCACCACGGTCTGGATTCGATGGTCGAGGCGTTCCGGTCGGCCGACTTCTACCGAGTGAGGATCGGCATCGGCCGCCCGATCGGCCGCTGGGAGAACGTCGACTATGTCCTGGGGCGGTTCTCCAAGCGAGAGCAGGAGGAAGTGACGGTCCTGATCGAGGCCGCCGCAGATGTGGTGCTGTGCCTGATCGATGAAGGCTTGAGTGTCGCTCAGGCTCGGTACAATCGAAGAGGCAGTTCAGAGAGTCCAGGCGGGTAGCAGCCCGCCCTCCCAACCGAATAGCCGCTGTTCACAGGCCTGGTTGGCCGAACCAGGCCTCTTCGTGCTGTGCGGGTCGAAGACGAGTGAGGAAAGACAGGTTGTCGAACAGATGAACGAAGAGCTCAACCGAATCCTGAAGGAGGCCGCGGCCGCCGCCCCGTTCCAACGCCTGCTCGCCGCGTCCGGTCCGGTCCGGGTAGCGCACGCCCCGGCGCCCGGCCACGGCTTCGCCGCCGCGGTCCTGGCCCACGCCCTGGACAGCCCCGTGCTTGTCCTGGCCCATGAGCCCAGGGCTGCCGACGTGGTGGCCGCCGGTGCCTCGGTATTCCTCGGAGCCGATCGGGTGGTGCGATTCCCCGCCTGGGAGTCGCTTCCCTACGAGGGAATCAGCCCCGGGCCACAGGTGGCCGGGGCCAGGGCCCGGGCCGCATATCGGCTTCGCCACGCTCACGGTCCGCTGGTCGTGGTCGCGCCGGTCCTGGCGGGCCTGCAAGGCCTGGCTCCCGATCTTGGGAGCCACGAACCTCTCGATGTCCAGGTTGGCACGTCGCTCGCTCCTGACATCCTCGCCGAACGGCTGGTCGCCCTGGGGTACGCGAGGGCCGACGTGGTCGAGCACCGCGGAGAGTTCGCCGTCCGGGGCGGCATCATGGACCTGTTCCCGTCGACGTCCCGTCGTCCAGCTCGCCTCGAGTACTTCGGCGACGAGGTCGAGTCGCTCCGCGAGTTCGCTCCGGCCACCCAGCTCTCCACCGGGAAGCTCGATCGCGTGGAGGTCTATCCGTGCCGCGAACTGGTGGTGGGCGACGACGTCCGGCGGATGGCGGACGAGGCTCTCCCTCTGTACCGGGGGCAGTACCGGGCGGCTCTGGAGCGGCTGTCTGAGGGCTTGGCGTTCGAGGGCATGGAGCAGACGATCCCCCTGCTGTATGAGGGCCTGCCATTCCTCGCCGACCTGTTGCCTGCAGAGGGATGGGTGTTGCTGTCGCAGGCCCGACGAACCGTCGACCGAGCTCGGCAGATCGTCGAGGAGGCCGACGCGCTCGCCGACGCCAGCGGATGGCCCGGGCCGAGAGTCCTGCACGACGTCGACGCTGCGCTTGGAGCCAAGAAGCGGGTCGACCTGACCGAGTTTGCTGAAGGGAAGGCGCTCGAACTGGGCGTGCGGATGTGGGACTCGCCTGGGCGGGTCGATCCAATGGTCGAGCGGATCCGCACGCTGCACCACGGCGGGGCGATGTTGGTCCTCGCCGCAGAAGGTCGAGGGAGCCTGGAACGCTCCAGGGAGGTCCTCGCCTCCAGAGGTATGACCGAGGCCAGATCGGTGGCCATCGAGGCCGATGTGGAGGAGGGCTTCTGGTTCGCGCCGGACACCGCCGCTCCCACCCTCGCCGTGGTCACCGAGGAAGATCTCTTCGGCAGGCGGCGTCATACCAGGGTCGCCCCTCGACTGGCTCGTCGCCGGTCGGACGCCGTCGCCCTCGAGCTCGAGCCGGGCGACTTCGCAGTCCATCAGGTCCACGGCGTCGGCCGGTATGTGGGGATGGTTCGCCGGGCGGTCGCCGGGGCCGAGCGCGATTACCTGCTTCTGGAGTACGCCGAGGGTGACAGGCTGTACGTCCCGTCGGATCAGGTCGGGATCGTCGCCAAGTACGTCGGCGGGGAGGCGCCTCGCCTGCATCGCCTGGGATCCAGCGACTGGGTCCGGGCGAAGACCCGGGTCCGCAGGGCCGTTCGGGACATGGCCGGCGAACTGGTCCGGCTGTACTCGGTCCGCATGTCCGTCCCCGGCCACGCGTTCGGCCCGGACACTCCCTGGCAGGCCGAGCTCGAAGACGCCTTTCCGTACGAGGAGACGCGCGATCAGCTTGGGGCGGTGGAAGAGGTCAAGCGGGACATGGAGCTGCCCCGGCCCATGGACCGGCTCATCTGCGGCGACGTCGGGTACGGCAAGACCGAGATCGCGGTCCGGGCCGCGTTCAAAGCCGTGATGGACGGCAAGCAAGTAGCCGTGCTGGTGCCCACGACGCTCCTTGCCGAGCAGCACTACGTGACGTTCTCCGAGCGGTTCGCACCGTTCCCGCTGAAGGTGGCCATGCTGTCTCGATTCGTCGCGCCTCGGGAACAGGCCAGGATCCTGGAGGACGCTGCCAAGGGGAGGGTCGACGTGGTCATCGGCACGCACCGGCTCCTGTCACGCGACGTGAAGTTCAAGGAGCTCGGGCTGCTGGTGGTGGACGAGGAGCAGCGATTCGGCGTGGTCCACAAAGAGCAGTTGAAGAGGATCCGGGCCAGCGTGGACGTCCTCACCATGACGGCCACGCCCATCCCGCGGACGCTGGAGATGGCCTTGTCCGGGATCCGGGAGATGAGCGTGGTGGACACCCCGCCGGAGGATCGCCAACCGGTCCTCACCTACGTGGGGCCGTACGACGAGGACATGGCCCTCGGGGCCGTTCGCCGTGAGCTTCTCCGCGGCGGCCAGGTGTTCTGGGTTCACAACCGGGTCGAGACGATCGAGCGCGCGGCCGGAGCGCTCCGCAAGAAGCTGCCCGACGCCCGGATCGTCGTGGGGCATGGGCAGATGGAGGAGGAGCGGTTGGAGAAGGTGATGATCGATTTCTGGGACCGCTCGGCCGAGGTCCTCGTGTGCACGACGATCATCGAGAGCGGGCTGGATGTCCCCTCGGCCAACACGCTCGTGGTCGAGCGCGCTGATCGAATGGGACTAGCCCAGCTCTACCAGCTCCGAGGGCGGGTGGGCCGGAGCGCCGAGCGAGCATTCGGCTATCTGTTCTTCCCCGTCCAGGCGCAGCTGACAGACGAGGCACACGACCGGCTCGCCGCGATCAGCCGTTTCACGGCCCTTGGGTCCGGCTTTCACATCGCCATGCGAGATCTGGAGATCCGTGGGGCCGGAAATCTTCTGGGTGCCGAGCAGCACGGACACATCGCAGCCGTTGGTTTCGACACCTACTTGCGGCTACTGGCGGAATCGGTGGCCGAGATGAAGGGCGAACCGCTGGCGGAGGAGAAGGAGGTTCGCATCGATCTCCCGGTCAGGGCGTTCATTCCGGCCGAGTGGGTGGGCCAGGAGGCGCTGCGCCTGGAGCTGTACCGGCGGATCGCCACGGCAAAGGATCACGATGAGCTCGACGCCGTACGCGTCGAGGCCGAGGACAGGTTCGGTGCGCTGCCACAGCCGGTGCGGAGCCTGCTCGCGGTGGCCTCGCTGAAGCTCACTTGCGCGGCGCTGGGAGTGCAGGAGATCTCGACCTTCCGTAACCAGATCCGAGCCCGCCCGATGGAAGAAGGAATGGGTCTGGAGCTGGCCGCCGAGGTGAGCGGGGCTTCCTATCACGGCGCGACGAAGACGCTGAACCTCGAGTTGCCGACAACCATGAGCGGCGAAGAACTGGCCCGCGGGATCGAGGAGACCCTTCGATAGAATCCACAGCCGTGCGTTCCACCCGGTCCATCCTCTTCACGCTTCTCATGGTCGCTGGGATCCTGCTCTCTGCGTGCGGCGATCGATTCGCGGCGCCGGCGGCTGTCGTTGACGGAAGCAAGATCTCGACCGACACCCTGAAGCAGGAACTCGACCTGCTGCTTCTCGATCCTCAGCTCAAGCAACAGGTTGCCGGCTCCAGTGGGGAGGCCAACCGGAAGGATCTCACCCGACGGCTCCTGGCGTTTCTGATCGAGCTGCGGGTCATCGAGGGCTACGCCCGGGCCAACGGGATCTCCGTCACCCCGGCCGAAGTCGACCTGGCCCTTCAACAGACGATCCAGGGACTCGGCGGGCGCACCCAGTTCCAGCAAGAGCTGAAGGCTCGGGGTTTGACCTTTGGGGCGGTGCGGCGAAACATCGAACGCCAGATCCTGTTCCGAAAGGTCGAGGACCGTCTGGCGGCCAGAGCGGGGCTATCGGCGGCGGCAACTCAGGAAGAGAAAGACCGAGCGTTCCAGGATTGGTTCAGCCAGCAATTGAGCACCGGCGACATCGACGTCAATCCGCGGTTCGGCCGGCTGGACCCGAAGACTGGCCAGATCGTCCCGATCAGCTCGACGGCGACATGACCGGACCGGAGGACACCTTCCCGTCCCGCGCCGGAGGGGACCACCTGCTCGAGCTGGTCAAGGTCATCCACCGTCTCCAGGCCCCGGATGGTTGCCCGTGGGACCGTGAGCAGACCCACCAGTCGCTGGCCCGGAACCTCTTGGAGGAAGCACACGAAGCGCTGGAGGCGATCGAGTCTGGCGACTCCGATCGACTGCGAGAGGAGCTCGGCGACCTTCTCCTGCAGGTGGTCTTCCACGCGGAGATCGCCAGCAGGGATGGTGCCTTCGACGTCGATGACGTGGCCGAGACCATCGTGGCGAAGCTCATCAAGCGGCATCCGCACGTGTTCGGCGACGTGAACGTGAGCTCCGCCGCGGAGGTCCTGGTGAACTGGGAGCGGATCAAGTCGGAGGAGAAAGGCGAGCACCCTGTGGATGACGAGATCCCCTCCACGCTGCCGGCGCTGGCCCGAGCGTCCAAGGTCCAGCGCCGTGCCGCCGGCGCCGGGTTCGACTGGAGGACGCACGAGGCCGCCCTGGCCAAGGTCCATGAGGAGCTGGAGGAACTCGAGAACGCACCGCCCGAACGAGCGGAGGACGAGATGGGCGACCTCCTGTTCGCGGTGGCCGCGTTGGGTCGCCGGCTGGATGTCGATCCGGAAACTGCCCTGCGCAAGGCGACGGCCAGGTTCGCCGAGAGGTTCGAACGAATGAAGATGGAAGCTGCGGCCGAGGGCGTCAGGCTGGAAGACTTGGGCGAGGCGGAGCTCCTCTCGCGGTTCCGCGCTGCGCGTTAGCCATCACAAGCGGGGTGTGCGCTTCCGCACTTCGCAGGTCGGTGGCCATACAATCGGGCGGCTGATGCCGATCATCGACGAGGTTCGGGCCCGGGAGATCCTCGACTCCCGAGGCAATCCCACCGTTGAGGTCGAGGTCGTCCTGGCCGATGGCACGGTCGGGCGGGCGGCCGTTCCCTCCGGAGCCTCGACCGGGGTGCACGAGGCCGTGGAGCTGCGGGACGAAGAGGCCGATCGCTTCGGCGGCAAGGGCGTGCTGACGGCGTGCCGCAACGTCGAGGAGGAGATCGCTCCCGAGCTCGAAGACATGGACGTCCTGGACCAACGCGCCGTCGATGCGCTCCTGGCCGACCTGGACGGCACCCCGAACAAGAGCAAGCTCGGCGCCAACGCCATCCTGGGTGTCTCCCTGGCCGTGGCCAAGGCCGCCGCCGGATCGCTCGGCCTTCCTCTCTACCGCTACCTGGGAGGCCCCCAGGGCCACATCCTCCCCGTTCCACTGATGAACGTGATCAACGGCGGGGCGCACGCCGACAACGAGCTGGAACTTCAGGAGTTCATGCTCGCGCCGATCGGTGCGGCCTCGTTCTCCGAGGCGCTGCGGTGGGGGACGGAGGTCTTCCACGCGCTGCACGCCATCCTCAAGGAGAAGGGCCTCGCCACTAACGTGGGAGACGAGGGCGGCTTCGCGCCTCGCATCGGCACCGCCCGGGAGGCGCTGGACCTTCTGCTGCAGTCGATCGAGAGAGCAGGCCTGGAGCCCGGATCCGAAGTCGCCTTGGCGATGGATCCAGCCGCCTCCGAAGTATTCGAGAACGAGGCCTACCGCCTGGAAGGAAGGGACCGGACGGCTGCGGACATGATCGAGTTCTACACAGGCCTCCTGGACAGCTATCCGATCCTGTCCATCGAAGACCCTCTGGCCGAAGATGACTGGGATGGCTGGATGGCCATCACGGAGGCCCTCGACGAGCGCGTGCAGATCGTGGGCGACGACCTCTTCGTCACGAACCCCGAACGGTTGGAGCGAGGCATCGACGAAGGCGCGGCCAACGCCATCCTGGTCAAGCTCAACCAGATCGGGACTCTCACGGAGACGCTGGACGTGGTCCGGTTGGCGAAGGAGAGTTCCTATGGAGTGGTGATCAGCCATCGCTCCGGCGAGACCGAGGACACCACCATTGCCGACCTCGCCGTGGCCACGAATGCCGGGCAGATCAAGACCGGCGCTCCATCCCGTGGAGAGCGCACGGCCAAGTACAACCAACTGCTTCGGATCGAGGAGGAGCTGGGGGAGACGGCTCGCTACGCGGGGCGCCAGCCCTTCGGCCGCTTGCCGGCCAAGGCACCGGACGAGGAGGCCGAGCAATGAGTGCACCCGCCTCGTTTTCGGAGGCCTGTTGACCGCCGCCGCCAGCTCCGCGGCTCACCGCCCGCGCGCTCAACTCACGCCCAGGGCGGCCATCCTGGCGGTCGTGGTCACGGCCCTCCTCGTTTACCTGGTGGTCCCTGTCCGCGCCTACGTCGCTCAGCGGAACCGGCTGCACCAGCTCGAGCGCCAGACCCAGATCCTGGAACAAGAGAAGGCCAGGCTCGAGCGCGAGGTCCAGATGCTGAAGGACCCCGTCCAACTCCAGCGCATCGCCCGGGAGTGCTTGGGGATGGTGAAGAAGGGCGAGATCGGCTTCATAGTGGTCCCGGAGGAAGCCCAGAGCAGGCCCCGCCCGGCGGACTGCTAGCTGAGTCATGATGTACCGGTGACGACAGCTTCTTCTGCTTCTCTGCGAATCGCAGTGGCCGGCGGCGGACACGTCGGTCTGGTGTCCGCGCTCTGCCTGGCCGCGCTTGGCGACGTAGTGAGCGTTCTCGACGTCGACCGGCGGAAGATCGAACGGCTCCGTGGTGGCGAGCTACCTTTCTATGAGCCGGGGCTGGCCGAGATCCTGGCTCGGGTCGCTCCGACCGGCCGGATCTCCTTCCACTGGGAGCCCCACGAAGCCGTCGCCGGCTCGCAGATCGTCTTCCTGTGCGTGAACACGCCGAACGACGACCAGGGACGGGTAGACCTCTCCGCGCTTGTCTCGGCTTCGCGAAGCGTCGCGCGCCACGTGCCCGAACAAGCCGTCCTGGTCAACCGGAGCACCGCCCCCGTCGGCACGGCCGAGTTCCTCCGGTCCATCCTGCGGGAGGAACGTGGCGAGGACCGGATCAAGGTTGCGGTGAATCCCGAATTCCTTGCCGAGGGAACAGCGGTCCGCGACTTCCTGTCCCCGGACCGGATCGTCGTCGGAGCATGGGACGAAGCCGACACCGACCTTCTTGTCCGCGCCTACCAGCCGATCGTCGACCGCAAGATCCCGGGGTGGCTCGCAGAGTTGGTGGAGTCGCCCTCCGATCGATCGGAGGCCATCCCGTTGGTCCTGGCGGAACCTCCAACGGCCGAGCTCATCAAGTACGCGGCCAACGCCTTCCTCGCGGTGAGGATCTCGTTCATCAACGAGATGGCGCAGATCGCGGAAGAGCTCGGGGCCGACGTGGTCCGGGTGGCCGAGGGGATCGGGCTGGATCGACGGATCGGCCCTCACTTCCTCCGAGCCGGGATCGGGTGGGGTGGGGCATGCTTCCCGAAGGACATCGAGGCCCTGCAGGGGATGGCGGAGACGAGGGGTCTGTCGGCCAGGATCCTCCGCGCGGCGAACGACGTGAATTCGGAACAGCGTGGTTGGGTCGTCCGCCGGCTCCAGCAACACCTGAAGACGCTCGTGGGGAAGAGAGTGGCCCTCCTCGGCCTTGCCTTCAAGCCGAACACCGACGACATGAGGAGCTCGCCTGCGGTAGAGATCGCCGCCGAGCTGGCGGGGCTCAGCATGCGGGTGACCGCGTTCGACCCCATGGTGAAGGAGCTTCCGCCCAGGCTCGAGGGGATCATCGAGCTCGCCCCGGACGCCGAGTCGGCCGCCCGGGACGCCGAGGCGTTGATCGTTGTCACCGAGTGGCCGCAGTTCGCTCAGCTCGACTTGCGCTCGCTCCGATCGGTGATGCGCGTGCCGCTCCTCTTGGATGGACGGAACCTCTTCGATCCCGGAGTGGCTCAGGCGGCCGGTTTCACCTACGCCGGAGTCGGGAGATAGAGATCAATCGGACCCTGGCCAGGGTCGACCGATACCAGCAGAGCCGCGCCTGGCTTGCTTTCCCCGTCGCGGTGGTGAGGAAGTTCGGGGAGGACCGGGCTGGCGACCTGGGGGCGCTGATCGCGTACTGGGGTTTCTTCTCCCTGTTCCCGCTTCTGCTGGTTTTGGTCAGCGTGCTTGGCTTCTTGATCCACGGGAATCCAAGTCTGCAGAAGAGCATCCTGGACTCCACCCTGGCCCAGTTCCCCGTGATCGGGGAGCAGCTCCGGGAGCATTTGGAATCCCTGACCGCGAACGGGGTCGTCCTGGGGATCGGGACCGCGACCGCTCTGTGGGCGGGGCTTGGAGTGACGGTGGCCGCCCAGAAGGCCATGAACACGGTCTGGGGCATCCCACCCGAACGGCGTCCCAGCTTCCTGGCCGCGCGGGCCCGGGGACTGCTCATGCTGGTCGTGCTGGGGTCGATCACCCTCACCGGCCTCTTCCTGTCGGGGCTGGGTACGGCGACGGGCCAGCTCGGGGCGGCACTCCGGGGGGTGGGCTTCCTCGGATCGCTCGGCTCGCACGTCGTCCTGTTCCTGCTGGCCTACCGCGTCCTGACCGTGAAGCAGCTCACGTGGGGCGAAGTGCTGCCGGGGGCGGTCGTGGGCGCCATTCTCTGGACGGGAATGCAGCTCGTGGGCACATATGTCGTCAGCCGCCAGGTCAAAAACGCGACCCCCGTGTACGGCACCTTCGCCGTGGTCATCGGGCTGCTCGTGTGGATCTACGTGGGCGCCCAGGTCACCGTGCTCTGCGCCGAGCTGAACGTGGTGCGAGTCCAGCGGCTGTGGCCCCGTAGCCTGCTCTCGAGTCGAGGCTAGAGGGTCGGGGACGGCTCTTTTCGGCGTCTGACCAATCGCCGTTTTGCCTGGTCTATTGACGGGTCGGGGGGCTGGTGGGATATTGCCCTTTCCACTGCCCGACAGGGAAGGAGTCCAGATCGCAGATATAGAGGTCGGGGCGGTAGTGGAGGCGACCGTCCAGCGCATCACGCCCTACGGTGCGTTCCTCCAGCTCGAAGACGGCAAGGTCGGCCTGGTCCATATCTCCGAGATCGACCGGAACTACGTCCGGAACGTGGAGGACCACCTCCACCTGAACGACCGAGTCCAGGCCAAGGTGGTCGCCATCAAGGAAGACGGGAAGATCGACCTCTCGATCAAGGCTCTGCAGGACCCCGCGCCCCGAGTCGAGCGCAGCAGGGGCCGGGATCCCGAATTCGAGCAGAAGCTGAAGCGCTTCATGCGTCAGTCCGAGGAGCGCCAGGTCGACTTCAAGCGCTCCGTCGAGAACAAGCGCAAATAGCCAGCAGATCCGATCGTCAGGCTGTCGCCGCCCAGCTCGGGCGCGAGGCCCTCATCCCGTTCAGCGTCGCGGCCCGATGCGGGTCCGGTCATCCATTGGTCATCAGGAACCGTCCAACCGACGCGGACGGGAACCCCTTTCCCACGCTGTATTGGCTGACCTGCCCGGACGTGGTCAAGGCGGTCTCCCGTCTGGAGTCGGAGGGGTGGATCAGGCTGCTCGGCGAGGAAGCCGGCGTGAGTCCAGATCTGCGGACTCGGCTCAGGCGCGCACACGAAGAGTACGCCCGGGAACGAGGACGGTTGCATCCTGGGGCCGAGGCTTGGGGCGGGGTCGGCGGGACCGCTCAAGGCCTGAAGTGCCTCCACGCCCACTACGCCTATCACCTGGCTGGCGGAAACGACCCGATCGGTGAGTGGGTGGCTCGGCGGTTGGTGGAACAGGATCGGATCCACTACGAGAAGCCCGCTCGTCGGATGGCTGCCGTCGACCTGGGGACGAACTCGATCCGCCTGCTCGTGGCCAGGTTCGCAGAGGGCGAAGCCGAGCTGAACGAGCTTGCCCGGGACATGGTGATCACCAGGATCGGGCAGGGCGTCGACAAGACCGGGGTGTTGGCCCCCGACGCGCTGCGGCGCACCATCCGGGTCCTGGAGCGATTCTGCCGGCGAGCATGGGCCCTCGGGGCAGAGCGCATCCACCTGTGTGCGACCAGCGCCGTTCGGGACGCCTCGAATCGGGACGATCTGGCCCAGGCAGTCAAGAGGCTCACCGGTGAACCCATGGAGGTGCTCACCGGGGAGGCGGAGGCGGCCCTGGCGTTCCTCGGAGCCGCCAGAGGTCTCGACGACCCAGCGCCCTACCTCGTGCTGGACATCGGGGGCGGGAGCACGGAGTTCGTGATGGGGGACCGGGAGCCGTCCGGAGCGGTCTCGGCGCAGATCGGGAGCGTCCGGTTGACCGAGCGCTACGTGCACACGGACCCCCCGACCTACGAGGAACTGGACAAGCTCGAGATGGCCGTCACGTCTGTCCTCCACCAGGTGGAGGACCGGATCCCCGTGCACGATGCCCTGACCTTGATCGGCGTGGCCGGCACCTGTACCACCCTCCAGGCCATCGCCCTGGGGTTGGAGGAGTACGACGCGGAGGCCATCCACCGATCCGTGTTGTCGCGAGCCGACGCCGAGAGCGTGTTCCGGTTACTCGCAGACATGAGCACGGAGGAGCGACGGCGGATCGCGGTGATGCCGCCGGGCCGGGAGGATGTGATCGTGGCGGGCGCCGCCATCCTCGTGACAGCGATGCGCAGGTGGGGGTTGTCCGAGGCCCTGATCTCGGAGACCGACATGCTCGACGGCATCGCTTATAGGATGGTCGAGCCCGCAACCAGCCAGTAGGCTCCTTCGTTCGAACATGCCTCAGAGCAGCAGAAAGACTCGAGAGCGACAGCTGGCCAAGCTTGCCGAGCGCCGGCGCCGCGAGCGGGTGCGCCGGCGGCGCCAGCGGATCCTGGCGGCCTCGGTGGCTATCGCCGTGGCGGTGGGTGGGCTCGGGTTCGCCGGGTACGCCCTGATTCTGAAGAACCCCAAGAAGAAGCCCGCAGCCTCGGCCACCCGCACACCGAGCCCCACGCCCTCAGCCACATCCGCTGTCGTCGCATGTGGAGGGAGCGTGCCCAAAGCGGCTGAGGTCGAGAAGAAGACCTACAAGAAGCCGCCGGCGATGACGATCGATCCGAAGAAGACCTACACGGCGACGGTGAAGACCTCCTGCGGGACGATCGTGTTCCGGCTCGACCAGAAGCTCGCCCCGAACACGGTCAACAGCTTCGTGTTCCTTGCCAAGAAGCACTTCTTTGACGGACTGATCTTCCACCGGATCGCCAAGGGGTTCGTGATCCAGGGTGGCGACCCGACCGGCTCGGGCTCCGGCGGTCCCGGGTACAAGACCGTCGATGCACCACCGAAGGACTCCAAGTATCCGGTCGGGGTGGTGGCCATGGCGAAGTCTGGGGATGAAGCGCCGGGCACGTCAGGCAGCCAGTTGTTCATCGTGATCGGCAAGGAGGCGGGTCTGCCGGCCGACTACGCCATCATCGGAAAGGTTGTGAAGGGGCAGGACGTCGCCGAGAAGATCGGCGCGCTGCCCATCGAGGGCGGGGCCACGGACGGCCGGCCCGCCCAGACCGTCTACATCGAGAAGATCACCATCAAGGTGACCTAACCGGAGGTTTCCGTCGGCTCACCAGTCGACGGTTGCTTCCGTTCCCTTGACCGGCTGCCCTACGGCCCTGGAATTGGAACCATCCTCATCGGCGATCCAGAGCTGAAGTGTGTGCGCCTTCTCTGCCACCCTGACCATGGCGAGCCGGAAACCGTCAGCCGACCAGTCGGCCGCGACGACGTTTTCAGCGGAACTGAGCTTTCGGGCTCCTGAGCCATCCGCGTTCACGACCCACAGCTCGCGGCGCGCGGCGTTGGCCTTCTGGCGGCGGATGAACAGGATCCGAGAGCCGTCCGGAGACCACTTCGGACTCTCGACGTGGCCGACATGGGTGATCTGTCTCATCGCCCCCCCGTTCGGGTCGAAGACCCAGATCTCGCTTCGGTCGGTGCTCGAGCAGTGGGGAGACCGGCGGCAGTCTCGAACCAGTCCCTCGAAAGCGATCAGGCCATTCCTCGCCCAGTCCATGTCGAGAGGGGCCAGCGTGGTGGGTATCCGAAGCCGGATGGAAGCCGCCGCGGGCATCGGGGTGCGCCACATCGACACACCGTCCCCGTACACGATCTCGTCCCCGGTGGGGTTCCACGCAGGCATGGAGAGATTGCGTCCTTTGACCACGACACGTTGCTGGCTCGTGTCGAAGTCCACCAGGTAGATGGCGTGATTGGCGTAAGCCAGTTGTCGATGGTCCGCGGCCCACGTCGCGTAGCCGGACCGGAAGTCCTGCAGCCCGCCCACCACCTCAGCGCGGCGCCCGGTGGCGGGATCGACCAGGTAGATGGACTCGGAGAGCACGGACAGCGCGATGGCCGTGCCTGGGTTGGGCAGGCCGGGCTCGCTGCTCCCCGTGCCGTTGAGGGTGGCACAGCCCCCGGACAAGAGGCACAGGAGCGCGAGGAGAAGGGCTGTGGGTCTCCCTCGCCTCATCTCCACTCCTTCGTCCGCAGTCTAACTCCGGTGCTTGGTCCCCTTCTTCCAGCCTTACCGACGCTGAGCCGAGGCCGGGGGTTCCGTGGCCCGGCGATAGGGTCTCACGCAGTTGGGCCGACTTGTCGGAACCTGGAATGGATTGACTGAAAGATCCCGAAACATGCGGGAAGTTCTCATCGCATTAGGTTTGGCTCCGGGGCGTTAGTTACCAAACAATCTGGCGACGAATAGCTACTCTCGGACTTGACGCCTCGCACGTCCGACGATCATCGGGGCTGTGGAGCGCTTATCCTGAGAGCAAGCCCGGGTGGCGGAACTGGATTACGCGACACTCTTAAAAAGTGTCGGTCCTTCGGGACCATGTGGGTTCGAATCCCACCCCGGGCACAGGGGGGCACTGTCTATCTAGGACGCGTCCCTCGGGTGCCATCGAAGGCGCCAGATCATCCGGGCCGCGAGCCTGAGCGGCGCGTCCAGATGCGGCAGGACGAGCACCATTTCCTCGATGTCCCGGCTCTCCTTGAGGTGGGTCACTCTTCACCTGCCGGGTCAGGATGCGCCGACGGAGTTCGTTAGGGCCGCTGAGCAGGGATGTGCGGAGCTCGGGTCCCACTGGTTTGGGCTAAGGCCCCACGGATAGTGCTTCCTCGTCTCGCAAGTTGATGCTTTCGAACGGCTCAAGAGTGAACTCAGCAGGCATGGTCCTCTTGATGTCGAATAGGGAGAAATCACCAAAGCGATCCCGACGAAGATGCTGCGCCAGTCGCCTCGCCTTTGCCTGCTCCTCGGCGTCGGAGAAGTAGAGAAAGGTCGCTCGCTTGATGTTGGTTACTCTGGATCGGATGCGAGCCACTCCTGAGCGACGGCTTGATAGTTGCTGCGCGGACTAACGATCGCGGTCGATCCAGCATTGGGGAAATCCAGTCCACGGCCTCCGAGACCACGCGTCATCACCAGCGCTGAGGATGGCCAACAGGCTCGGATCGGAACCAACCCGTTCGACGCTTGATGGCGTCGCGATCAGGAGACCAGTCGATTGCCTGAGCCGCGAGCCTAGGACTGCGCAGCACGATCGATGCTTCCTCAGCAACATCGATGTACCGGCTCATCACGAGAGTAGGAGTATCTGCAAGGGCGGCCTCAGCGAGTGGCGTACTTGCTCCCTCCGTCCCGGCAGACTCAAAGAGTCGGAGTCTCCCGCACAGACGAAGTAGCGCCAACGCATCGGGGGTTGCCTGCCTCCGCCGGTCAGAATCCGCCGACGGAGCTCATAGGGCACCTGAGGCGAATCTTCGAGTCGGAAACTCCGATTCTCACGGCTCCCATTTCCCTGGAGGATTTTCAGCTCTACCGGTTCGTGCAGGACTTCCCTCCGGCTCGGATCGCGGCTTACACTTCGATCTCGCGCGGGGTCGGATCGCAACCTAGCAGGAGACTTCATGGATGTCGTGCCGAGCACCCGGGAGGGATCGGCGGGCCTGGGCGCCGTGATTCGCGCATTCCTGATCGCGGACATCCGCGGCTACTCCACGTTCACCCGGGAGCGCGGCGATGCGGTCGCCGCGCACCTGGCTGCGAGGTTCGCCGAGCTTGCCCGGGACGCCGTGGAGGCCCGGGGCGGACGGGTCATCGAGCTGCGAGGCGATGAGGCCCTGGGGGTGTTCGACCAGGCCAGGCAGGCTGTGAGGGCCGCCCTGGAGTTCCAGCAGGCGTGCTGGGAAGCCACCCAAGAGGAGCCCGAACTCCCCCTGCCCGTCGGGGTCGGGATCGACCGGGGCGAGGCCGTCCCCGTCGAGGACGGCTACCGGGGGGCAGCTCTCAACATGGCTGCCC
>DASXTW010000040.1:0-27567 GCA_036505215.1 Actinomycetota bacterium | reverse complement strand
GGCATCGGGCGGTGGACCGCCGAGATGTTCCTGATCTTCCAGCTCCGCCGGTTGGACGTGTGGCCTGTGGACGACTATGGGGTCCGCCAGGGGTACTCGCTCGCTTATGGTCTGCCCGAGCTCCTCACGCCGAAGCAGCTCCATGCCGAAGGCGACCGGTTCCGCCCCTATCGCACCGTCGTCGCCTGGTACTGCTGGCAGGCCGTCCACGCGGCGCGGTCAAAGCCCGGCCGGCGGGCGACCTGAGCATCAAGGCTGTTCCCAGCTCTGCCCCCCGTCCGACGTCCTCAGCACGACCATCGACTTCGTCTGAGGGTCTCGAAGCAGGACCCAACCCTGATCCGGATCGAGGAAGGAGATCCCGAGAGGCTCCCCTGGGTGGTTCGAATCGACGATGGTGGGATCGGTCCACGTCGCGCCGCCGTCCTCTGTCCGTTCGAGCGAGACGAAGGGCATATCCCCGCCGCATGCCGGACACCAGGTGATGAAGCGAGCGATGTGCGCCCCGGCAACCGCGAGCGGGCCTGGGTAGGGGTTCGAGGCCGCCGGGATGTCCTGGCCCTGTCCGAGCGGGTGCGTGTAGGAGTCCTGGAGGACCGGCTCGACCTTGGAACCGTCACCGGACATCCGCAGCACCGCGTAGGCGATGTGCCCGGCCCCGCCCCCGTCCGTCACCAGGACCCAGGCAGCGTCGCCACCGCAACGGACGGTGGCCGTCCACCCCGTGTAGTCGCCGCCAGGCATCGGGATCGGGATCTCTGTCCAGTTCGCGCCCGCATCCTCTGTGCGGAAGAGCGCGGCCCCCGCTTCGTGGGGCCCGGCCGCCCAGCCGAGGCTCTCACCGGTGAAGCACACCGAGTTCACCTCCGGACCCTGTGGCGTCCACGTTTGCCCGCCGTCCTCGGTCTTCATGAGCGACCCCAGACCCTCGGGATGCCCGGGTGCGGCCTCCACTCCCCAGCCGTTGTTCGGTGTGATGAACTGCATGGTCGAAAGCGCCTGGTTGCTCCACGTGACCCAGGTCGCACCGCCGTCCGTGGTCCGGATCAGCCCGCCCTCGCCCACGCCCCACCCATACTGCCCGTCCAGGATGTCGATCGCCTTGATGTCGGAAGGCCCCGAGAGCTGGACGTTCCAGGTGTGGCCTCCATCCGCCGTGGCGAGGATCTGTCCATCGGCATCGACCATCCAGCCACGCTGGTCGTCCAGGAACTGGATGGGTCCGGACACGGCAGAAGGGCCCGCCTGTCCCCCGCCGGGAGTTGGCGTGGGAGTCGGCGTCGCGGTCGGCGTGGGGGTGGGCGACGGCTCGTTGCCCACGATCGGCTTTGGACCGCTCGCGCTCCGAAAGGCGTAGAGACCCCCACCAACGCCGGCCGCGGCGATCAGCAGTGCCAGCACCCCGGCGACCATCTGCCGGTTCCGGCGTCTCCGGTCCCGCCGCCGCTCCAGCGCCTCTAGAGATCCGTCGGGCATGGTGAACCGCTCCCGCTCCCGCCTCAGAAGATCCCGGTAGTCACTCATCGCTTCGCTCCATGTTCTGCTTCATCGCTGCACGGCCCTGGGACGCGAGGACCCGAACCGTCACCGGCCTGATCCCCAGGGCCCGGCCGGCCTCCTCCGAGGTGAACTCGAGCAGCTCCGTCAAGACCAGTGCGGCTCGCTGTCGGCGAGACAGGCTCGCCAGCGCTCTCGCAACCACCTGCCTGGCGTCGGCCGCCGCGAAGGCGTCGGCGCTGTTCGCCAGTCCGACGACCTTGCGGAGGGCGAGAGCCGCCCTCCGACGACGCTTCCGGAACAGGTTCATGGCCGTGCGGTACAGGTATCCGGTCGGGTTGTCCATCGCCGCCACCCTCTCCCATCGCTCCCAGAGGATCAGGAAGGCGTCCTGGCTCAGCTCCTCAGCCTCGTGCCGGTCCCCTGTGATCAGGACCAGGGCCCCGAACAGACCATCGCGCTCAGCCTCGAAGAACGCTTCGAAGGAACGGGCTTGGGTCACGGCCTCATCTTCGCTGGTGAAATCCGCTTCGAGCCGCATTGGCCTGATCATTTGTGTGCATGAATCCGCGGCATGCCTGGATCGTTTAGCCGACGTCTTCAGGAATCTTCTGCCAATCGTGGAGAGAATTTGACAGCCTTCGAGGCTGCGACGCGAGTTAGGCCGAGCGTTCCTTCGGCTGCTTGGCAGCCTTGTCCTTCTCGCTCCGTGGAACCAGCGTGGGGTTGACTCCGGACAGGACGACTTCCTGGTCGATCACGCACTTGGTGACGTCCTTGCGGGAGGGCAGCTCGTACATCACGTTGAGTAGCACCTCTTCGAGGATGGCCCGCAGACCCCGCGCCCCCGTGCCTCGAAGCATGCACTGGTCGGATATCGCTTCCAGGGCGTCATCGCCGAACTCCAGCTCCACCCCGTCGAACTCGAAGAACTTCTTGTACTGCTTGATCAGCGCGTTCTTCGGCTGCGTGAGGATGTCGATCAGTGCCTGCCGGTCGAGGTTGTGGACGTAGGTGATGACCGGGAGGCGTCCAACGAACTCGGGGATCAGTCCGTACTTCAGCAGGTCCTCCGGCAGGACGTGGCTGAAGATCTCGCCGAGGTCCTTCTCCTCCAGGCGCCTGACGTCGGCCCCGAACCCCACGCCCTTGCGGCCGACGCGGCTCTCGATGATCCTCTCCAGGCCGGCGAAGGCTCCCCCGCAGATGAACAGGATGTTCGTGGTGTCGATCTGGATGAACTCCTGGTGGGGGTGCTTGCGGCCACCCTGCGGCGGCACGGAGGCGGTGGTCCCTTCCAGGATCTTCAAGAGCGCCTGCTGGACTCCCTCGCCCGAGACGTCCCGGGTGATCGAGGGGTTCTCGCTCTTGCGGGCGATCTTGTCGACCTCGTCGATGTAGATGATCCCGGTCTCGGCCTTCTTGACGTCGTAGTCGGCGGCCTGGATCAGCTTGAGCAGGATGTTCTCGACGTCCTCACCGACGTATCCGGCCTCGGTCAGCGCGGTGGCGTCGGCGATGGCGAAAGGTACGTTCAGCATGCGCGCGAGAGTCTGCGCCAGAAGCGTCTTACCGCACCCCGTCGGGCCGAGCAGGACGATGTTGGATTTCTGCAGCTCGACCTCGTCGTTCTGCGCACCCACCTGGATCCGCTTGTAGTGGTTGTACACGGCCACGGACAGAACCTTCTTGGCCTGCTCCTGGCCGATGACGTAGTCGTTCAGGAAGGCGTAGATCTCGATCGGCTTGGGGAGCTCGTCGAGCTTCAGCTCGGTGGTCTCGGAGAGCTCCTCCTCGATGATCTCGTTGCAGAGATCGATGCACTCGTCGCAGATGTACACGCCGGGGCCGGCGATCAGCTTCTTGACTTGCTTCTGGGACTTCCCGCAGAAGGAGCACTTGAGGAGATCGGAATCACCGAACTTCGCCATGCCCCCCTGCTCCCTTCGGTTCCGTCGCGCGCCCGGTCCGAGGCCCTAGCTCGATTCGCCGCCGTAGTCTATGACGCCTTCGAGGCCAGAGCGGCCAATTCGGACTGAACTTCCCGGGTGGAGATGACCTCGTCGATCAGCCCGTAATCCTTGGCCTCGTCGGCGGTCATGATGAAGTCACGGTCCGTATCCTTCTGGACTTTTTCCCATTCCTGCCCGGTGTGCTGGGCGAGGATCTCGTCGATCAGCTTGCGCAGGCGCAGAATCTCCCGCGCGTGGATCTCCACGTCCACCGCCTGCCCGCCCAGCCCCTGGACGTGCGGCTGGTGGATCAGGATGCGGGCGTGGGGCAGCGCCAATCGCTTCCCCTTGGCCCCGGCCGCCAGCAACACCGCGGCCGCCGACGCCGCCTGTCCCATGCAGATCGTCTCCACGTCAGGCTTGATGTACTGCATGGTGTCGTAGATGGCGAACAACGAGTAGGCGTCGCCGCCGGGTGAGTTGATGTACAGGTGGATGTCCTTCTCAGGGTCCTCGCTCTCCAGGTGGAGGAGCTGGGCCATGGTCAGATTGGCGACGGCGTCGTCGATCGGCGTCCCCAGAAACACGATGCGTTCCTTGAGCAGCCGGGAGTAGATGTCGAAGGACCGCTCTCCCCTGTTGGTCTGCTCGATGACGATGGGAACCAGGTAATCCTTGATCTCAGTCATGTTCACCCTCTTGGTCCTGGGACGGACCCGCCTCCGACGGAGCCGGCGCCCCTCCTGTGGATACATCGGCAGCCTCGACCAGCAGGTCGAGGGCCTTCGTTCGGATGATATCACCGGCCAATGATCCGACCTGACCGGAACGTTCGAGGATCCTGGTGACCTCTCGCGCATCCTTTCCGGTGGTCTCGGCGAGGGATCGGATCTCAACCTCCAGGTCCTCTTTCGTCGCCTTGATCCCTTCCTGCCTGGCCACGGCCTCCAGGACGAGTTCCGCCTTGAGAGCGCGGATGGCATGGGATCTCGCGTCCGAGCGAAACTGAAGCTCGTCCCACCCCTGGCTTTCCAGGAGGGCTTCCAGCGTGGTACCGGCCCGCTCCGCTCGTTCCTTGGCGCTCTCGATCCTGTGTTCGGTCTCCTCGTCGATCAGGCGCTCGGGCAGGTCGACGTCGACGGAGTCGACCACCTGGCGCAGGACCAGGTCGCGGACGGCCGCCTTCGACTCGGCTTCCTTGAACGCCCGGAGCTTGGTCCTGACGTCCTCCCGCAGCGCTTCCAGGGTGTCGAACTCGGAGGCCGTCTTGGCGAACTCGTCGTCGGCCGTCGGGAGCCGCTTGGACTTGACCTCCTTCAGGAGGACCGTGAAGGTGACCTCCTGGCCGGCCAGCTCACCGAAGCTCTCGGGGAGCACGGCGTTGAACTTGAGGATCTCGCCCTTGCGCTTCCCTTCCAGCTCCCGGTCCAGCTCGGGAACCAGCTCTTCGCTTCCCACCTCGGTGAGGAAACCGACGCGAGACGCCTCAGGGACCTCCTTGCCGTGCACCGAGGCGCGAACGTCGGAGAGCACGTAGTCACCCTTTTGGGCCGGCCTCTCCACCACTTCCAGCTCCGCGAACCGCTCTCGCAGATGGTCGATGTACTCGTCGATCTCGAGCTCCCGGGGCTCGGGGTCGGGCGCATCCACGTGCACGCCCTTGTACTGCTCGGGCTCGAGGGTCAGGCGCGGCCGAACCTCCACCGTGGCCGTGAACTTGAGCGACTGTCCGGCCTCGAGCTGATCGAGATCGATCTCCGGGTCGGCGATGGGAGCAAGGTCGTGCTCCCGGAGAGCCCGCACGTAGTACGTGGGGAGGAATTCGTCGACGAACTGGTGCATCACGTGCTCGCGGCCGACGCGCGCGTCGATGATCTGCCGCGGCACCTTGCCCTTGCGGAACCCCGGAATCCGGACATCCTGAGCCAGCTTCCGGTAGGTCTGGTCCAGATCCTGGGCGAACTCTTCGGGAGGAACCTCAACCTGGAGGCGAACGACGTGCTTGTCCGCCTCCTCGACAGTCGTCTGCATCTCGCCACCGAGCGTACTCGAAATCTGGCGATCGCAGACCCGCCGGCGGCCCTAGTCCAGACGGACGGTTTCGATGCGAGCTGGTCCCAGCCGAATGGACCTGTCGCCCACACGAACGTCTCGGGTCTCCTCGGACGGATTCCAGATCCGGACCTCTGTGTGGCCGCCGACCTTGCGTACAGATGACAGCTCGGCGCCTTCGATGCCGAGGAGGGATCCTGTGTCGGGCAGGTCGCCGACGCCCGACGTCCGAAAGGCGTGGATGAGGAGATGGGCCCGCTCCCACGCCGCGGGCAGACTGTCCGGGCCCAGCCCACGCTGCAAGGTGATCCAGAAATGGTGTTCCCCGAGCATCTGGGCGTCGGGCGTGGAGATGTCCGGACCGGCCGACCACCCGCGAGTGGTGATCTCCGGCCGGCTGATCGTGCCCACGCATCTAAGGAGCGTGATCGCCAGCTCGGGGGGGTCGGGAAGCACCTCATACTCGAACACACCCTCCTGCAGGACTGCCACCCCTCCGGCCAGGACCGCTCCCCTCGCGGGCCAGGTCGGGGACGACGTTTCAGTTCCGCCTTCAGACCGCAAGGGACGCGGCACCACTTCGAATGGCGCCAAGGCGACCGAGGCTTCGACACGCTCGTCCAATGCGATGTGCAGCCGCAAACGGTGGTCCGGTCGCTCGTTCTGAATGTGACCGCGCAGGTAGACGCCAGACCCGTCCGGCCGCAGCTCTGCCCGAAGCTCGACCAGCAGGTTGTCGCCAAACCTGACCTCGAGAGCGTCTCCACGGGCTGTGTACCCGTCCGGCTCGACGGACAGAGCGGCGTTCGCCGGGCAGAAGTTATAGAGGTCTCCAACGTCGCCTTCATCGACCAGGCGCAGCCAGAAATCTCCCACTCGGATTCGGCCCCCTTCCACCCACAGCTCGATCGGTGGATGGAAAGGCACCAGGGACATATCAGAGGAGTGGAATGCCCGGCCCGCCGGGGGATCGGGCGCGACTCTCCAGCCGAGGCCGGGGATTCCGTGCCGCTCGAAGGGCGAGGGATTGAAGTACATCCAGCCGGAGCTCGCAATACGGCTGGCCAGGACGAGCAGGGCGTCCTCCTTGATCTCACTGGCGATGGACTCGGCCTCCCGATAACGCTGATCCACCGACCTGGCCACCGCGTCCACCGAACAGCCACACACCGAGTCGTGGGCGCCGTTCCACAGGAGCCGCCGCCACGCCTCCCCAAGCTTGTCCTCCGGCCATTCGAAACCTGGCACGAGGGCAGCAACAGGTTCGGCGTATCGCTCGAGCAGTGACTCCACGCGTGCTCGCGCTTGTTTCTGGTGAACGCGGGTCGAGTACACCCCCGGGAGCAGGTGGGCCCGCGCAGCCGAGCGGAGCTCCCCGGTCCATGTCGGGATGTCCTCGGGCGCAGGCTCATCCAGAAATTCGGCTAGCGTTGAGATCTCCGCAGGGATCTCTGCTGTGCGATTGAACTCGTTCAACAGTGGCGTGAGCTTGGCCGCCGGGACGGAGTGATCTCCTCCCACCGGTACCAGCAACCGGTCCCGCGCGGTGACGGGAGCCAACATCTCGACGGCCTTACCCAGATAACCGGCCAGCTCCTCGGCGTTCTCGGCCTGATAGAGCCATCCGCCGAAGCCGTAGCCGAAGACCAGGTACTCGGCCAGGACCCGGCTACCGTCGGGTGCTTCCCACCAGAAGGCCGTCTTGTCGATGGAAGCCGGAACCCCTCGCCACACCACAGCTTTGTCGAACCCGGCGTTCGCCAGGATCTGGGGCATCTGCCCGATGTGGCCGAACTGGTCGGGGAGGTAGCCGGCAGGCACCGGGTCCGTGCCGAGCTCTCGGGCCCGAGCGGTCCCCCACTCGAGATTCCGGATCATGGACTCACCGGACGTGAGGAACTCGTCCATCTGGGTGAACCAGGGGCCAACCGAGATTCGGCCTTCCCGGGCCAGCCGCTCGATATCGTCCTTTCGTTCCGGCCGCACGGCGAGGTAGTCGTCGATCATCGCCGACTGCCCGTCGAGGTGGAAATGCGCCAGCGGTGGATCTGCCTTCGCCAGCTCGATCAGATGGTCCATCATCTCGATGAGCCGAGCCAGAAACCCCTCGAATGGCTCGTACCATTCGCGATCCCAGTGGGTGAGCGGCACCAGGAAGACCCGACCCGGCGCCACTCTCCTGGACTCGGTTGCCGATGCCCCCATGCCTCCATCCTGCAGGCCGCCTCCGGCCGTTCGCAACCTCTGGTTAGACTCCGCGGTCGATGGCGAAGCGCACGAGTCGCACTGATCGGACGGGGAAACTGGCATCCACATCGACGCCTCTCTCAGCAACGCCAGAGGAGCTCTTCCGCGCACTGGCCGATCCTGAACGACTGGCTGTTGCCGGCGCGCTCGCCGGCCAACCCATGACAGCGAACACGCTGGCCGCTCGGCTCGACCTCCCCATCCAAAGGGTTCGGCGGCACCTCAGCCGACTGACCGGGACGGGCCTCGTCGACGTGGAAGCGGACCGCCGCACGTATCGGCTGCTACCCGAGGCTCTTCGAGAGGCGGCTCGGCACATCGGCCCGCCTCGAGACGCCGGGCTGGCCCTGGGCGCCGTGGACGAAGAAGAGGAGGCAGTCCTTCGGCACTACTTCCGCGAGGGACGGCTCCGGGAGATTCCAGCCAAGCAGTCGAAGCGCCGGATCGTCCTGACGCGCCTGGCGTTGGAGTTCGAGGCGGGGATCCGTTACTCGGAGCGGCAGGTGAACGAAACGCTCAAACGCTTCCACGACGACTACGCTTCGCTTCGTCGTTACCTGGTCGATGAAGACTTTCTCAGCAGGGAGAAGGGGCAGTACTGGCGCTCCGGCGGTCCCGTTGAGCTCTGAACCGCCATTTCTGGCTTCGACGTCAGAAGCTCACTCACGACGGCTGCCCCGACAAGCCCATCGCAGGTCTCGGTCCTCAGCCAGATCTGTTCACGAGGGCTGGTCAACCTGGACCTCGCCGGGCACGGGCAGCCGCTCTTCCAGGCGGCGCCGAAAGTGCTCTGCGAGGTCCAGGTTGGCTTGAAGCAGACCCTGAAACCACTCCTTCGGCACGATCATCAACTCTGTGTCTTCTTCGGCAACGGCTTCTTTGGTGTGCGTCGTGTCAAGCAGCAACGAGAGCTCGCCGAACGACGCTCCCGGGCCTACGCGGGCCACATCGACCCGCTGCCCGTCGACCACGTCGGAGATCCTCACGCTTCCCGACAGGACGATGTACAGCGCCTCCGAAGGGCTGCCTTTCTCGAAGATGCTGGCACCTGCCGGCCAGGCGAGGTTGGTCGAGGCTCCCACGATGTCGAGCAGCTCGTGGTCGGCGAGTGAGGCGAAGTCGGGCACGGAGCGCAGCGCCTTGACCAGGCTGTGGCTGATCCGCTCTTCCAACCCCTACCTCCCGCCGGGATATCCTAGGCGAGGCGCCCGCACCGGCGAAGAGTTCGGACGGAGGGATCGATGAACATCTCCAGCATCCCCCTTCGGATCGCTCAGTTCTCGGACATCCACTGCGGTGAGCTCACTTTCAGCGAGGACGTGATGCGGGCCACGGTGGAGCGCATCAACAGGCTCGAGCCAGACATCGTCGTGCTGGCCGGCGACCTCACGGCGGCCGGGTACGAGTGGGAGTTCGAGCAGGCAGCACGATGGGTCGAGCAGATCGAGGCGCCGAAGGTCGTGGTGCCCGGCAATCACGATTCCCGGAACGTGGGTTGGATCCATTTCGAGCGGTTCTTCGGCGAGCGGTTCTCGCGTTACCAGGTGGACTTCGAGCCGGAGCGTGCGGAGCGTCTCCTCGCTTCGGGCGTGACCGTCGTGGGGGTGGACTCCTCGGAGCCCGATCTGGACGAAGGACACATCGGACGGGAGCGGTACGACTGGATCCGCAAGCAGTTCGATCGTCCCGACCACGTCAAGATCTTCGTCATCCATCACCACCTGGTGCCCATCCCGGGAACCGGACGAGAGCGGAACATCATCACGGACGCCGGCGATCTGCTGGCCCTCCTCAATCAGCTCGACATCGACATCGTGCTGTCGGGCCACAAGCACGTTCCGTTCTTCTGGGGGCTGAACGGGATCCTCATCTGCAACTCGAGCACCGCCACCACCCGCCGGGTTCGGGGCCTCACGCCGTCGTCGTGGAACGAACTGCAGGCGGATGCCTCGACGGTCAAGGTGTACACGCACTACGAGGACGGCCGCCGGGAGCTATCCGTCATCTTCAGCCGCAAGACCAGAGCGATGACCCGGGAGTCGTTCTATCTGACGGACGCCTTCCTCGACTCCAACCACCTGGTGATGACCTGAGGTCTCGCTGGGAGGTGTCCACGTAGCTCACTTTGGCTCGGACACGCGGATTGAAGGGCCCGTGATCGCCAGCCACGAATTCAACCTCCAGCACATGGCCTCCTGGCCGGACCTGGAGCTGATCTCTCAAGCCCGTCGACATCGAGAGCAGGCTTCCATCCAGATACACGTGGAGGTGGCCCACGTTGGGAACGACATTCCGAGACGTCGACGAAGCGAGCCTTCCTCCCACCAGTACAAGCTCGATGGGGACCACGGCAGGATCACCATGGAACACCTCCCCGGGGAGTGGCGAGCGGATCTCCAGACGAGCCGTTGCGTGCGGTCGAAAGAGCGTCGAGGGGCCCCTGATGATCACCGGAAAGACATACGCGAGAACGACACTTGTCCCGGTCAACACGGCGGCATGTCCATTGTGTCGTCGGGGCGGGCGGATTCGAACCGCCGACCTCGTGGTCCCAAACCACGCGCGCTGCCAAACTGCGCTACGCCCCGCCACGCCGATTGTACGCGTCGCCTCACTAAGGGCCGGGTGTAAGGTCGCGGGATGCCGGGGGGTGTCGAGCTGTCGAATCTGGACAAGGTTTTCTGGCCCGACGAAGACCTGACCAAGGGCGATCTCATCGAGTACTTCGATGCTGTGGCCCCCTATCTGCTGCCGGCGCTCCGCAACCGACCGCTCACCGTCATCCGGTTCCCCAATGGAATCAAGGGCATGTCGTTTTATCAGAAGGACACGCCGAAATATGCGCCCGGGTGGATCAAGACGATCAGCCTTCGGGCCGAGTCGGCCCGACGACAGGTTCGCTACACGCTGTCCAACGACAAACGCACGCTGAGGTGGCTGGCGAACCAGGCCTGCATCGAGCTGCACCCCTGGCTCTCCAGGACTGATCGCCTGGAGCGACCCGATCACCTCGTGTTCGACCTCGACCCTCCGAAGGATGCATTCGAGCGGTCGGTGCAGGTCGCCCTCGTTCTCAAGGAAGTACTGGACGAGATCGGCTTGGAGGGCCTGCCGAAGACGTCAGGTGGCAAAGGCGTGCACGTCTATGTGCCGCTCCAGCGGCGGTACAACTACCCGGTCGTTCGGTCAGCCGCGCTGGCCATCGGAAAGCGGGTCGAAGAGCAAATACCGGCTGAGGCCACGGCCGAGTTCAGGATCGCCAAGCGGGGAGGCCGGGTCTTCTTGGACCCGGGCCGAAACGCACCGGGGGCCCACGTAGTGGCTCCCTACTCCCCCCGGGCCCGGCCGGGCGCGACCATCTCGTTCCCGGTGCCGTGGAAGGATCTGGAGCAGGTGAAGCCGGGAGACTTCACGATCCAAAACGTCCCCAGCCTTCTGGCGAAGGAAGATCGGTGGAAGAAGCTCATGCCCCGGCCCCAGGCCTTACCTCGAGATCTGGTCCGCCCCAGGTCGGGCTGACCCGACGACGGAGGAAGCTGCCTTCGGAGCTTCCAGCCCGCTACCATTGGACCTACGCGGGTGTAGCTCAGTGGTAGAGCTCCAGCCTTCCAAGCTGGTGACGAGGGTTCGATTCCCTTCACCCGCTCTGGTCGAGACCGATTCGCTTATTTCTGTTTACGAGCCGATCCGGAGGCCATGTCGAGCTTCCGGAACACGCTGCTGGTGCGATCCACCGCACGCCCCAGCTGCTCCTTGGAGAGCTTCACGCGGTGGCCAAGACTTCGCTGGGTCTTGATGATCCGGTCCAGGTATTCCTTCGCCCGGGTCGCGTAGTCGTCCGCCATCCAGCCCCTCACCTCACTTCTTCTTCAGCTCATCCCAGAGCTTCTCCACGATCAGCTCGCCGAACCACGACACCCAATACTTCTCCTTGAGCTTCTTGTCGTCCAGGTGCTCTTCCATCTTGCCCGTGACCTTCAGCGCTTCGACGAGGGGCCCGACCACGTCGTCCATGCGTACCTGGGCCTTGGCCCTCTCCACGTACACCTTCGTATACGAATGGGCCTCTCGAGCCATGGCCTTCCACAACGGGCGCTCCTTCTCGAACAGGTCGAAGAACCCCGCATTCCGGAGCCGCTGTTCCTTCGCCAGCGTGAGCGCCATCCCCTACCTCCAGAGCACCTGAAGCGACACGAAGAGGGCCGTGGCGAACAGTCCCAGCAACTCCAGAAGGAACAACCCGAAGACCGTCCAGAACAACGCCCTGATGGGATGGCTCCAGGCGAGCCAGGTGATCGAGAGCACAACCGTGACGAGGCTGAGGGAGAAGGACACAAGGACGAAGAGAGCGGACCGGCGGTATCGACCGAGCACCCCGGGGGAAGAGGCCGCACTGTAGGACTGGTAGGTGGAGATCACCACGCCCAGGAAGACCAGAGTGAGTCCGGCGATTCCCGCAGATGCGCCGAGCATCGCCAGGACAGAATCTCTGGACATGGTTGCTTAGCGTAACGTGAGAGTGCGACACACCAGATCGCGTGCCTGAGAATGACATCGGATGAAAGAGGTCGCTACCACCTCGTGCGTGAGTGCTGAGCTGGACGGAGCCCGCGTCGCCGTCGACATCGGAGGGACCTTCACGGACCTGGTCCTGGTCGACTCCGGACGTGTCACTGCCAGTACCAAGGTCCTGACCACCCCCACCGATCCATCGATCGCCGTCGAGACCGGCATCACCAGGCTCCTCCGCCACGTCGAACCCCCAGACGTCGGCGAGATCGTCCACGGGACCACTCTGGTGGCCAACGCCCTGATCGAGCGCAAGGGTGCCACCACTGCTCTGGTTCACACGCGGGGGTTTCGGGACATCCTCACCATCAGGCGGGAGCTTCGCTACGACCTGTACGACCTGTTCCTTGAGATGCCCGAGCCGCTGGTCCCCCGCCGACTTCGCTATGCGGTGGACGAGCGCATCCTTGCAGACGGATCGGTCGATCGGCCGCTCGATGACGACGAGGTGCGGAAGCTGGCGAGGCGGATGGATCGAGAAGGGGTCCAGGCCGTGGCCGTCTGTCTCCTCCACTCCTACCGAAATCCCGTCCACGAGCAGGCCGTGGCACAGATCCTTGGCCGGACGCTTCCGGAAGCGGCGATCTCGGTCTCCAGCGACGTGGCCCCGGAGCTCGGCGAGTATGTCAGGACGTCGACGGTCGTGGCCAACGCCTATGTGCTGCCGCTGGTCGCCCGATACCTGGAAATGCTCCAGAAGCGCCTGGACGGCTTGGGCCTGACCGGACCCCTTCGCATCATGCTGTCGACGGGCGGCGGCGGCCTGGCCGGGACGGATACGGCCAGGCGATACCCGGTGCGGCTCCTGGAGTCAGGCCCGGCCGCGGGTGCTCAGTCGGCAGGCTTCTGGGGCGCTCGGAGCGGCAGGAGGGACGTCCTGGCCTTCGACATGGGTGGCACCACCGCGAAGGCATGCCTGATCGAGAACGGCATCCCCATGGTGGCCAGGGAGACCGAAGCGGCGCGGGTATATCGCTTCACCAAGGGGAGCGGTATGCCGCTTCGCGTTCCCGTGATCGACCTGATCGAGATCGGCGCGGGAGGCGGGAGCATCGCCCAGGTTGGGCCGTTCGGCCTGCCCAAGGTCGGCCCGGAGAGCACGGGGGCCGACCCCGGTCCCGCCTGCTACGCGCAGGGCGGCACCGAGCCGACCGTGACCGACGCCGACCTCCTGCTCGGGTATCTCAACCCGGAGTTCTTTCTGGGCGGGGAGATGAGGCTGGACGGGGGCGCGGCGCGCGAGGCCCTGGGGCACTTGGCGCGTGCGCTGGGGCTGACGGTCGAAGAGACCGCTACAGCCATCCACCGGGTGGTCAACGAGAACATGGCAGGCGCCGCCAGGATGCACGCCATCGAGCGGGGCCGAGACATCAGGCGGTTCGCCCTGGTTGCCACGGGAGGCGCGGGGCCGGTCCATGCATGGGGAGTGGCCAAGGGGCTCGGCATCACAGCCTTGGTGTTTCCTCCAAGCGCGGGGGTCGCGTCTGCGTTCGGCATGCTCACGGCGAACCCGGGATTCGAGTTCGCTCGCAGCCTCCCGTCTCCGCTGGCTGCCACGCCGTGGAAGGAGGTCCGAAGAACGGTGGCCTCGATGATCCGCGAGGGATCCCGCCAACTGGCAGGAAGCGGCGTGCCGAAGGACCGGGTACGTGTGGACCTCGCGACCGACGTTCGACATCGCGGCCAGGGAGAGGCTCTGACAGTGGAGCTGGGCCCACGCTTGATCGAGGACCCGGCGAGCCAGGTCGAGGAGGCGTTCGAACAGGCCTACGTGCGGCTGTACGGTCGGCGTCCGCCCGGCGTGGAGTCCGAGGTGATGACCTGGCGCGTGCGGGTGATGGGCCCAGCTCCCCACCTCGACGTGCGGACCCGGGCCCGGTCAAGACGAACAGGCACCGGGCGCAAGGAACGGCGTCGGGCATGGTTCGCCGAGACCGGGTTCGTACCGGTCGACGTGTTCGATCGGTATCTCCTTCCACCCGGTGCGGAGGTCACCGGGCCGGCCGTGGTCGAAGAAACCGAATCCACGGTGGTCATCGGCCCCGGTGCCCGTGGGAAGGTCGATACCTACGGCAGCCTGGTGGTGGACATACGGTGAGCCCGGCGAGGTCGACACCTGCAAAGGCCAGCGGGCCGCGATCGAGGGATCGGCTGGATCCGGTGACCCTGGAGATCCTGTGGAGCCGGCTCATCACGGTGACCAACGAGCAGGCCGCGGCCCTCCAGCGGACATCGTTCACCCCGATCGTCCGAGAGTCCGGCGACCTGTCGGCCTCCGTGTTCGACGTTCGAGGCAGGATGCTGGCGCAGGCCGTCACGGGGACGCCGGGCCACATCAACTCCCTGGCCACTGCGATGCATCACTTCCTCGCGGCATTCCCACCCGAGACTCTCCAGCCGGGTGACGTCCTCATCACCAACGACCCCTGGAAGACCTCGGGGCAGCTCAACGACATCTCGGTCGTCACGCCGGCCTTTCAGGGCGACAGGCTGATCGGCTTCTTCGGCAACACGTGCCATGCCATGGACATCGGGGGTCGTGGCCTGTCGGCCGACGCGAACGAGGTCTTCGAGGAAGGCCTGTACATCCCCATCACCAGGCTGTACGAGGCCGACCGGCCGAACCAGGAGCTGTTCAGGCTCCTCGAGGCCAACGTCCGGGCGCCGTACGAGGTCCTGGGAGACGTCCACGCCCAGGTCGCGGGGAACCAGGTTGGGATCGACCGTCTGCTGGCCTACCTGGAAGAGTTCGACCTGCCCGACCTCGATGAACTGGGCGCCGAGATCCTGGAGCGGTCGGAGTCGAAGGCCCGGGAGGCCATCGCAGCCCTCCCCGACGGCGACTACCAGAAGACGATCCACACGGACGGGCTGGATCAGCCGATCCGGATCGAGTGCCGCGTGCGCATCCGGGGCGACGCTATCGAGGTCGACTACACGGGCAGTTCCGAACAGGTCGAGAAGGGCATGAACGTCGTCCTCAATTACACGGCCGCGTACACGACCTACGCGCTCAAGTGCGCGATATGGCCGGAGGTCCCCCACAACGACGGGAGCTTTCGACCCCTGACCACGACCGCCCCGGAGGGATCGATCCTCAATCCGCGGTGGCCGGCAGCAGTAGCCGCCCGCCACATCGTTGGGCACTTCCTGCCCCATGCCGTGCTCGGCGCACTGGCCGAGATCATCCCGGACCGGGTGATCGCCGAGGGCGCCGGCAACATCTGGCTCACCACGGTCCGCGGAGCCGGCCGAAACCGTTTCGTCACCGTGTTCTTCGCCGCCGGCGGCACGGGCGCCCGTCCGAGCAAGGATGGGCTGTCGTGCCACAGCTTCCCCAGCGGGATCGCCACCGCGCCCGTCGAGGTCATCGAGACCACGTCTCCCCTGGTAGTGCGGCGGAAGGAGCTCCGGCCCGACTCGGGCGGACCGGGCAGGTTCCGGGGCGGACTGGGCCAGTCGATCGAGGTCGAAGTGAGGACGGGGGAACCCTTCGTGGTGTCTTCGCTCTCCGACCGCATGAGGTTCGCAGCGCAGGGATACTTGGGTGGGAAACCCGGCGGGCTTGGAGGATTCAGGACCTCTCGGGGATCACGACCGAACATCAAGCTCTCCCAGCGCTTCCCGCCCGGGACCGGGTTCACCCTGGAACTTCCGGGAGGAGGCGGGTTCCACGACCCGAGGGGCCGGGATCCTCAGGCCGTGGCCCAGGACGTGGCCGAGGGTCTGGTCAGCCCCAAGTCTGCCGAGCGTGACTATGGAGTCAAGGTCACCCGCTCGGGCCGGATACGGCGCCTGCGGGAGGAGAAATACCCTTGACAGCTCAACGGCCCACCCCGGAGACTGGGCTGGATTTCTACTGCGAGGATGGGAATTTGATCCGTTCCAGGTGCTATGGCGTCGTCGAGGGCAAGATCCCCTGCCGCCTGTGTTGTTGTCCCAGCGGCGCCCACTCGGAGGGCGCAGAGGCAGCAGTGCGGCCGTAGCAGATCCGAGCGCAAGACCCCAGGGCCGCGGCAAGCGGCCCTTTTTCTTTCCCCCGACAGGAGTGCGATGACCGAGGAGCGGAGGTTCGGAACGGGAGAGCGGCAACCTCTCCGCGAGGAACCCACGTGGGAGCAGGTGCTCCAGAAGAACACGATCGAGCGCCTGAAGAAGGAGAAGGCGCCGGTGGGGATCGTGCACGAGGTCCCGGAGCTGGCCAGCCGTCACTACCTGGACATCTCCGAGGAGGACATCGTCCGCCTCCAGTGGTACGGCCTGTACCACGACAAGCCCAAGGTCGGCGCGTTCATGATGCGGATCAAGGTTCCCTCGGGCTACCTCCCCCCGCAGAGCCTCCGGGCCATCGGAGAGGTCACCGAGCGGTTCGGGGAAGGCCAGTGCGAGCTGTCCACCCGTCAGAACGTCCAGCTCCACTTCATCCGGCTGGGCCAGGTCCCGGAGATCCTGGCCCACCTCCGCGAGGCGGGCCTGAGCACGGCAGGTGCCTGCGGGGATGCGGTTCGAAACATCACCGGCTGCGCCCTGTCGGGCGTCCTGGCTGAAGAGGCCTTCGACACCACCCCGGTGATCGAGGAGGCGGCTCGATTCTTCTACGGCAATCCGGACTACATGGACCTTCCCCGCAAGCACAAGATCACCATCTCGGCCTGCCCCTACCAGTGCGACATGCCGGAGATCAACTGCATCGCCCTGATCGGGCTGGTGAAGGACGGGCGTCCCGGCTTCGCCGTCAGGGTCGGAGGAGGGCTGTCGACCGTTCCCCGGATCTCGCGAGACCTGGGTGTGTTCGTCCCGCTCGCGGAGACGGTCGAGGTCCTCCGGGCCATCCTGGACGCCTGGAAGGAGGATCGCCGGTACCGGCTCTCCCGGATCAAGGCGCGCCTGAAGTTCATGGTCGACGACTACGGCGCTGAGGGCATGCGGACCCAGGTCGAGGCGCGGCTGGGGCGAACCCTCGAAGACGGGCAGGCGCCGGAAGCCAAGGGCTACGCCGACCACATGGGGATCCTCGAACAGAAGCAGCCCGGCCTGTACCACGTCGGCGTCCCGGTCCCGGTGGGGCTGGTTCGAGGTGAGCAGATGATCCAGATCGCCGACCTGGCCTGGGAGTTCGGGGGAGACATCCGGCTCACCAAGCAGCAGAACATGATCGTGACGGGGGTCCCCGGGGAGTTGCTGCCCCAGGTGGCAGAAAGGCTCGAGGAGATCGGGTTCCCCGTTGACGCCAATCCGCTTCGAGCCTCGGCAATAGCCTGCACCGGCGAGCCGCACTGCAACTACTCGGTCACCGAGACCAAAGGCAAGCTCCAGGAGATCCTCGCCCACCTGGAGAACCGGTGGGGAGACAGACTGGGGAACTTCCGGCTCAACCTCGACGGCTGCCCGCACGCGTGTGCCCTGCACTGGGTGGGGGACATCGGGCTGATGGGCACGACCGCTCGAGAGGCAGTGAATGGGGAGCGCATGGCCTTCGACATGTTCCTCCGGGGTGGGGTCGGGCCGGAACAGTCCATCGGCCGGCCACTGATCCGGCGGGTCCCCTTCCCAAGGGTGGAGACCACCCTGGACCGGTTGATCGAAGCCTGGCTCGGGAGTCGGAACGGGCTCGAGACCTTCCGCGACTTCTGCATTCGCACCAGCGACCAAGACCTTGTGGCCATCGCCGCGGGGACGGCAGCGGCGCCGACCGGAGGAGAGGCAGCGTGACAGAAGCCCTGCTCGACGAGTACGAAGCCGGCGAGCTGTCTGTCTTGTTCGAATCCGAACCGCCCCAGGAGCTTCTCTCCTGGGCGCTGGACCGGTTCCACCCGAGGGTGTCTCTGTCCATTGGCGGAGCCGCCGAGGGGATGGCCATCCTGGACATGGCGTGGAGGATCCGGCCGGACGTCCGAGTGTTCACGCTCGACACGGGCCGGCTCCCCCAGGAGACGCACGACCTGGTTGAGCAGATCAGGGAACGCTACGGGATCGCGGTCGAGGTCCAACATCCCAACGCGCCTCAAGTGGAGAAGATGGTCGAGCGCAACGGCATCGACTTGATGTACTCCAGCGTGGACATGCGCCTCCTGTGTTGCCAGGTTCGCAAGGTCGTGCCCCTGAACAAGTACCTCGATGGGCTGGACGCATGGATCACAGGTATCCGCCGGGAGCAGTGGGCAACTCGTTCCAACGTCCGCAAGCTGGAGCTGGACCACGACCATGGCGGCATCGTCAAAGTGAACCCGCTGGCGGACTGGACGAAGGAAGAGGTCTGGGACTACATCAAGGCCAACGAAGTGCCCTACAACGCCCTGTACGACAAGGGATACACGTCGATCGGCTGTGCTCCGTGCACCAGGCCCATCCAGCCCGGCGAGTCCGACCGGTCCGGCCGGTGGTGGTGGGAGACGGACGCGCCGAAGGAGTGCGGCATCCACTGCGCGATCTACACGGGTGGCTTCGAGCACGAGCTCCACGCACTGCTCGGTGACCACACCAATGGTGAGGGCAACGGTGCACTGCTCGAGGATCGAACCAGCGGCGATGGGGCGTTTCTCGGCGAGCACGCGAATGGCGACGGCGCGCGAGGCAGCGCCAACGGAGACGGGGGTCACTGAGGAGATGGCTATGAACATCGAGTTGGACGAAAGACCGGTCCTGGCCGCCGAGGCGAGGGCACTCGCCGAGCGCCTGGACGACCCCGAGTTCCGGGCTCCCTACGAGCAGATGGCGGCCGTCGTCGAGTCCGGCCAGGTCCCCGACGAGGTCGCATCCGCTGTCGGGGCTCTGGCGGCGCTGGCCCTGGAGACCGGAAGAGCCCGCAGCGTGCACGGGCCGGCCGGCGTTCGCGCGCTGATCTCTGTGTGGAAGCGAACCCCCCAGGGCATGGAAGTGGCCCACGAGGTGGACGAGCTCAACACCGCGCTCACCGCCCTGCGAGGTCTACCCATCGAATCCATCCGGGTGGCCGTGGCCGGCCCCGGGGCTTTCTCCCTCTCGATCGGAACCCCGGACTACGAGGTCCGGTTGGCCGTCGACCGTGCGGGCGTCCGTCTGGCCAGCCTGAACGTGGGCGGCGGAGGGATCGGCGAGTAGATGGCATTCGGGTATCCGATCAGCCTGGAGGTGGCCGGCCGTCGAGCGGTGGTGATCGGCCGGACGGCCGTGGCTCAGGGGAAGGCCGACGCGCTCCTGGAGGCGGGCGCCCAGGTGACCGTGGTCTCACCTGGACCCCGGCAGGCCCTGGATCGACTGGAGCGTCACGATCGTGCGACCGTACTGCGCCGCGACTACCAGCCGGGCGACCTGGAGGGAGCCTTCCTGTGCGTGGCGTCTTCCGAGCACGCGAATGTTCGCGCGGCCGTCCACGCGGAAGCCCGATGGCGCAGAGTCCTGGTGAACGTCATGGACGACATCCCGCACTGCGACTTCGCTGCCCCCGCCGTGGTACGCCGGGGAGACTTCGCCATCGCCATCTCGACCGGGGGGCGGTCGCCGGCCCTCGCTCGGCGCCTTCGCGAGGAGCTGTCTCGGCAGTTCGACCCCAGGTGGAAGGAGCTGCTCGACCTCCTGGGCGAAGTCCGGATGGAAACCCTTCCCGACCTTCCCGATTACGGCCAACGAGCCCGGAGATGGCAGGAGGCCCTCGACGTCGAGGTACTCCTGGACCTAGTCGGTCAGGGCCGGCGGAGCGAGGCTCGCGCATTCCTGCTGGCTCGGTTGTCGGGGGTGCAGGGGGGTAGCAGCAACGAGCGGGGCGAGGCAGCTGCGGACCCCATGCCGCATCAAGGTGGGGCGGCATGACCGGGAAGGTCTTCCTGGTCGGGGCGGGTCCCGGGGATCCCGGCCTTCTCACCTTGCGAGGGGCGGAGGCGCTGAGGCAAGCCGACGTGGTCGTGTACGACCGGCTGGTCTCCGGCGAGGTGCTGGACCTCGCGCCCGCGTTGGCCGAGCGCGTCTACGCGGGAAAGGCGCCCGGACAGGCAGCCATCGACCAGGACGACATCAACGACCTCCTGGTGAAGCGGGCAAGGGGGGGAAAGCAGGTCGTCCGGCTGAAGGGGGGTGACCCCTTCGTCTTCGGGCGTGGGGGTGAGGAGGCGCTGGCATGCGCCAGAGCCGACGTTGCCTTCGAGGTCGTGCCCGGCGTGAGCTCCGCCGTCGCCGCCCCCGCGTTCGCCGGCATACCGGTGACCCATCGGGGCCTGGCCGCCAGCGTCGCCGTCGTCACCGCAAGCGGGGCGGGAGGCCGACCGGTAGAGCTCCGTCGTGTGGCCACGGCCGTGGATACGTTGGTGGTCCTCATGGCGGCCGGGAGGCTCGCCGAGGTGTGCCGTTCGCTGATCGAGGCGGGCCGGCCCGCGATGGATCCGGCCGCGATCGTGCAATGGGCCACCACGCCGCAGCAACGGCTAGTCAAGGCCACCCTGGCCGACCTCCCGGAGCTGGCAGATCAGGCCGGCATCAGGGCGCCGGCCACCCTGGTGGTTGGAGGGGTGGTGAATCTGTCCGCGTTGCTCGATTGGTTCGAGGGCGACGGCAGGGGTGAGCCGTCACGGGCGGGGAGCCCTCGAGCCACGCACGCGGAAGCGCCGGCGCTCCACGGAGCGCCGGCGCTCGCTTTGTCGCAAACTCGCTCTCGCTGACTACGACGCCTTCCTGGTGAGCTCGGCCCGGACTTTGTGGATGCCTTCCGAGAACTCCTCGATCATCTTCTTGCAACGATCGCGCAACTCCTGGCGCTAACGAATTTCGGGACCCACGCCTTGGCTTGTCCCCTGATGCCTGCATAGTGTTTCGGCCCATGAAGGGTCGGACGGTGGCTCTTTCGACGCTGTTCCTCCTCCCGCTGGCGGGACTCGGGCTGCTGTTGGCCCGGCCGCAGCTCGACGTCACGTGGGAGCACCATCCCTCGCACTTCTGGCTCGTGCTGAGCGTGGCGCTCATCAATGTGCTCCTGGGCCTGCTGACCAGCGAAGCGGCCAGCCGGCGGGCCGACACAAGGCTGTTCCTCGTCTCACTGGCCCTCCTGGCCAGCGCCGGCTTCCTCGGCCTGCACGCCCTGGCCACCCCGGGCGTGCTGCTCACAGCGCCGAACGCCGGCTTCGTGATCGCCACCCCGGTCGGACTGCTGCTGGCAGCCTTCTTTGCCGGAGCCTCTGCCCTCGAGTTGGATGACCTCCGGACCGCGGTGTTCCGGCGCCGGCAGACCGCGCTTCGGGTCGGGCTGGCTCTCTTGTTTGTGGCATGGGCCGCGGCTTCACTGGGAGGTCTCCCCCTGCTGAAGCGCCCGCCGCCCGAGGAGGCGCCCGCCACAATCCGCGCCTTCACTCCTCTCGGCCTCGCCCTGTACGGCTTCGCTGCGTTCAGGTACGCCGGCATCTATCGCCGGCGCCGACGGCCTCTTCCGTTCGCCGTGGCGGTCGCCTTCGTGCTGCTGGCCGAGGCCATGATCGCTGTCGCATTCGGCCGAAGGTGGCATGCCACCTGGTGGGAGTGGCACGTCCTTATGGCGATCGCGTTCGGGGCTATCAGCGCGGGGGCTCGGGCAGAGTACCGGCGCGAGCGCTCGCTCACCGCAGCCTTCGGGGGTCTCTACCTGGAGGGAACTCTGGAGCGGATAGACAGGCGATACTCCGATGCTCTCGGCCATCTGGTGGATGCGCTCCGGCGAGACCAGCCCGTCGGCCGGGTCCTGGATCGATTTCGCCGGGAGGGCTTCAGCGCCGAAGAGGTCGACCTGCTCGAGCGATCGGCCCGGGAGCTGCGTCGGGTCGACGACCTGTTCCGCCCTTATGTGGGTCCGCACCTGGCCCAGAGGCTCGAGGCTCAGCCGGAGCTGGCCCGACTCGGCGGCCGCGAAGCGGACGTCAGCGTACTGTTCGCCGACCTTGCCGGCTTCACGGCGTTCTCGGAGATGCGGCAACCCGCCGAAGTCGTCGAGATGTTGAACGCATACTGGGCTGCCGCGGTGCCCGTCGTGACCCAGCGGGAAGGCGGCTTCATCGAGCGATTCGCCGGCGACGCGATCATGGTGGTGTTCAATGCCGTGGGCGACCAGCCCGACCACGCCCTCCGAGCCGCCCGGGCGGCGCTCTCGCTCCGGGAGGAGGCGGAGCGCCTCGCTGCCGGGCATCCCGACTGGCCGCGCTTCCGTATCGGGGTCAACAGCGGGCCGGCGGTGGTCGGCAACGTGGGCGCCGGGGGCCATCGGAGCTTCTCGGTCATCGGCGATACCACGAACGTGGCGGCCCGCATCCAGTCTGCGGCGAGGCCGGGGCAGGTGCTCCTGGGACCCGCCACGTACGAGCAACTCAGGGAAGCTGCCATTGTCAAGTCCCTCGGCCCGGTCGAACTCAAGGGCAAGAGGGGCCCGATCGAGCTCTACATGCTCGAAGAGATCAGAGCGCCCTAATTCGTCAGCGATGGCCGAACACCTGGTCTCCACCGAAGAGAGACACGGCGGCGCGACTCCCCCAGTGAACCGTGAGGAGCCGCGCCGGGTGTGATCGGTGACCGCGCCCTACATGTTGGGGCAGTTCGCGGCACTATGCGTCGTCGAGGAAGAAGACGACGAGCTTGGCGAAGGGCTGGAGCTCTGGGCGCTTGCGATGGCCGCAGCTCCGCCGACGAGGACGCCCGAAAGGGTCAGGGCGACCAAGGCTTGTTTGAGCCGAAGCCGCATGTTGGGTCACCTCCTCTCATGGTGCGGTACATGCCCCAGTCAAGGAGGCGGGCTTGAGAGGCGCCTGGGAGATGCCCCAGAAGCGTCTCGGAGTATCGCTTGTTGGTTTGCGCCGAAGAGGAGACAGATGCAACGACATCACCACAATCGTCTGCCCACTGCCCGCAACTTCTCACTTTTCTCTGACGTACTAATCAATGGAGGCAGGAAGACCAGCACTTCCCCGATCAATTGCTTCACGCCGCTTCGCCCAGGCCGCTTTTCGTTCCCGCTCGAGTGCGCCGGCGATCGATCTCGGTGCGAGACGTTGCCGCTCGGTTGGGTCGCCTGCCATTCCTTCTGGCGGTGATTGCCACTGCCGGTGGTCTTGTTGCTGTTGGACTCCTCCCGGTGGTGGGTGGCCCTGCAACGGTACTCCGCCAGCTCGACGCGAATGTCCTTGCCCAAGCCCGTGCCCCTCTGCACATCCCGGCCCTGCCGGAGCGCTCCGTGATCTACGCTGCGGATGGTTCGGCCCTGGCCACCCTGTACCTGGACCAGAACCGGGAGGTCGTACCACTTTCGGAGGTCAACGTCGTAGCCAGGAAGGCGGTTCTGGCGGCGGAGGACCACCGGTTCTACCAGCACGGGCCCGTGGACCTCCGGTCGATCCTGAGGGCACTGATCACCAACGCCAGGGCCGGGAGGATCGTGGAAGGAGGCTCCACAATCGCTCAGCAATTGGCCAAGAACACGGAGACCGGCTCTGCCGAGACGCTGGCCCGCAAGATCGCCGAGGCCAGAGACGCCATCCGCCTGGAACGCACGTACTCCAAGGACCAGATCCTCGAGATGTATCTCAACCAGGTCTACCTGGGGAACAGCGTCTACGGGATCGGGACGGCCGCCCGGTACTACTTCGCCGAGCCAGTGGGCAGGCTCACCCTCTCCCAGGCGGCTTTGCTGGCCGGGATGATCTCGGCCCCCGAGTTCTATAACCCCCTCCATCACAAGGCCCGGGCTCGCGCACGACGGGACGACATCCTTGCCCGGATGCTCGAGCTCGGCTGGATCACGCGCGCACAGTACCTGCCTGCCATCGCCACGCCGGTCAAGCTGTCCAGAAAGGGGCGGACCGCCAACCTGCCAGGACCCGAGCCCTACTTCGTCCGCTACGTGGAGGAGCAGTTCATGCAGGAACGGCGGTTCGGTCGCACGTATGCTGACCGACTGCGGGCCTTGTTCCAAGGAGGGCTCCAGATCTACACGACCCTCAAACCCAAGCTTCAGTCGGCGGCCAGGGCCGCGATCCGGGCCCACCTGCCTCTCCGGACCGATCCGCGAGCTGCCGTGGTAACCGTCGACCCTCGCACCGGAGCCGTCCTGGCCATGGTCGGAAGGACGAACTTCAAGAAGTCGAAGTTCAACCTGGCCACCCAGGCCCACCGGAGCGCTGGCAGCGCCTTCAAGGTGTTCACCCTGACCGCCGCCCTGGAGGAAGGGATCCCTCCGGCCAGAGCATTCTCCTCGGCCTCCCCCATTACCATCCCCGACTGCGGAGGGACCGGGGTCCCCTGGCACGTGGGCAACGCCGAGCCCGGCACGGGCGGCTCCATGAGCCTGTGGGAGGCCACCAAGTTCTCGGTGAACGTTGTGTTCGCGCAGCTCGTCAACGAGGTGGGGCCGAGGAGGGTGGCGATGGTTGCGCACCGGATGGGAATCGCGAGTCCCCTCGCCGCGTACTGCCCGATCACCCTGGGCGCCTCGGGGGTCTCCCCGCTGGAAATGACGTCGGCGTACGCGACCCTGGCCGACGGAGGAGTCCACTGTCATCCCTATCCCATCGCCAGGGTTGTATCGAGCACCGGCACGACGATCTTTCGGGCTCGCCCGCGCTGTTCACGGGCCATCCCCTCGCCGGTGGCCGCCCAGGTCACTGCCATGCTGGAGGGGGTGGTCCACGGCGGGACGGGTACCAGAGCAGACATCGGGCGGCCCCAAGCGGGAAAGACCGGCACCGCCCAGGACTACCAGGACGCCTGGTTCATGGGCTACATCCCACAGCTGTGCACCGGCGTGTGGGTGGGGTATCCGAGGGCGGAGATTCCCATGCGCGACGTCCACGGCGTCAGGGGGTTCGGAGGGCTCCTCGCCGCCCCCATCTGGCACGACTACATGGCCAGGGCCACGAAGGGCCTTCGCGTGATGGGCTTCCCGCTGCCACCGAGACCGGTGCAGGGAACGGCCCCAAGTCCCCCCTAACACGCCTTTCAATCTGCTCGCCTTCATGGCCCGTACTCCCCTGCGCAAGTTCATCGCCAACCGCTGTGGCGAGCGTTCGGGAACGGTGACCCCATCGCGGCCATGAACTCCTCCCCGGCCGTCACCAACGGGGTCGTGTACGTGAGTGAGAACCAGAATCGCATCTACGCTTTCAATGCGAACGGATGCGGCCAGTCCCTCTGCAGTCAGCTCTGGGAGTTCATCACCCAGGATCCGATCGTGAACTCGTCTCCAGCGATGGTGAACGGCACGCTGTACGTCGGTGGATCGAACTTCGGCTCGATCCCGCAGCTCTACGTGTTCAAGCTGTTCCAGTCCGAGGGCTGAGGCGGCCGCGAGCAGCGTTGCCGCAGGTAGACTGCTCTTTGAGCGCCGGTAGCTCAGTGGATAGAGCGGCTGCCTTCTAAGCAGCGGGTCGCAGGTTCGAATCCTGCCCGGCGCGCCTCATCCAGCGCGCCATCTTGTGCGCGCCATGCCGTTCATTGAACTACCGAACGTATCGCGAGACACGCGCCCCCTGGCTGCAGTTCCGGTACGGCGATTTGCGCATGAAGAATCGCTGGAAGCGATGGTAGGAACACGGAGCGAGCGACCCCCATTGGGGGGTCCACGGCCGAGGGAGGGAGCATGGCACCGAAAGAAAGCGCGGCGGTGACGCCGATTGACGCGGCTTCTGGCGGGGGGTCCGCCGGGACGGAGGAGGGCAAGACCCGCCGAGCTCTGCTCAAGGCTCTGGGGGCGGCTGCAGCTGGGGCCGTGGCTGGGGGCATGCTGTCCTCCAAGGAGGCCCAGGCCCACGGCACGGTCCACTACGACAGCGACGACACTACCCCGGCTGTCCACGGCAATAACACGGATAACGGGCCCGGCGTCAAGGGAGACTCCGTCACCGGTGCCGGCATCCAGGGAAGCACCAACACCGGGATCGGCGTGTTCGCCAGCACGACCGGGAACGGCACCGGGGTGTTCGGCCAGGTGTTGAGCACGCAGCCCGCCGTGCGCGGACAGAACTTCGGCTCGGGACCCGGCGTGCTCGGGCAGTCCAGCGACGGCCATGGTGTCTCAGGCGAAACGAACCAGGCCGGCTTCGCCGGGGTCAGCGGCGACAACGCGAGCACCAGCATCTCGGCGCTGGGCGTCGAGGGGAGCGTGGCCGGCTCCGGCCGTGGCGTGTTTGGCCACAGCGCCCTGGGGCGAGGGGTACACGGCCACTCCGATGGCGACGGCGCCGGCGTGATGGGTGACATCACCAGCGACACGGGCACAGGGGTGCTGGGTGTCAACAATGGGACCGGGCCCGGGGTGAAGGGAACGTCTACATCGGGCGCCGGCGTGCGCGGAGAGGGTGGCGCCGGCGTTTCCGGCTTCAGCCCGACGGGCGTCGGCGTGCTGGGCGAGGCCGACAACGGTATCGGCGTGTACGCCTCCTCGAACGATTTCCTCGCGCTGTACGTACAGGGCCCGGCCGCCTTCTCCACCGTAGGGAGTGGCACTATTCCCGCCCTTCAGGACGCCTTCTTCGTGAGCAACCCGGCCGTCACCACCCAAAGTCACATCACCGCCACCCTCACCGGGAGTCCGGGCACTTTCTTGTCCGGGTTCCCTCCCATGATCCAGTGGGTGGAACGCCAACCCGGGCAGGGGTTCGTCATCCATCTGATTCGGAAGGTCGGGCCGGCGACGCCCTTCACTTACTTGATCGTGGAACCCGCCTGACCGACCCTGCAGCTGCCAAGAGGTCGAGCCACAGAGAACTGTGCCCGGAGATAGCCGAATAACTGATGCGGATTCGGTCGGCCGCGACCGCGTTTCCCTGCATAGCACAGCGTTCAAGGCCGTCTATCTTCTGGGCAGCGGGTCGCAGGTTCGAATCCTGCCCGGCGCACGATTGCCATGTCGTGTTTCGGGTGATGCTCGGCGTTTCGACGACCCTCGGGTGATGCTCGACGATCATTAGACTCGGCGGGTGGTGACAGAGACTGATCTCGAGCTGAGCGACGGGCGCACACTGCACATTTACGACGCCTCTGCGGATGGTGCCGACGCCCGCCTCGCTGTTTTCTGGCACCACGGCACGCCGAACATTGGCGCGCCGCCCGAACCCCTGCTCCCGGCCGCCGCCCAGCTCGGCATCCGCTGGGTGTCGTATGACCGGCCCGGATACGGCGGATCAACTCCTCTTCCAGGCCGGGACGTGGCATCAGCGGCCGCTGACGTGGCCAGCACCGCCGACGCACTGGGCATCGGGCAGTTCGCGGTCATGGGCCATTCCGGTGGGGGCACGCACGCCCTGCATGCGGCGCGCTGCTGCCAGGGCGG
>DASXTW010000039.1:0-14742 GCA_036505215.1 Actinomycetota bacterium | reverse complement strand
GGTGCTGGTCGGGGCGGCGGCGGCGGCGACCATGTGGCTACACACTCTGGCCGGCCACGCCGGAGCGGCGGCCTCCATGCGGTGGTTCAACGTCGGGGTGCAGTGGCTGCACCTCCTGGCAGTGGCGGTGTGGATCGGCGGCCTGCTGTGGCTCCTCTTGGGGATCCGAGGCCGGGAGTCTGCAGAGCGGGCCGTAGCGATTCAGCGCTTCTCCCGGCTTGCGGGGATCGCGCTGGCGGCGGTGGCGGTGACCGGCCTACTTCGTGCGCTGAACGAAGTGGGCGGACCCGCGGACTGGCGGCGCCTGATCGACACGAGCTTCGGGATCGCGATGCTGATCAAGGTGGGCCTGTTCGCCGGGTTGGTCGCGCTGGGAGCTCGAAACCGGTACGTGAACGTGCCGGGCATCGCGAGAGGAAGCCGACCCATGACGTCCCTTCGCCGCACGGTTGGCGCCGAGCTCCTGCTCGCGGCGGGCGTTCTCGGCGTGACCGGTGTTCTCACCCAACTTCCACCGGCGAGTTCCGTCGCCTCCGCAGCCCGGCGGCCCATTCCGCAGCAGGTCGTGGTGAGGGGGAACGACTTCGCCACGTCCCTTCGGGTGCGATTGGTCGTCACACCCGGAACGGTCGGGCCCAATGCCTTCGCCGCCACGGTCACCGACTACGACACGGGCCGGCCTGTGGACGCCAGCCGCGTGAGCATGATGTTCAACTTGGAGGGCCGACCCGACCTCGGGTCGCCGACCATGGAGCTTTCCAGAGCGCGAGGTGGGCTCTGGGCAGGACGAGGTACCGTCATCTCGATGGACGGGCGGTGGAACATCTCGGTGCTCGTCCAAGGGCCGGCCGGCTCGGTGGAGGTGCCTCTGGCATTCACGCCTCGACTCCCGCCCGAGCGTATCCAGGTCTCGCGGGCTCCGGGGCAGCCGACCCTATACACCATCGCTCTGGCCGGAGGGGGATCCCTTCAGGCCTACGTCGATCCGGGGAGGGAGGGCAACAACACCGTGCACTTCACGTTCTTCCAGGCCTCAGGGAACGAGCAGCCCATCGCCTCGGCCTCGGCGACGGCGGTCGCCCCGTCGGGATCCCCCGAGGAACTCCCCCTGATCCGTTTCGACGCCGGACACTTCGTGGCCAACACGAAGCTCGTGGCAGGCCATTGGCGCTTCCGGATCCAGGCGACGACCAGGAACGGAACCGTGTATGAGGCCTATTTCGAGCAACACATCCTCCGATGAGAAAGGAAGCGAGTTCTGTGCGGCGACCAGGTATGGCCCGAGTGTTCACGGCGGGGGCTATTGGCATGGTCCTCTTCGCGGCGGCCTGCTCGAAGGCCGGGGGCGCGAACGGGACCCAGTCCCCTGTCGCCCGGCCGAGCAGCCCCGCGGAGGTGAAGATCCTGTCCCCCATGAACGGCGAAGTCGTTCGCGGGTCCGATGTCAAGATCCGGGTCGCTCTCAGTGGGGCGAGGATCGTTCCGGCAACCACGACACACATCTCTCCCGACAAGGGACATCTGCACGTCTTTCTGGACAACCAGATCGTGTCGATGAACTTCTCGACGACCGACGACATCGGCAACGTCAAGCCTGGAATGCACGTGCTACGGGTCGAGTTCGTTGCGTCGGATCACCTGCCGTTCAACCCGCGGATATTCACGGCGGTGACGTTCCAGGTGAAGCAGTGAGCCGCGCAGTGGTCGATGCGGAACGGCCACCTGAAGGCCTGACCGGCGATCTCCAGACGACGGGGATCGCTGCCGTAGGTCTCTCTCTCCTACTCCTTCGGCCCTTGGCTCTGGGGCGCCCCGGCGCGGCGCTGACACTGGGCGCAACGTATCTCCTGTTGGCCGCGATCTCCTTCGCGGGCGCAGTACCGCAGCCCGGGGCGGCTATGACGAGGCCACTGCTGGTCCTGGGCGTTGGGGCGGGGGCCTTCACCCTGAGCCCGCTCGTGTCCGGCACCCCCATTCCCTTCCCGGTGGCCCAGGACGCGCTGATGCTGAATACGCTGGCAGCCTTGGCGGAAGAAGCCTTCTTCCGTCGATATCTGTTCGGCCGATTGGCCTCGAATGGACCCGCCTTCGCGATCGTCGTCTCTGCGCTCCTGTTCGCGTTGGTCCACGTTCCTGCCTATGGTATGGCCGCGTTCTGGGTGGATCTCGGTGCCGGCTTGCTTCTGTCGTGGCAGCGGTGGGCGTCGAGACGGTGGACCATTCCGGCCGCGACCCACGTGCTGGCCAACGTGTTGGCGGTGGCACGATGAGCCGAATCCTGGGCGCGTGCATGGTGGCGATGGCGCTCGTGGCGAGTGCCTGCTCGCTATCGCCCCACCCGATCCGCGTTGGGGCGGTATATCCGCTGAGCGGTTCCCAGGGACCGGGCGGGGTGGATGAGTATCGCGGGGTTCGGCTGGCCGTCGATCTGGTCAACGAGGATGGCGGAGTCGATGGGCGGGTCATCGACCTGGAGCCGGTCGACGTCTCTGGAGCCGATGCGGCCCCCGGGGCCGTGGCCACGCTTTCCAGGCGAGGCATTCGATTCGTCCTGGGAAGCTACGGGAGCAGCATCTCGGCCCCCGCCTCCGCAGAAGCTGCCCGCCGGCGGATGCTCTTCTGGGAGACAGGAGCCGTGGGGTCGATGCCGGGTCCCGGTGGCGGCCGTTTCTTCTTCCGCGTGGCTCCCAGTGGAGGAGTCCTGGGCCGGGCGGCGGTGTCCTTCGTGGCCGAGCGACTGGCGCCCGTGCTCGGACGCCCCGCCACCTCCCTGCGCTTCGCCGTGGCGAACGTCGGCGACCTGTACGGCGCGACGGTGGCTGAGGGAGCCGTGCAGGAGATACGGTCGCTCGGCTTACCGTTCGCCGGGCAGTTCTCCTATCCGGCTCAGCGGCCCGACCTCGCCGGGGTCGTCGCCCGGATCGCTCGCTCGAAGCCCGACGTATTGTTCGTCTCGGCGTATCTCGAGGACAGCGTCGCCCTTCGCCGGGAGCTGGTCCGCCAGCACGTCTCGTTGGTCGCCGGGATCGGGACCTCCTCCAGCTTCTGCATGCCCGCCTTCGGCCAAGCCCTGGGCCGGGACGCGGTCGGGTTGTTCGCCTCGGACAAGCCGGACGGCGACGCGCTCAGGCCGTCGGGCCTTACCCTTCCTGCCCGCCGTCTCCTGGAGCGGGCCCGCGCCGCCTATCGAGACTCCTACCACGAGGCGATGAGCGCCTCCGCTCTGGCCGGCTTCTCAGCTGCGTGGGCTCTGTTCCATGACGTCATGCCCCACGCGGGAGCGATCACGCCGCAGGCCGTTTCGTCGGCTGCCCTGCGGATCCGGATCGCCTCCGGCGGGCTGCCCAACGGGAGCGGCCTGGAGTTCGTCCCGGCAGGTGGGGCCGACGCGGGTGCCAACCTGCGCGCAGCAAGCGTCATCTGGGAGTGGATGGGCGTGAATCGGCGGGCCGTGGTGTGGCCGCCGCAGTTCGCCACGGCGCCCATCACACCGATGTCCCTGGCCCCGTGACAGACCGTCGCCGGGCTCTGGCCGCAGGCGTTGCCGTGGCCGCCGTGTATCTCCTCCTCGCGGCGGTCAGCGGAAGGCTCAGCCCTCTCGCCCGCCGGCCGCTGCTCGACGGGTTTGCCCCGCCGCCGCCCTACCGGTGGGTCCGCCCGCCGCCGAGCCTCGCATCGACCAACGAGAAACCGTCCGCTGGGCGTTTCTCCATCATCCTGGACGCTTCGGGCGGCTCGGGAGCAGGGGTGTTCAGCACCGATGACAGCCAGGCCAGCCTGGCCCTCGGGAAGGCCGCCATTCAGGCCCCGCCCGGCGACCGCTCGGTCCTCCTCCGGATCACCCCACTCGCTCCGGCGGGGGGAGGTTCCGTCCCCAACGGGATGCAGCTCTCCGGCAACGTCTACCGGTTGACGGCGACCCTTCGGCCGAGCGGCGCCTCAGTCGGGTCGCTGAAGGATCCGGGACAGCTCGTGCTGGCGTACCCGGCAGCGGCCGATGCGCTCCTCCACCGGCACACCCTGCTTCGCTCGTCGGACGGCCGGGCGTGGACGGCTATTCCGAGTATCGACTCGATCGGTCAACAGCTCGTGCAGGGCAATGTGAGCGAGCTGGGCTACTTCGCGGTTGGGCAGGGTAGGTTGGGAACCCCGAGGCACACCTCGACGGGCACCGTCATCTACAGAGTCATCCTGATCGCCGGGCTCGCCACCATCGTCGCCGCCATCGGGATCGCCGAGCTTCGCATCCGACGGAAGCGCCGTCGATCGCGGCGTCCCCGCCCGCGGCGGCGGCCTCCGGTCACCCGGAAGCGGATGGATCCCTGGGGGGACTGACGCCATCCCTTCTGGCCGACGGCGCCAGGACCCCCGTGGACCAAGGGGTTTCGACGTTCCTCTTCCTGGGTGCCGTGATCCTCGGCCTGGTGGGAGTGCAGCGGCTTCGGGGAAGATCCTTCCAAGGTCTGCCCCGCGCTGCCGGCTGGGCGGCGGTGGGGCTGGCCGTCTCCGCTCTGGTTCTTGCCGTGGTCCTTCCCCCGATCATCCGGCCGGACGCTTCTGCCACGCGTCCGTCGAGCTCGGCGCGGCTTCATTTCCTCACCCCCCAACCCGGGGAGTCGTTCCGGGGAAAGCCCGCGACCGTGCCCGTGCGGCTGCAGCTGGTGGGCGGACGGATCGTGCCGTTCACTTCGACCCGGCTCGTGTCGGAACCAGGGCCACATCCACCTGTTCCTGGACGGAGCGCTCGTGTCGATGAGCCTCACGCTGAGCCGGACGCTCGAGGTGGGACCGGGCCGCCACGTGCTGGAGGCCGAATTCGTCGCCGCCGACCACGGGCCCTTCAACCCCCGCGTGCGGACCTCCGTGGCGTTCCGAGTAGCGGACCCCTGAATCAGTCCTTCGGCGCGTCGCCCTCCTCGGTCGGGTCGTCCTCGGCCAGCAGGCGATACAGACTCTTTCGAGCCTCGGTGAGGATTTCCTTCGCCCGTGCGATCTGGCGCTCGCTCCCGGCCTGGGCAACCTGCATCACGGCCGCGATCATCCCGAAGCCCACTTCCCGCAGGTCGATCAGCGCGCCGGCGTCGCCGAATGCCTCCCACGGCGGAGGAGCCTCCTCACCGCGACGCTTGACCTCTGCCTTTCCGGCGTCCGTTAGATGGAAGACGCGGCGTCCCTCGGCCTCCTCGCTCCTGATCAACCCTTCGTCCTCGAGGAGCTGAAGGGTCGGGTAGACGGAGCCCGGGCTCGGCCGCCACACTCCTCCACTTCGCTCGGTGAGCTCCTGGATGATCTGGTATCCGTGCATGGGACCCTCGGCCAGCAGCACCAGGATCGCCGCTCGGACGTCTCCTCGACCTACCTTCGGTCCGCGTCCGAAGAAAGGCCCCGGGAATCTGACCGGACCTCCCCAAGGGTCGAAGCCCGGCCCGAACCGGCGCCGGCCACGATGACCGCCGTGCCGCCTGGTCGCCGCCGCCATCGCCATCCATCTCTTTCGTGCCCACCACCAATCGTCTCCTCGCTCCCCGGCGAGTGGAGGGGCTGGGTATGGCATCTCGGCGTGCATGGAATCCTCCCTTCCACGGTTGGCCCTATCGCGTAGGATCACGATATATCGCGATCGCTCTTTTGACAAGACCCCTACGGGGGCAGATGACGGCCGTCTGTCGGGGTTGACTCTCATATACTCGCGAGCCGCGTCGTCGACCCGGTCGACGGCGCTTTCGTACGTGCCCGCAACGGCCAGGGCGAGGGAGGAGGTTTTGCGATGAGCGAACCGGCCATTCTGGCTGAGGGTCTGGCGAAACGGTTTGGCAAGGTCAGGGCCCTCGACGGTGTCGATCTGGAGGTGTACGAGGGCTCCGTCCTCGGGCTCCTCGGCCCCAATGGCGCCGGCAAGACCACGGCCATCCGGATCCTGGCCACGCTCCTCCGGCCGGATGCCGGCAGTGCTCTGGTTGGCGGGTACGACGTGGTCAGGCAGCCTGCCCAGGTCCGCCGGCTGATCGGGCTGACCGGCCAATACGCCGCGGTGGACGAGCTCCTTTCCGGGCAGGAGAACCTGTACATGCTGGGCCGCCTGCTCGGGCTTCCATCGAAGGAGGCACGAGCCCGGGCCGCGAGTCTGCTCGAGTCATTCGAGCTGAGCGATGCCGCGCTCAAGACGGTGAAGGCCTATTCCGGCGGGATGCGGAGACGGCTTGACCTGGCGGCGAGCCTGGTGGGCCGGCCGCGCTTCCTCTATCTGGACGAGCCGACCACGGGGCTGGATCCGAGGAGTCGCCGCCAGTTGTGGAACATGATCACCGGCCTGGTTCGCGAGGGGACGACTGTCCTGCTGACCACCCAGTATCTCGATGAGGCCGATCAGCTGGCCGACCGCATCGCGGTAATCGACCACGGGCGGGTGATCGCCGCCGGGACGTCGGACGAGCTCAAGTCGAAGACCGGCGGCCAGGTGGTGGAAGCGCGAGTCCAGCCACTCGACATGGCCTCGGTGGCTCGAATCATGACCGAGGTCTCCGGCAACGAAGCCTCCGTCGACCACGATTCTCAGCTCATCACCGTCCCGGTGGGCGACCCGGGGATGCTCCGAACGGCCTCCAGGCAGCTGGACGAGGCCGGCATCACGGTCTCCGAGCTGGCCCTGCGTCGACCGAGCCTGGACGAGGTCTTCTTCGCACTCACCGGCCGGCCGGCCGATGGCGAGCAACCGGACCAACCCGACATCGAAGGGAGCACCACATGAGCACCGCCGTCACCGTGGGCCGCGCCGGCCCGACCAGTGGACGGATCGCGCCGCGAGAGGCCATCCACCACGTCCTTACCGTCATGCGACGGAACCTGCTGCACATCCGGTCCGACCCCGAGCAACTGGTCGGCATGACGATCCAGCCGCTGATGTTCCTGATGCTGTTCGTCTACGTGTTCGGCGGAGCCATCGCCGGGTCGAGCCGTCAGTACCTGCAGTTCGCCCTCCCCGGGATCCTGGTGCAGGGCGTCGCCTTCACCGGGTTCCAGACGGCGCTCGGGCTGAACATCGACTTCCAGCGAGGCTTGATCGACCGGTTCCGTTCGCTGCCGATCTCACGTTCTTCTGTGGTGGCCGGGCGCATCCTCGCCGATGCCGTGCGGGTCCTGTGGGGCGTCCTCATCATCGCCGGCTTTGGCATGCTCTTGGGGTTCCGGTTCCATGGCGGATTCGCCGGGGCCATCGGCGGGATCGCCCTGGCCACGCTGTTCGGGATCACGGTGTGCTGGCCGATGGCCTTCATCGGCGTCTCGGCGAAGAGCCCCGAAGCCGTCAACACCTGGGGTTTCATGATCATCCTGCCGCTCACGTTCGCGAGCTCCGTGTTTGCCCCGGCGTCCACCATGCCGGGATGGCTCCAGGCGTTCGTGAAGGTCAACCCCATCACCAAGGTCGTAGACGCCACGCGGGGACTGATGCTGGGGGGCCCCGTGGCCAGGCCATTGTGGCAGTCGCTCATCTGGCTCATCGTGATCACGGCGGTCTTCGCTCCGCTGGCGATCAGCAGGTACCGCCGGCGGGTGTAACCGGGTCAGAGCCGAGCGATCCGTTCGAGCGGGAACGGCGCCTGCACCAGCGGCTTGACGACGAGCCTGAGCAGGAGCAGCGGGTTGTCGTCGCCAGCGCTGCGGTTCAGGTGAAGCACGTCGCAGCCGGTACACCGGTGGATCAGGATCCACTCCCCGTCTCCGCGCACGGTGATGGCGATCGGCTCCATGAGCGAACCGCAATCCGCCGCGCGGTCGCCCGGGCTGTCGTCGAGATGACGGCTCCACAGGCAGTTTGGACAGTGGTTCCGGTGCGCCGTACCGAGGGCATGGATCGATACATCCAGCCCACAGCGCCGGCATCGGAACGTGTTACTCAGTCCACCGCGGCGCCCGCGATGGCGTTGGTCGCGTGACATTGGAACCTCCAGGACGTGACGGGTGAGTAGGCGCCGTCGCGCCCGTGGGGTTTCCGGGTGATCAGGAAGAGACGAACCGACCGGTGCCAGGACGCGACGCGACAACCACCGAGCAGACGGTCATCGGTCACCTCCTGGTTGATCGGGCCACAATCGTGGCGGAACCCCAAGGCTAGCATCGAACCAGACGCTCCCACAAGCAATTTTCGGGACTCAGCCTGCATTGCCGTCCACGCACGGCGGCCTTTGCTACTTCGACTGCCTCTTGATCCGATGCTCCGCGAGAACCTCGACGGAAGACAATCGCTCGGTGGAGGGATGCGGAAGGCCAGGCTCGACGTCGCTTGCAGACTTGACGATCCCGCTCTCCCTCATCCACTCCCGCAGCCGCGCGGGAGGGAGTGGGAGTCCGATGTGGTAGCCCTGCCCGACATCGCACCCCAGCGTCGAGAGGAGCCCCAGCGTCTCATCGTCCTCGATACCCTCTGCCACGACCGTCAGCCCCAGCGCGTGGCCCAAACCGATGGTCGACTGGACGATCGAGGCGTCCCGCCCGTCCTGCCCCATCCGCTTCACGAACGACCTGTCGATCTTGATCTCGTCCAGTGGCAGGCGGCTGAGGTAGGAGAGCGATGAATACCCGGTGCCGAAGTCATCGATGGACAGGCGAATCCCGGCCTCACTGAACCTCTCGAGCATCGCTCGGCTGCCATCGGGATCGGCCATGATGCTGCTCTCGGTGAGCTCGAGGCACAGCCCGCCGTACGGCACGCCGTAGCGGTCCAGTAACCGGGTGACTTCGTCCGGGAAGTATTCGTCCTGGAACAGCCGCGCCGACAGGTTGACGGAAACCGGTATCTCACCCAGATCCGAGGCAAGAGTCGATTGACGCTCCGACAGCGCGGTATCCAGCGCGAGCAGGGTCAGATCCTTGATGATCCCGGCATGCTCGGCGATCGGGATGAACTCGTTGGGGGGGACGGGGCCGCGTCTCGGATGCTCCCACCGGGCCAGCGCCTCCACCCCCGCAAGGGCGCCCGTCCGCAGATCCACCTGCGGCTGATACACGAGAAAGACGTCTCTTCGTTCGATCGCCGTCCTCAGTTCTGTGATGAGCGCCAATCGCGACGGGCTGTAGGGGTCTCTCTCCGGGGCGTAGGGTTCGCAGCCGCTGCGCGCTTCCTTTGCCAGATACATGGCCACGTCGGCCCGCTGAAGCAGCGAGCTCGCGTCGTCTCCGTCGGTGGGAAAGATCGCGATTCCCGCACTCGCCCTGACGTCGACTTGGAGGTCCTCCACCTGGAACGGTGTGTCCAATGAACGGACGATCCCCTTCGCCGTCTGGAGCGCCGCTCCCGGACCGGTGATACTCGGTAGCAGCACGGCGAACTCGTCGCCGCCCAGCCGGGCGACAGCATCGTCATCGAGCAGCTCGCAGAGCCTTCGCCCCATCTCCTTGAGCAGTTCGTCACCGTTGTGGTGGCCGAGTGTGTCGTTGACCTCTTTGAACCGATCCAGGTCCATCAGCACGACGGCCAGCGACGTGCCCGCTCGCCTCGCATGGTCGATGGCTTCGCCGAGTCTCTGTAGAAACCACGCACGGTTGGGGAGCCCGGTGAGGCCATCGTGCAATGCCAGGTACTCATTCGTGGCCGCCTCTTGACGCAACATCTCGAGCAATCGGCCCTTCTCCAAAGAGACGCTGGTGTGCCTGGCGATCGTCTCCAGAAGGTTCAGGTCCTCCTCGTCGAAGGTGGCCAGGTCCCCGAGGCGGTTGGCCACCAGCATGGTCCCGATCACGCCTTCTTCGGCACGCATGGGGGCCACGATGGCGTCCCGGATCCTGCTTGCAGCGAAGTGGGCCCGGAGTCGCTCACTCCTGATGGGCCGGGCGAGCAGGACCCCATGCTCCTCGGCAACGACCCGCGCCCACACGCCCTGCGTCGGATCGAGCCGCACGCCTCGGACGGACTCCCACCGATCTCCCGGTCCCAGCGTGATCGTCGAAGCGGGCTCGTCCACGGAACGACCGAACAGCGTGGTCTCGGCTATCTCGGCGTGAAGCATGTCCCGGGCCCCGGACAGGATCGAGAAGAGCATGGATTCGACGTCGGTGGCGGCCTCCGCGGCGCGATTGGACTCGTAGAGCACCTGGAGTTGATTGTGCGTTCGCCGCAGCGATCCATGGGCATGGAGTCCGAGGAACACCACCCCGGCGGCGACGAGCAGCAGCCAGCTGGACTCGGGATGCGTCCAGACGATGAGCACGGCGAGGAGGGCGAGCCCCGTATTGGCGAAGGTGACGGCCGTGCCCACTCCCAAGAGCCCTCGCAGAACCATCCGCTTGCCCTCATTGAGTGAGATGGCGAGGGCCACCATGAGCGACGAGACGACGTCGAGCGTGTGCGTGACAACCAGCGTCGCCATCCATCCTGCGGGCCCAAGCGGGTCGCCCAGGGAAAGGATCGGGTGGAACAGGAGCAGAGCAAGACAGGCCTGGAGCGAAAGCAGGCTCAGGTTGAAGGCGAGCTTGATCGTCTTCTGCCGACGGTGGAAGGTCAGCGCCGCCGCCGCGCCGGCAAGCTGGCCGACCACCAGACTCGTCGGGTGGGCGAAGAAGAGACCGAGGACCAGGGGGATCTCGCTGAGCGAGAAGGAAACGGTGTCCCGACGGATCTCGAACTGCACCACGAACACCTCGGCGAGCCCGAACATCGCCCCGAGGGCCCACCAGGAGAGAGGAAGCGGGTGGACCGGCTGGAGGTATCGAACGCCCGCCAGATACAGCCCGAGCGAGGCCAGGGCCATGCCCGAGCTGAGCACCCAGATCCGGTGCTCCCCGGACAGCCGAACGGGGAGGCGTCCCTTCGCCCGCTCCCCCTGAGCCAGTGTTCCCGAACTCACGTCCTACCGAGTGCTTTCAGCACCAGGTCTTCCCGCTCCAGGTCTTGCCCTGCCAGGACGTTCCGCTCCAGGTCTTGCCGCTCCAGGTCTTGCCGTCCCATCCGGTCGCCTCGAACACATAGGGAGCCCACGGGTTGTCGGACCACGCTTTGGACCAGGTGCTGCCCAACAGGGCGTTGCCGAGCGCATCGACTTCCCCCACCACGAGGTCGAGCACACCGTCACCGTTCAGGTCCGAGTAGACCAGCGCGCTGGAGTCCCGGCTGAGCTGGACCAGCCCAGCCCCTGTCGATGGGAAGCTCGAGATTCCTCGATTGGCAGGCTTGCTCACGTAGGTATTCGCCAGGGCCGCATTGACCGCCGCCGTCGCATCGACCAGCCCGGCCCCGGCTCCATCGAGCCCCAGGAAGCCGAGAAGGCCTCCGATCTTCTGGTTGGCGGTTCCGGTCAGGGTGGCCTTGAGAACATCCGGGGTCATCGAAGGATTGGCCTGGATCAGCAGGGCGGCCACGCCCGATACGACCGCCGCCGCCTGTGACGTCCCCGAGCCCTTGAAGTAGTAGTCGCCGACCCGAGCCGCCGGATGCTGGACGTCCAGCGTGCTCCCTGGCGCTCGATTGGAGACCATGCCGATCCCAGGACCGATCAGGTCAGGCTTGGCGAGCAAGTCTTGGGTCGGGCCGCGGCTGGAGAAGCTCGCCACCACGTCGTCGCTGGTGCTTGTGGTCCCGCGAAGATCGGCCGCTCCAACGGTGATCACGAAGGGATCATCCGCGGGCTTGTTGATGGTGCCGGGGAGGGAACCGCGGTTTCCCGCCGCGACGATGACCACGATGCCCGATCGCCACACCTGCTCCACGGCAAAGTCGAGGGGATCGAGGAGATAGCTCTGGATCGCGTCCGTGCCGAACGACAGGTTCAGGACCCGGATGTTGTACGTGGCCCGATGCGTGACGATCCACTGCATCGCCGCGATGACCAGGGAGACGTCGGTGGAGCCGTCCGCCCCTGCGATCTTCACCGAGATGATGTTCGCCTTGGGGGCTGCTCCGGCCCAGGTTCCACTCGACAGCGTGCCGTTGCCCGCGATGAGTCCAGCCATGTGCGTTCCATGGCCGTACCGGTCATATCCATCGTGGTCTGGAGTGAAGTCGACTCTGACCCGGACCCGGTTCCCCAGGTCGGCCACGCGGGTCACTCCCGTGTCCAGCATGGCCACGCCGACCCCCGAGCCCGAGTAAGCGGAAGGAAGCCGGATGCTCTGCCGCCACACCTTGTTGGCTGCGACCGAGTCCATTCCGCCCAGGTCCAGGAGGCCACCGAGGTCGAGCGAGGTCATGCGGATCCGCCCGTCGCCCCACACCCGGACGACCGCAGGGGATCGAAGCAGTGCTGACAGGGACTTGGCGGGAATCTGGGCGGAGAATCCACCGACCAACGGGAGCTCCTGATTCACGCTCCCGCCGAGATGGCCGACCAGCTTCTCCGCATCGGGTGAAGCGGGTTTCGTCTCGCGCACGATGACGTCGAGCGAGGCGTCGGGGGCTCTCCCGGCCTCACGCAAGACTGAAGGGTGGGCCTTCCCGGAGAAGTCCGGGATGCGCAGGCCCTGGAGGGAGATGGCCACGGCTGCGAGGGCGATCACGAGAACGATCGCCTTCCTCGGTGTGGCGCCCGTATCGGGCCGCCTCAGTCCCAGCGGGAGTGCCAGCTCGGTCGGCACCACTTCCTCCTGACTCTTGGGGAGATCACCCCTCCCGCATTAGTTAACGGCCAGTAGGGGGAGAAACACATCGCCCGGAAGGCTCTGAATGCCCACACGAGGGGCTGGACTTGGAGATGGAGCGGGCTAGGCCCCGTCTACATCGAAGGACTGGGTCTGGGCGTCTCGGGGAATAGGCCTCTTGGCCGGTCCCTACTCTGGCGGGCCGCCGAGCTCGCTGAAGGCTTCCCCGGCAGAATACGGGACATGCCGACGCGAGCGGACATGCTCAGCCCGCGAGCGCTCAGCCGCGCCCTGCTCGAGCGGCAGCTGTTGCTGCGCCGGGCCAAGCTGACCGCTGCCGAGACGATCGAGCATCTCGTCGGCATGCAGGCTCAGGTGCCCAACTCCCCCTACATCGGCCTGTGGACGCGGCTGGACGCCTTCCGTCACGAGGAGCTGTCCCAATTGATCCTGGACCGGGGCGCCGTTCGCGGCTCGCTGATGCGCGCGACGCTGCATCTGGTCACGGCCCGAGACTTCCTGGCGCTGCGCCCGGTGGTGCAGCCCGTCCTGGAGCGCAACTTCCACGCGAGCAGTCCCTTCGGCCGGAACCTGGCCGGAGTGGATTTCGACGCTCTTCTGGCGGCCGGACGGGCCCTGCTGGAGGAACGCCCGCGCACCCGCGCCGAGCTCAGCCGGCTGCTGGGTGAGCGGTGGACCGACCGTGACGCGCCGTCCCTGGCCTACGCCAACAGCTACTTGGTGCCGCTGGTTCAGGTGCCCCCGCGCGGCATCTGGGGTGACAGGGGACAGGCTACCTGGACCACTGCCGAGACCTGGCTCGGCCGGCCGGTCCACACCGACCCCTCCCCCGACAACATGATCCGGCGTTACCTCGCCGCGTTCGGGCCCGCCACCGTCGGGGACATCCAGGCGTGGTCGGGCCTGACCGGGCTGCGCGAGGTGATCGAACGGCTCCGGCCACGACTGCGCGCCTTCAGGGACGAGCGCGGCCGCGAACTGTTCGACGTTCCGGACGCTCCGTTGCCCGACCCCGACACCCCGGCACCGCCTCGCTTCCTGCCCGAGTTCGACAACGCGCTGCTCTCACACGCCGACCGCAGCCGCATCATCTCCGAGGATCACCGCAAACAGGTCGTCAACAACCTGGGACGGCCGACCCTGCTCGTGGATGGCGCAGTCCGAGGGTTCTGGGAGATCCTGCGGGAGAGCGGCGGTGCGACTCTCCTCATCGATCCCCTGGAGCCAATACAGAAGAAGGACCGCGCCACCCTTGCCGAGGAGGGCGCCCGGTTACTTCGTTTCGCCGCCGCCGATATGCGAGTGCACGACGTCCAGTTCGCCCCCACCGAATGACCAGCCCGCGGGGAGCTCTCGTCGCCAGGCTCCCGCCCTGATGGCGTACCCGAAGGGATTCATCCCGGACCTGCGCCGGCTCCGCCCTTGGCCAAGCCTGCGCGACAGTCTGTGGCGAAACCCGGACCTCGTGCGGCTCACATACGGGGAGCTCGCCGGGATGGTCCAGACGCGCATCGGGGCGCGGCCCTGCAGGGTCCTTTACGTCGGCCCGGGGTTGGGCCACATCGCGCTGGAGCTCGCTCGAGCCGGCCACGACGTCACGGGCGTGGACATCGACCAGGAGTCGGTCGCCCTGGCCACGCGCGCCGCGGAGACGGATCCGTGCCGTGACCAGCGGGGGGCCCTGTCTTACGAGGTCGCCGAGTTCCCGGATGCGTTCGGGGGCAGGGGCCCCTACGACCGGGTCCTTTTCTCCCGGGTTCTGCACCACATCGCGGCCCCCGCCGCGGCGGTGGACAGGGCTGCCGAGCTGCTGGGCCGCGGCGGCCGCGTGGTCTGCGTGGAGTTCGCGCATGACCGGCTGGGCCCGGCCGGAGCTCGGTGGATCGCTCGGTCACGGATGTGGCTCTCGGGCTCGGGTTGGTGGCCCGAGCGCGTGGCCACGTCGCTGGAGAAGGAGTCCCAGAGGGTGGCCCGCGAGTGGCAGACCGACCACGAGGGTGAAGGCCTGAACACGCTCCGGGCGATGCTCGACCCGCTTGGGACCCGGTTCCGGCTGCAACGACCCGCCTGGCACCCGTACCTGTTCTGGGAGCTGGCGGCCGAGATGCGCGGGCCCCGCGATGAGGAAGGGGCGGTGGCGCGCCGCATGCGCGA
>DASXTW010000038.1:0-6739 GCA_036505215.1 Actinomycetota bacterium | reverse complement strand
CGTAAGCGATGCCGATTCGCAGGCCGCGGAGGCCTACCGGACCCTTCGCGTGGCCGTGCTCTTCGCCGCGAGGAATCGAGGCATGAAGAGCCTCCTCGTCACGAGCTCCCGTCCCGATGAGGGAAAGACGATGACCACGGCGAACCTCGGAGTGGCTCTCGCCCAGGCAGGGAAGCGGGTGGTCGTGGTCTCGGCGGACCGCCGAAGGCCGCGTCTCCACCGGTTCTTCGGATGTCCGAACGGCATCGGGCTGACGAACGTGCTCGCCGGCGAGGCGAACCTTCGAAGCGCGCTTTATCAGCCGGGGATCGACAGCTTGAAGGTCCTGTCGAGTGGGGCGTGGATCGGCAACTACGACGCCGTCTTCGGATCCGATCCGATGGTCCGGCTCCTGTCCGAGCTCCGGGAGTACGCGGACCTCGTCCTCATCGATGCCGGCCCGGTGCTCGGTGTCGCCGACACCGTGTCGCTGGCCCCTCTGGTCGACGGAGTCTTGGTGGTTGCCAACGCGGACCGGACAACCAGGCGCTCCGTTCGGCAAGCGATGCAGCAGTTGGAGAAGGTCGACGCTACGGTCGTGGGCTGCGTCCTCAACAACTTCGACGTCCACGGCGTTTCCAACGAGTACCCCCGGCAGTACGTCCGACGGAACCTATTTGCCCTAGTCCAGAGAGCCAAATCCGGGCCACCCACGATCCACACCAACCCGGGGAGTCCCAAACGCCTTCGGGAGACTCACTAGGGGAGGGATTGGGAATGGAGTCGTCTCAGGGTCACGGCGAAATCCTTCCTGAATCGATCACTCTCGAGGAAGCGCATCTAATAACGGTGGCCCACTCCGTCCAGACGACCCCCGCGCGCAAGCGCCATCTCAGCTGGACCGTGGCCGCCTCGATCGTCCTCATGCTCTTCGCCACGCTCCTGGTCGGTCCCCTCTCCCCCGTCGCCTCCAGCGATCCGGTGATCTTCGTTCGCAACAACTGCTCCGGGGTGGCTGTGCGCTCGGGCGCGAACCTGCATCGCAAGATCGCCAACGGGAAGGCCCAGACGTACTGCCTGGCTTCGGGAACGTACGACCTGGGGTCCAAGCCGCTTCGCCCGGACAGCGGTGACGTGATCGTCGGCCAGCGGGTCACGTTCGGCTCGAAGGGTAAGGTGACCGCACCCACGAAGATCTATGGGACGTCAACGGATGGCGTCATCCAGGGTGTTCACTCCAACATGTCCCTGAGGCTGAAAAACCTCGACATCTGTTGCTCTCCGCGGTCCGAGAGCACCTTATCCGGGAGAGGGGTGAACGGGAACGCTGAGATGTTGGTCAAGCTCATCGTGCGCAACTCCCGCATCCACAACAACGCATCCGCAGGCATCGGCGGCGTCGGACGGGGACTGGTGGTGAAGGACTCCGAGATCGACCATAACGGGTCCGGCAACGGTGGCCTTGATGCTGGGGTCAAGACCGTCAGCTACGCCGTGGTCCGAGACAGTTATATCCATCACAACAACGTGATGGGTATGTGGTGGGACTGCGACGCGCCCGGCGGGATCATCGAGAACTCTCGGATCGAGGCTAATGCTAGAACTGGGGTAAAAGTGGAGATCTCCTCGGGGGACAGCGGCTCGCCGAGGCCTCTTCCGCTCGGCGCCTCCTACGGGTTCTTTATCCGCAACAACCACATCGAGGGCAACAACACCTCCAGCACGTCAGGGCACGCCGGCATCCTGATTGAGTCTTCGACTCACGTCAGCGTAGGCGGCAACACGGTCATCCGAAACCAGAGGCAGGAGGTTATAGCAGGCGACGGAGGCCGGGCCGGTCAAGGCCACAATGGTTGCTCGTCCGGTTTCTACCTCGATGCCGTCGCCATCACGAACAACGACTACGGGCCCCTGGCCATCAGTGGGTGCGACGAGTCCGGGGTGAGCTGCTCGGGGAACCGCAAGATCTTGTAACAGATCTCGGGAGGCATCGCTGCTGCGATACGAGGAGTGAGCCTGTGAGGCCGTCTACTACGTTCGCCCCTCCCTTGTTTCGCGTTGGCCTGAAGAGGCTGTTGGGCTGGCCGGTTCTGGCTGTCGCTGCGGTCGTTGTCGGGGCGGCGATCGTCGCTGACGCAACGACCGGCCTCCTCTTCGCAATGGGTGCATTTGGGATCGCGTTCGTCGCGTTCGACGCTCAGCGGGCCGAGCGATGGGGGACGTTGGCTCTGGTCGGTGGGAGCCTCCTCCTGGGATACAGCTTCTCCAATATGGGGATCCCCTCCGCGTCTATCCCCGTCCCTCTGGCCGAGCTCCTTCTCCTTCCCCTCGCCGCCGTGGCCCTGCTCGACTCCAGGTACCGTCCCCCCGCGCGGTTGCTGTTGCCGCTGGCACTGTTCCTCGGGATCATCACGATGCGGCTGCTGATCGACTTCCCCACCTACCAGACCGATGCCGTGCGGGACGCGACGACAGCCGTCGAGGCCCTGGTGCTGGTCGTTGGATACCGGGTGGTGAAGCGAGACGGGGCCCAGCCGTGGATCCGCCGCTTGGCCTGGATCTATCTTGGGGTGCTCGTGTACATGTCGTTCTACCCGGTTCGGGATTCCCTCCGAGCGTTCAGCCCGATCATCGGCCTGCGCCGGGACGTCTACCTCCTCGGCGGCTTCATCGGGGTTCAGGCTGCTGTTGCATCCGCTGCCTTGTTCTTCGGGGTCCATTCCCGGGGCGTCCGCAGGATCGTCCTCGTCGCGTGGGGGCTGGTGCTGACGGCCATGCTTCAGTTCCGCGGCACCTACGTCCTCCTGCCGATCTCCGCGGGCGTCCTGGGCTGGGCCATGAGGCGGCCCCTGAAGGTGATCTTAGGGACCTTCGTCTCGATTGCCCTGGTCGGGGTGGTCCTGTCGTTCCTCACCGGGGCGGGCGTAGAGGGAAGGCACGGACCGCTCACCACGGACTTCTACACCGAGCACATCAGGACCCTCTTCGGGCAACAGGGGCCATCTGCCGGTACGGTGACAGCGCGGGAGGAGTGGATCTCGAGGACGATCGACCGGGTCAGCGAGTCCCCCGTTTACGTGTTCTTCGGAGTGGGCCTGGGGCCCGACCTCGCCTTCGGCTTCCAGGAGCCCACCCCCGAGGGGCGGGTCCTCGTGAGGAAGCCCCACGACGACTTCCTAGAGGTCTTCGCCCGAACCGGCCTGGTGGGGTTCGTCCTCTTCCTGTGGTTGCTGCTCACACCTCTCAGGGCGATCGTGAGAGGGGCCCGGGGCGACCAGGGTCCGACGGGACGCTTCTGCGCCTGGATTCTGGCGGCGCTCGTGATCTTCCTCGGGATCGCGGCAACGCAGCCCCTCCTTGCGTTTCCGCACGGCGCCGTCCCGACCTTCTTCCTGCTGGGGATGGGGGCCGCGGCGGCGGAATCGATCGCTTCGTCGCAGCGCTCCGCACGCGTCCCGGTGGCGAGCGCAGCACCCTACGCGGAGACTCGTCGTGGAGCCCGGGAGGGAAACCGGCTGGACGCCGATGCGTGATCGGAATTGACCGAGGAACGGTTCCGGCGCCGACGACAGCACCCCCTTGGGCCGGAGGGCGAAGATTCCTCGACCTCGTCCACAAGGAGAGTCGTTCCTCGGCCCCAGGCCTCACTTATCGCAACGCCAGTGGTGCGGTGCCGGCGAGCCGTCGTGCGGCGGGACAGGAATCCTGAGATCTACGGCGAGCACATCGCACAGAACGTGTTCTTCCACGACAACGTGGTCAAGACATGCCGTCCCAGGGCTGTCGAAAAACGTCGGTGACCCTGCTTATTCACGTCGAGGAACAGGCGATTCGAGCGCAACGACAACCGTCGGAGCGGCCAAAGTCTCGCTGTTGGCACTGGATGGACTCACTCGCAGGCGGAATGACAAGGTTACGGGATGGACCGAAGCGAATGTCGCGAGCCTACCCTGCTAGAGTCGCATAGCTTCGCAGCTCGCCGCGGCTTTCAGCGACTCCGCCCCCGTATGATTGAGGCGCTTTGATACCTGGTCCGGAGCAGCCGCGAAAGCAGGTGATCCGCAAGCGAAACCTGGGCACGGAGGGGCCAGAGATCACCGTGCTCGGGCTGGGGACCTGGGCCATCGGTGGCCCCTACGAGTTCGGCTGGGGGCCTGTCGATGACAAAGAGTCTATCGCCGCGATTCGGCATGGAGTGGAGTCGGGGATCAATTGGGTAGACACGGCTCCCGTCTACGGTCTGGGGCACTCGGAGGAGATCGTGGGGCAAGCGATCCGCCCGTGGCGGGCGGGGGATGAGGTCTTCCTCTTCACCAAATGTGGCAGGAACTACTACTCGAAGAGCCGTATCTCCTCGAACCTGCGCCCTGAGACCATCCGCGCGGAGTGTGAGGAGAGCCTGCGGCGCCTTGGCGTGGATCGCATCGACCTCCTGCAATTCCACTGGCCCGACCCGGATACAGGAACACCGATCGCGGACTCCTGGGGCACCATGGTCGAGCTCATGGACGAGGGCAAGGTACGCTGGGTGGGGGTATCGAACTTCGACGTCGCGCTCCTCGATCGGTGCGAGGCCATCCGTCACATCGACTCCGTCCAGCCTCCGTTCAATCTGATCCAGCGCTCCGCACGCAGGGACGTCATCCCCTGGTGTCGAGAACATGGCACCGGCGTGATCGTCTACGCCCCAATGGCTTCGGGGCTGCTCACGGGGAAGTACGACCGGGAAGCCATCGAAAACCTGGCGCCAGATGACTGGCGTCGACGGTCGGCGAACTTCACTGAGCCCGCGCTCTCGAGGAACCTGCGTCTTGTCGAGGCGCTGCGCTCGGTGGGCCAGCGGCTCGGAACAACGCCTGCGGTTCTGGCAATCTCGTGGACGCTGTCAACACCTGGCGTGACCGGGGCGATCGCGGGAGCCCGTCGCCAAGATCAGGTGAACGGCTGGATTGGCGCCTCTGAGGTCGCCTTGGATCGGGAGACCCTGGAAGAGATCGAGAGCCTCATCGCCGACGTCGGCGCCGGGGAGGGGTGACGGGTCCAAGGTAGGGGCCTCTACTTCTCGCCAGAAGCGTTCCCGGCCATGCCGGCGGTTTCTCTTCCGATCGCTCGCTGGTAGGCTCCTTCCAGCCCCTCCAGTCCACGCTCGGGGCTGAAACGCCCCTTCCATAACTCCCACCCTCGTTGGCCCAGCCGGACCGCCTCCTTGTCCGCGAGCAGCTTCTGCATGGCCGCTGTCCATGCCTCCGGCTCACCCGATGGTAGAAGGAATCCGGAGCGGCCATCCTCGACAATCTCCGGCAATCCACCAACATCGCTCGCCAAGACCGGCACTCCCGCTGCGTACGCCTCCAGCATCGCCCGAGGCTGTCCCTCATAACAAATCGATGGGAGCAGCAGGGCCCGGGCTCGTTGCAGGAGGCCCGGCACAGCGGAGCCATCCACGCTCCCCAAGAAGACGACTCCCCGGGGCGCCATCGCCCTCAAGCGGCCCTCCTCCGGACCAGATCCGGCCACCAAGAGCGTCCCGTGACCCGGGCGCCAGGCGCGAAGGATCGTCTCTACGCCCTTCTCCTGGGACAACCGACCCAGGTAAAGGAACACTTCTCCCGGCCCTTCCCTACGGGGCATGGGCCAGGAAAAGTTCGGCTTCACCAACATCCGCTTGGGGAAGAACCCAGCCTCGAGATGCTTACGCCTCACGAACTCGCTCACGGCGAGGAAGAGGCCGACGCGATCGTACGAGCCGGCGATGCGATGGAGCGTCAGGGATGTGGCGAGCACCACGCTTCCAGCCAGGGATCCGCGATAACACCTGTGGATGACACCCGGCCAGGGAACACGGCCAAGGCAATCCTGGCAAGTTCGACCGTCTCGGAGAAACGTCGAGGGCAGACACATCAGGCGATAGTTGTGAAGCGTCGCCACAACGGGCACGTACTCTGCGGCCGCGCGCAGCACCGCAGGGGACAGGGTGGGAAAGAGGTTATGAACGTGGACGACGTCCGGGCGGTGGGATCGGATGAGCCGCCGCACCTCTTCCGTAGACGAGAATGCCCACACCGCTCTTCCTGCCGTTGCCATCACCTTGAGCCTGGTCTCTGCTTCTGGCTCGGGAGTCCATCGGGTCACGGTATGCCCATTCCGCTGAAGGAGCTGGATCTCGTCCTCCACCACACGGTTCTCTCCCGAGGCGGACCCGGACAGGTACCGAGAGTGGAGGATCAGAATGCGCATACCGTCAATTCCCGTCTCCAACCGTCCATGTGATTAGGCGTCCCGAGCCGAGTCTGGCGTCATCTCATCGCCGTCGCTCCGGCTCGGCGAGATCCGACCGGAGACTCGTCCAATATCTACGAAGAGGCGTCGGAAGAACGAGATGCTGACACGCGGGCCCGGTGCGAGCGCCCTGCCTCGCGGGTTGCGCGCGCCTGAGAAGCGCGCGCTCGTCGGCGTCAGGAGCGGCCTCATGTTCGAGGTCACATCCGCCGCGAGCGAGTAGCGGGCCGCACCGGGTAGCCGTAGCGACGAAGGAACGGGAGGGCCAGTGAGGTGACGATGATGCGGTCCAATCCGCCCTGCCTGGCCTTCCACTCGTCGTCGTCTCGGAGCTCAACCATCCCGACTTTGAAGCGACTTGGGTTCCCAGACACGGTGTGATTGCCGCCGAGTTGCACCGTCCTGTCGGCTACGAACGGGAGCTCCCCCAGGTGCTCGCCGACCAGGTCCGCGATCGCCTTCAGGACGTCCTGCGGGCTGG
>DASXTW010000037.1:0-11309 GCA_036505215.1 Actinomycetota bacterium | reverse complement strand
GGCCAGGGCGCAGGAGCTCCCCGACGAGCGCAGGCCCGCGGTCATCCTGGTGTCTGCCGTGGCCGGGGTCGCGGACCAGGCCAGGTCGGAGGGCATCGGTGTGGGGTGCTTCCTGGCCAAGCCCTTCGACATCGACGAATTAGTCAGAGTGGTCGACGAGACGATCTCCGCGAGATAGACCCCTGGGAGGGTCTAGCCCGGAACGATCTTGCCGAACCGCACGCCCAGCGCTGGAACCCTGACCAGCTCACCTCTGGAGTTTCGAACGAGGAACGTGTTTGCCGGCTCGTCCCACGCCTCCAGGACGCCGACAGCCTCGCCCACGTAGCCGTTGGGGAGCTCGTACTGGAACGACACTCGCCGTCCGATGTCCTTCGGCGTCACGGAGTTCTGCCTCGCCTGCATCGAGGAAACGGTACCCGCAAGGGGCTCAGCCCCTCAACTCCAGTGCAGATCGTCCTTCCAGCCATGAGAACCAGATCGGGGAGGGTGCTGGAAACGGGACCAGGTAGGGCCGAGAGTACCTCCGTGGCCGACCGACCGGGCCCTCCCATGTCGTACTACGCCAAGATCACCGTGGTCGTCGTGGCGATCCTGGCGCTGCTGCGCGCAGCCTGGGCCGTGCGGAACATCCTGCTGCTGGTCGTGGTGGCGGCAGTCCTGGCCGTCGGTCTCGATCCCGCCGTCAGGAGGCTGCAAAGGCTGAATCTGCCTCGCGGATGGGCGGTCTTCCTGATCCTCCTGGCGACCGTGGGGTTCGTGGTGCTGTTCTCGATGCTGGTGATCCCGCCGGTGGTGCGGGGCGTTCGACAGCTGGCCTCCGACATCCCCGGCTACGTCGACCGGCTGCAGAACCAGAGCGGTTGGTTCCAGGATCTGGCGCAGAAGTACGACCTGTCGACCAAGCTGAAGTCCCTGACCGACCGCTTGCCCAGCTTGGCCTCTGCCTCGCTCGGCAGAGTGCTCGGGATCACCCGTAGCGTGGCCAGCGTCATCTTCAACATGCTCACGATCACCATCCTCACTATCTACTTCCTGATGGCCCTCCCCCGCGGGGAGCGGACGGCCGAGGGTCTGTTGAGCGGGGAGCACCGCCAGCGGAACGTCCTGATCTTCCGGGAAGCCCTGGAGAGGGTCGGTGGCTACGTCTCTGGGAACATCGCCATCTCGATCATCGCGGGGATCGTCTCGTTCGTCTTCCTGCGCGTCCTCGGGGTTCCCTTCGCCGCCGCCCTGGCGATGTGGGTGGCCATCGCCGACCTCATCCCGACCGTGGGCGCCACGCTCGGCGCGCTGGCCGCCGTCATCGTGGCCTTCTTTTCCTCGATCGGCGACGGCATCGTCTCGATCTTGTTCTTCATCGTGTACCAGCAGGTGGAGAACTACGTGATCGTTCCCCGGGTCATGAGGAAGGCTGTGGACCTGTCGCCGGCAGCGGTGATCGTGAGCGTCCTCGTCGGTGGGAGCCTGGCCGGGTTCGCGGGCGCGCTCCTCGCCCTGCCTCTTGCGGCAGCGGCGAAGGTCGTCCTCAGGGAGTACTGGCTTGCTCCTCGGGCAGCGGCCACGACCGCCCCGCCCCCCATGCCCCCGGCCCCGGGCCCGGCCGAGGTCGAGCCGAGCGGCTAGTTATCGGACCCGGGCCACCGCGTCGGCCGCGGGCTCTGGAAACGCCTCCGGGTGGATGGCCCATGCCATGATCTCGAGTCCCTCGACGATGCGGGGTCCGGGGCGCGAGAAATAGGACGAAGCGTCGACGGCGAACACGTTTCCGAGGCGGGCGGCAGGCGTCTCGGCGAAGTCCGGGATGTCGAACAGCTTTTCGGCCTCAGCTTCGGCTTCCTCCAGGTAGTAGCCGCACGGCATGAACACGATCACCTCCGGCCCTGCCTCGGCCACCTCACGCCAGGTCGCCCTCCGAGAGGGCGCCGGCGGATCAGAGCCGGTCAGGAGGTGGATGCCCCCCGCGATCTCGACCATGCCTGGGGTCCAGTGTCCGGCGGCGAAGGGAGGATCGCTCCATTCCAGGCAGAGCGTCCGGATCGAGGGAAGGCCGGCAGCCGTCTGTCGAACTCGATCGATTCGCGCAGCCAGGCCGTCCACGAGCTGCGTCGCGGCTGCCTCGGTGGCCGTGGCCCGGCCGACCTGCGCGATGCTCTCCAGGATCTGGTCGATGGTGAAGGGATCGAGTGAGAGCACCTCCGCCCGGCAGCCGAGTTCCTCCAGCGCGTCCTCGACTTGCCCCGAGGGAACCGCACAGACTCGGCACAGGTCCTGGCACAGGATGAGGTCCGGCTGGATCTTCTGGATCAGATCCTTGTCCAGTACGTAGATGGGCTCCCCGCGCTCCATGAACGCGGTGACCAGGTCGTCGACCTCCCGTGCCGACAGCGGCCGGTCCTGGGGGAGGGCCGTGGTCGACACGACGGGCTTGGCCCGCGCCTCGGCGGGATAGTCGCACTCGTAGGTCACGCCCTCGAGCTGATCGCCCAGACCGAGGGCGAACGCGATCTCCGTCGCCGACGGAAGCAACGAGACGATCTTCACGGGCGCAGAGCCTAGCGTGGAAGGGCCCCCAGCTTGAATGGACTCTCCAGGAAGGATTTCAGGGCCTTCATGGCCCGCCCTGCCTCGGCCCCGTCGAGCACGCGATGGTCGAAGGACAGGGACAGGGTCACCGCCGGCCGGGCCTGGACCTCGCCATCCACCACCAGGGCCCGAGGCTCGACCACGCCGAGCGCGAGAATGGCCGCCTCGGGGTAGTTGACGATGGGCGTGCCGAACTCGGCCCCGAACGTTCCCACGTTGGTGACCGTGATGGTGCTGCCCACCATGTCCTGAGGTGTTGCCTTGCCGGCGCGTGCCGCCTCCGTGAGCCTGGCGATCTCCTCGGACAGAGCGACGATCCCGAGCTTGTCGGCGTCGCGGACCACCGGGACCAGCAAGCCCTGCTCGGTGTCCGTGGCGATCCCCACGTGCCATTGTTCGTAGAGAAGGATCTCCCGACCATCCGGATGGAACGAGGAGTTGAGCTTGGGGTGCTCCCTGCACACCTCGACGAGAGCTCGCACCACGATCGGCAGCGGGGTGATCCGCCGATCGGGTCCCCTTGAAAGCTCCTCGCGGAAGGCCTGCAGAGCAGTGGCGTCGACTGTGATGAATGTGGTGACCTGGGGGACCTCCCGGGCGGCGCGGGCCATCTTCTCGGCGATCATTCGCCGTGTGCCCCTCACGGGGATGGAGCGCACCGCGTCGGGCCCCACCACGATTGGTATGGCCTCCCCCGCCCCGGCGGCCTTCAGCACGTCCTGTCGGGTCACCCGTCCATCGGGGCCGGAACCATCGACGGACGAGAGATCCACCCCGAGCTCCTTGGCCAGCCGGCGTACGGGGGGAGACGCCGGCACCGGTTCTCCACGCTCCCGGGTCCTCGCCGTGGATGGGCGACCGTGGGGCGCGGCGGGAATTTCCTCCTCCTCCACGCCATAGCCCACCAACAAGGCCTGTCTCCTCGGCTTCGCCGATTCTGTGGCCGCCGTCGCGTCCTGCACGCGGATCGACACCAGCGGCTGCCCCACCTTGACCACCGCGCCCTCGGCCGCATGGAGCTTCTCCACCACCCCCTCCCACGGCGCCGGGATCTCCACCAGGGCCTTGGCCGTGTTCACCTCGACCAGAGTCTGGTTCAGGTCCACATGGTCACCCTCGGCCACCCGCCACGTGACGACCTCGGCATCCTCCAAGCCTTCGCCCAGATCAGGCAGGAGGAACTCGCGAACAACCATCGGTCGGCTCAGTAGTTGACGACCCGCTCGATCGCGGCCAGGACTCGCTCAACGCTCGGGACGTAATGGGACTCGATCGTGGCGGGCGGATAGGGGATGTCGTATCCGGTCACCCGGAGCACCGGCGCTTCGAGATAGTCGAACGCATCCTCCATGATCCGAGCCACGATCTCCGCGCCAAACCCCGCCGTCATCGGCGCCTCGTGCACCACCACCGCTCGACCGGTCTTGCGGACCGATCCGGCCAGGGCGTCAAGGTCGAGCGGAACGAGTGAACGAAGGTCGATGACCTCGGTCTCCACTCCCCGCTCGGCCGCGCGGCTTGCGGCCTGCAATGACCGCGCCACCATGGCCCCATACGCCACGATCGTGCAGTCGCTGCCCTCTCGCACGATCCGGGCCTTGCCGATCGGGAGTGCTCCATCTGCCGCCAGCTCTCCTTCCTCCTTCGACCAATAGCGGCTCTTGGGCTCGAAGAAGATCACCGGATCTGGATCGGCGATCGAGGCTCGGAGCAGGCGATAGGCGTCGATAGGGGAGGAGGGCGTGACCACCTTGAGCCCGGACGTGTGCGCGTAGTAGGCCTCCGGACTCTCGGAGTGGTGCTCGGCGGCGCCGACGCCGCCGGCGTAGGGAATCCGGATCACCAATGGCACGGCCTGCCGCCCCCGCGAACGGAACCGGTATTTGGCGACGTGGCTGATGATCTGGTCCAGCGCGGGATACGAGAAACCGTCGAACTGCATCTCCGCCACGGGGTGCCACCCGGCCAGGGCCAGGCCGAGCGAGACACCGGCGATGCCCGCCTCGGCCAGGGGTGTGTCGAACACGCGCTCGGTGCCGAACTCGTCCTGCAGGCCCTCGGTCACCCGGAACACGCCTCCGAGCTTGCCGATGTCCTCGCCGAGGACCAGGGCGCGCGGGTCTTCGGCCAGCGACTGGCGCAGGGCCTCGTTGAGGGCCTTGACCATGGTGACCTCAACCACGTTCGATTCCTTCCGCCGCTTCCCTCGCGAAGCGCAGGACTTCGTCCCGTTGCCGAGCCAGGTGGGGTGGCAGGTCGTCGAACACCCACTCGAACAGCTCCTCCAGGGGCCGCGGACCCGACGCGATCACCCCCGACCGCATCTTGGCGGCGAAGTCCTTGGCCTCCCCCTCCACCGACTGGAAGTAGTCTTCATCGGCCACTCCCGAGGAGGTGAGCCAGGAGCGGTATCGATCCAGTGGATCCATTGCCTTCCATTGCTCCACTTCCTCGCCGGGCCGATAACGCGAGGCGTCGTCGGCCGTCGAGTGGGGGCCGATCCGATACGTCACGGCCTCGATCAAGGTTGGGATGCCGTCCTCCCGGGCCCTGATCGCCGCTTCCCGCGTGACCTGATAGACCGCGAGAACGTCGTTCCCGTCGACGCGCACGCCGGGGAAGCCGTAGGCCTCGGCCTTCTTCCAGATGGGGGCGGCCGTCTGCGCAGACACCGGGACAGAGATGGCCCACTGGTTGTTCTGGCAGAGGAAGACGACGGGGGCGCGAAAGACGGCGGCGAAGTTGCAGCCCTCGTGGAAGTCCCCCTCCGAAGTGGCGCCGTCGCCGAAGTACACCAGCGTGGCCAGGGCGATGCCGTCGAGCTTCGCGCCCATCGCATAGCCGACGGCGTGAAGGATCTGCGAACCGACCGGAACGCTCACCATCCCGAAGCGATGGGCGTTGGCGTCGTAGGTCCCGCCGTGCCAGGTCGCTCGGTAGAAATGCAGGTACTCGACCAGGTCGACCCCGCGCACGACGGCGGCGCCGAGCTCCCGATAGGAGGGGAAGATCCAGTCCGACTCCTCCAGCGCGAATGCACTTCCAACCTGGGCGGCCTCCTGGCCGATCAAGGGTGGATAGACCGCCAGCTCTCCCTGACGCTGCAGAGCCGTGGCCTCCAGGTCGGCCCTGCGGGAGAGCGCCATGAGCCGGTACAGCTCGCGGAGCTCCTTCTCCTTCAAGCCGATCGAGGGGATCTCCCGTGGGGGCTCCCCGGCCAGTGGAAGGACTCGAAACGGCCCCTCCGCTTCGTTCATCCCCTCCCCCAGATCTTCGTCCACCCCCGCCCGCCCGGCACCCAGTACAGGCGAACACGGCCGATCTTTCCGATGCGCTCTCCGGCGAAGGCATCGGCTGCCGCCGACGTGCTGATGTGATGGTCCCGGGCCACGTGGAAGATCTCGCGCAACGTTCGATAGATGGACTCCACGCGGGCCTTGGCCCTCTCCGGGTTGTAGCCCTGCAGCTCGTCGGAGACGTTGATCAGGCCACCCGCATTGATGACGTAATCGGGCGCGTACACGATGCCGAGCTCGGCCAGCGCCTCGCCATGCTCGGGACGCTCGAGCTGGTTGTTTGCCGAGCCGGCCACGACCGTGCACTTGAGCTCGGGGATCGTGTCGTCCCGGATGATCCCGCCCAGCGCGCAGGGCGCGAAGATGTCGCACTCCTCGGCATGGATCTTGTCCGAGTCCGCCGTTTCGACACCGAAGTCCCGAACGGCCCGAGCGAGGGTGTCGACGTCCACGTCCGACACGACCACCTGGGCTCCTGCCTCGACCAGGTGCTTGACCAGGTGGTAGCCGACCTTGCCCACACCCTGGACGGCCACCGTGCGTCCCTCCAGGGTGTGTTCCTGCCACGCCTCCTCGGCGCACGCATTCATACCCAGGAACACGCCGTAGGCGGTGACGGGCGACGGATCGCCCGAACCGCCCAGCTCGGGGGCCACGCCGGTGACGTACCGGGTCTCCCGCCTGATCACGTCCATGTCGTCCCGGTTGGTGCCGATGTCCTCAGAGGTGATGTAGCGCCCGCCGAGCGTCTCGATGAAGCGGCCGTAGGCCCGGAGGAGCTCCTCGGACTTGATGCGCTTGGGATCGCCGATGATCACGGCCTTGCCGCCGCCCAGGTCCAGCCCGGCAGCCGCCGCCTTGTAGGTCATCCCCCTGGCCAGGCGAAGGACGTCCCGCAGCGCCTCCTCCTCGGTCTGATAGGGATAGAACCGAGTTCCACCCAGCGATGGGCCGAGCGTTGTCGAGTGGATGGCAACGATGGCGCGTAGGCCTGTTGGGGGGTCGTGGAAGAACACGACCTGCTCGTACTCGCCGTCGAGCGTGTCGAAGACTGCCACGTTACTCGAGTGCCACCGCCTTCGACGTCGGCTGTCGTTTCACTCGCAAGCCTCCGAATGATCGGCTCGGGTGGCGCGAAGGCAGTCTAGCAAACGAAGAATTGCGTCAGCCGGGCTGCCCCTAAGACCCTCGAGAGGCGGCCCGGCTGGCAGTCGGGTCGGCGATTGTTTCGGCCTTCTTCAGTGCTTGACCGGCCAGAGCAGCGTCGTGAGCGCGGTCTTCACGACCCGTCGGGCCACTACCCTGTGCGCCTCTGCCCGAGCGGCCCGCGTCTCCTTCGTCAGGCGGTAGGCCTCCGCCTCGCGCATCCGGTCCTGCATCCGAGCCCTGGCGAGATCCGGTCCCATCGATCCGTACATCGCGGCCTCCTTCGTGTGAGCCCCTGTTCGTGAGGCCGAGCGTACGTCCCGGTCCACGTCGAGTCGGTGGCGCCCATCACGGGCCGAGAGTGACGTGTGGCAGCTTGTCTTAGTGACGACCATCACACTGCGGCTGGCGGTCGAAATCTGTCAGTCGGATCGCTCCCGGGGCTGGTGTCCGCCGCAAGTGCCCTCTTAGAATGCGGACCGTGATTCCCTGCGCCTACCTTCGGGTGTTCCGTCCACTCGACACGTACACAGACGAGGAGCGCGTCCGATGGGAGCGCTACATCCTGTCTGGGGGAGCGCCGCCGTCGGTCCCCCGGATCTACCGGGATGAGGCCACCGTGATGCACGGCCGCGTCGGCCTCCTCGCCTCGGAGGAAGGTGACCACGCGGATATCCGTCTCGTGGACGGCCGGTACTACGTGTGTCCCTGGCGGACCAGGCTCCGGGTTCTCGCCGGGATCCTGTCCCTGCGGGGGTCCCTCAGGGAGTCTGCGCCTCCTGAGATGGTCGATGCGTTCGTGCCCGAGGCCGAGGCGCGGCGAGCGGCTCGGGAGTTGGCCAGGCTCAAACGGCGGGACCCGTCGGTCGGCCCCTCCATGCTCCAGAGCCCCTGGCACGTCCCCGTCCGATGGTTCATCCTCGTCGACGAGGACGAGCGCCGCCTCACCGAAACCCTTCCTGGCGAGTTCCGCCTGTACTACTGGACCCCGATCGGCAACGCGAAGAAGCGAGCCGAACGGGCGCTGCAGGTCCTCCGGCGCTCGGAGCTCGCACCGGTAGCCCAGCTCGTGCGCGAGCTGGCCCAGTGGCTCTCGGCCTTTCACCCCCAGTCGATGCTCGAATTGGACTACGCCGAGGTCTCCTCCCTCTTCTCCTGGGATGAGCTGGACAACGACCACGGAGGCCAGGAGATCCAGGAGGCGGTGGAGGCTCTGGCGCAGCCCGGAGGGATGGCCCGAGCTGCGGAGCTCTATCAGGTGGTTGCCAGCCGGTGGGCGGACGCCATGAGCCGGGAGTCGATGAACTGACCGCGAGACAGGACCTGTCCAGGAAGGTCTTCCATTATCGCGGCTACCGAATTCAGAAGGCTCAGGCCGGCTGGCGCATCTGGCTCGGCAACCGCGAGGTCGGCTGGGGCTCGACGAAGGTTCGGGCACAGGAGCTCGTCGACGAGCTTCTGGGGGAGTCGAGGCTGGAGACTCTATGAGGCGTGATTCGGCGGGGATGCTGTCGTCGATTGGCGAGTGGCGAGGGGCAGAATCGAACTGCCGACACCGCGGTTTTCAGCCGCGCGAGAAGCCTCCGGGGTCGTCCGCCGTCGTCCGTTTGTGCAGGTCAGGGGAGGCCTGCCGTCCGCTGCCGTCCGTAGCAATCCCCCCATGTGCGCGGCCATGGTCATACTGGTGGTCACACGAGGGGGGCACCATTGACAGTGCCTGACCCCGGCATATTTGCGTGGCGAACGTTGGCTGAATCGCCGAGGGCCCGGAGTCGCGCTTGGCGTCAAGCGGGGTGCCGCTGCCAGACTGCTGGGGCATGAGTAGACATGCTTGGTGCCCCCGGGGCGAACCGAACGAAAGGGGAGGCGCATGGCTCACGCGTTTGTCCAGGTAGAGGCCACCTATTCGAGGCCCCCTGTGATCAGGACATCGTCGGCCTGAGACAACGAGGGGAGGTTCGGCCCGTGATCGCTCGAATCTGGCAAGGGGCAACTGGGGAGCGGGACGCCGAGGCGTACGTCGAGTACCTGCGAGGCACAGGGCTCAAGGAGTATGGGGAGACGCCCGGCAACATGGGAGCGTGGGTGCTCTGGCGGGTCGCAGACGGGCGAGCGGAATTCCTGCCCCTCAGCCTCTGGGAGTCCAAGGATGCGATCAGAGATTTTGCGGGAGACGACATCGACCGCGCGGTGTTCTACCCGGAGGGCGACCGGTACCTGATTGAACGCGGTGAGACGGTGAGGCACTACGAGGTGGTGGCCGGGTAAGAGGATGTGGGGAGCTGAAACTGAGGACGGCTCATCAGGCCGATCGGGGTTGGAAGAATGCCGGAGAAGGTCTGGGCGTCCATCGGCGGCTTCTCGCCGGTCGATGCGGCCAAGGCCCACTTTCTTTTAAGCCGTCGGGGCCCGAGGCCTCGAAGCCCGGAGAGACATGGGGGCAGCAACGGACGGAACGGTCGCAGCTGTGAGCTTCTGGGCAACATCTCTTTGACCGCCCGGGGAGGGCGGAGCGACCCCTGATTCCCAGGTCGGTCAGGTGCCGAGAGGACGAGAGGAGGAAGCGTCGATGTACGCGTTGCGCGCTCATGAGCAGGGAGGCCCCGAGGGGCTCTCGTACGAGGAGTCCCCTGTCCCCGAGCCGGGGACCGGCGACGTGCTGGTGCGCGTCCATGCGGCCAGCTTCACCCCCACCGAGCTCACGTGGCCGTCGACCTGGGTGGACCGGCTGGGACACGACCGGCGCCCGATCGTCCCTGGCCACGAGGTCTCGGGGACGGTGGAGGCCCTGGGATTCGGAACGACCGGGTTCGCCCTCGGCGAGGCCGTGTACGGGCTGACGGACTGGTATCGGGACGGCACCTTGGCCGAATACGTGGCGGTGGAGGCGAGGAACCTGGCCCGGAAACCCGCCTCCCTGGACCACGTCCAGGCGGCCGCGCTACCCATGCCAGGGCTCACCGCGTGGCAGGCCCTGTTCGTCCTCGGCGGGCTCTCCCGGGGACAACGCGTGCTGATCCACGGCGCGGGCGGGGGTGTGGGGAGCATCGCCGTCCAACTGGCCCGGGCGGCGGGCGCCGACGTGATCGCCACCGGCAGGGGGACGGCGGCCCGGGACCTGGTCACCGACCTCGGGGCCGAGCGCTTCATGGATCTCGACCGGGAGCGGTTCGAGGATGTGGCCGAGAAGGTGGACCTGGTGGTCGATCTCGTGGGTGGGGAGATCCTGCAACGGTCTGGAGCCGCGGTGAAGGACGGAGGCATTGTCGTCTCGGCCGTGGAGGATCCGCGGGGACGGCTGGATGCGGTGGGCCGGGTCCGCGGGGCGTACTTCGTGGTGGAGCCGGACCGCTCGGAGCTCGAGGAGCTGGCCCGTTGGGCGGATACGGGGCAGCTGCGGCCCGTGGTGGGAGAGGTGTTCGCTCTCCCCGACGGCCCCAAGGCGTTCGAGGTCAAGCAGGCTGGGGGCGTTGCGGGGAAGGTGGTGCTTCGCGTCTTCGACGAATGAGCACTGGCCAACTGGGACAGCGAGGCGGAACGGACGCGGTCGAGCGTGCAGGCGCGGCGGCTGCTGCTACCTTCCCCTTGCCGGGAGGGCGCGAAGAACTAGAGGGCGCGAGTCTCACCGGCAGGGGCGACTCGATCGAGTCGCTTTTGGTGTGCGACCAATCAGAGGTTCTGTTCGTACCGACTCGAGCCGCTGCTGAAGGTAAGCATGACCGAGTGAGCCTCGGCAGAGAACATCTTGAGGGCGAACGACCAAGACGAAGTACGGCTCAACGACGATGTCCAGAAGCGTATGCGAATTGGCCTACATGACCATTCGCCGTCTTGTGGTAATCCGTGGCAACGATCTGTCCCGCGTCTGTCCCGCGACGGACTCGGAAACGCTGGGAGTGTGATGGGAAGCGTCCGGAACAAGAAGCTTGGTCAGGAGGGGTTTCGAGGCTGACGCCGCACGTCGTCGAGGTCTGTGAAACGAACTCTTAATCCGCAGGTTCCGGGTTCGAGTCCCGGGGGGCCCACTGAGGAGTGTCCCACTCCGGGCGATCCTCGGCGGTGACCTCGGGGGATCGGCTCGTCGTCGCGACGGGAATCCTGCCGGTGATGGTCGTTCCGGCGCCTCGCTCGGAATGGATCTCGAGGGCCCCGCCCACCGCATCCAACCGATCTTCCATCCCTTGAAGTCCACTGCCCATCGGAGTCTCTTCGACGTCGAAGCCAGCGCCGTCGTCCGCAACTGCGAACGTGAGCCAGCCGTCGCCGTCGATAAGAGTGATC
>DASXTW010000036.1:0-2530 GCA_036505215.1 Actinomycetota bacterium | reverse complement strand
GTCTCGTCCGCGTCGACCTTTGCCTGGACGACGACGCGAGCGGCTCGCACGCGCTCGACCGCATCGGGCGGCAGCTCGACGGACGCGCCGCGGGCCACCGCGACGATGTCCTGGAGCGTGATCCTCCCCCCGACCGCAACGGACACGGCGGCAAGGCTACGAGGGCGCCGCGTACCTCACAAGCCCGGGGGTACAGTTGAGGTCAGTCGCTGCAAGAGAGGAACTGGATCCCTTGTCCGACCCCGTGAGCCCCTACGAGATGTTGGATCCCCAGGCCCACATGCGAACCGATCCGTCCGCTCGACCCGAGGGTGCGGACCGCCGACCGAACGAGCCCTCGGCCGCCCGCGCCCTCCTTCGAGGGCTGGCCAAGCGGTGCCCTCGGTGTGGTGAGCGGGACCTGTTCGTCCACTGGCTGAGGATCCGGGACCGGTGCCCTCGGTGCCGGCTGCAGCTGGAACGCGAGGAAGGGGGATTCCTCGGCGCGATGACCATCAACTATTCGGCCACCACGCTCACGTGGGTGGCGTTCCTGGTGATCTGGCTCCTCGTGGACCTGCCCGGCGTCCGCGTGGTGCCGCTCACGGTGGCGTCGGTCGTCCTGGTCGGCCTGTTCCCATTCGCCTTCTACCCCGTCTCGAAGACCCTGTGGGCGTCGGTGGACTACCTGGTCTTCCGGTCCAGCCCCGACTACGCCTCGGCGGACCCGGCCGACCGGGCACCGGGCAACGGCGGCCGGTACTGAGCGCCAGTTTCCATCGAATAGTTCAATAAATCCCTAGCGTTTGAGTGATAGTGATATCAAGAGTAAATCCCTAGCGTTTGAGTGATAGAATTCCCCAATGAGCATTCTTCCTTACAACCCAGACGCCTTCCATGACCTTACTGACGAGCTAGACGCCTGGCGCACCCGCCTCGACTACCGAGGGCCGCTTCCGCGTGCCTGGGAGGGGCGGTTGCGCCGGGACCTGGAGGTCGAAGCCGTGGCCGCTTCGACAATCATGGAAGGCGTCAATGTAACGGTAGAGGAGGTACGCCGGATCCTCGCTGGCGAGCGTCCCCCGGATGTCCCGAATGAGGAGCTAGAACTCGTCGAGGGGTATCGCGACGCGATGAGCTTCGTGCTCCGCCGGGCCGACGATCCGGCGTTCTCGTGGGACAAGGGCCTTGTCGTGAGTCTCCACGATCGAGTGCTCGCGGGCCGGCATGGCCTCGGGGCAGGCAGTCTGCGCACAGAGAAACCGGCCTACCTGACGAACCGCTTGACCGGGGAGCAGGTCTTCCTCCCCCCTGCCGAGGACCAGGTTCCCGTTCTGGTCGAGGAGCTCTGTGCACGAATGGAGGGGGGGCACCCTCACGCTGCCACTGCAGCAGCTTGGATCCATGTCGCGGTCGCCGCAGTCCATCCATTCAGGGATGGGAATGGACGCTGTGCCCGGATCCTCTCGTCTCTCGCCATGTATCGGGAAGGATTCAAGAGACCCGAATTCACTTCGCTGGAGGAATGGTGGGGACGTCATCTGAGTGACTACTACGAGTTGTTCGACTGCCTCGGGATGGAGTTCGACCGCAACACGGATGTCACGCCGTTCATCACGGGACACATCGAGGCTCAGCTCTCCCAAGTCCGCGCTCTCGATATCACCCTACGTGCACAGCAACAGATCTGGACCGCAGTCGAAGAATCTGCAGAGGATGCTCGACTCGATCGACGACTCGCGAACGCCCTGTGGGACGCCTTCTTCGGAAGAGAGGTAACGGCTGGGTACTATCGATCTCTGGCCGATGTGAGTCCAGCCACGGCAACGAACGATCTCGCCGCGGCTGTGGCAAGCGGACTCCTGCGTGCAGTAGGTCAGCGGAGAGGGAGACGGTACTTCGCGGGTGAAGAACTCTTCAGTTCTGTAGCAGGGTCCTTTTTCATCCAGCTCACCTCCCTCGACGAAGCCCGGGAGCAAATCATCGGCGAATTGAGCAGGCGCCTCACTCTTTCGGGCGAGGCTTTCGGGTTCCCTCGGCGCCCGCTCGAGGGCAGCTAATCCGTCGCGCTGGAGGCTATTCCAACCAAGGGAGCCGGATACCGCGGTCTCGGGCGACATCCAGGGCCCGGTCGTAACCCGCGTCGGCGTGGCGCACGACGCCCATCCCCGGATCACTCGTCAGCACCCGCTCCAAGCGTGACGCCGATTCGACCGTCCCGTCGGCCACGACGACCATCCCGGCGTGGATCGAGTACCCGATCCCCACCCCGCCACCGTGGTGGACGCTCACCCAGTGCGCGCCGGCCGCGGTGTTGACCAGGGCGTTGAGGATCGGCCAGTCGGCGATGGCGTCGGAGCCGTCACGCATCCCCTCGGTCTCACGGTACGGGCTGGCCACGCTGCCCGAGTCCAAGTGGTCGCGACCGATCACGATCGGCGCCGAGAGCTCGCCGCTCGCCACCATCTCGTTGAACCGCAGGCCCGCCTGGGCCCGCTCGCCGTAGCCGAGCCAGCAGATCCGAGCCGGCAGTCCCTGGAACGCCACGCGG
>DASXTW010000035.1:0-5010 GCA_036505215.1 Actinomycetota bacterium | reverse complement strand
TGCCAGATGACCATGGACCTGCTTGGACTCACCCGCGAGGACCTGATCGACGGCCTAGCCGAACCGACCGGTGCGACGACCGCCCTGCTCGAAGCGCAGGACGCCGTCGCGCTTTTCATCTAGGAGTGAATGGAAATGGGTAGAGGTCGAAGAGGATGAACCAGATGACCGTTCGGTATCAGGACGGGGACCGCTTCGAGATCGACGTTCGAGGCCACCAGGTGATCGTGGACCAGCCTCTCAGAGCTGGTGGAGGCGACGAAGGGCCGACCCCGACGGAGCTCTTCATCGCGGGACTGGCGAGCTGCGTGGGGTTCTATGCGGAGCGGTTCCTCCGTCGGCACTCGCTGCCGGTCGATGGCCTGAAGGTCCGGTGCCAGTTCGCTATGGATCCCGACGCTGCGCGCGTCGCGTCGGTGCAGCTGGGGGTGGTGGTTCCGGCGTTCCTGAACGAGTCCCACCGCCGGGCCCTCCTGGCCGTGGTCGACCACTGCACGGTCCACAACTCGATCCGGCAGGAACCGGAGGTCGGCATCGCCCTGAGTATCCACTCGGCGGCAGCTTGAGCCCAGTCGAACGAGCGATCCGCCCGGCGGGAGCGATCCCGCCGGGCGGATCAGTCTATCCGGAGCTCACGCGGCCTTGACCGCCTTGGCGATCTTGATCGGGATCTCAGTCGCCTTGGGCGGCTCGATCTCCCTGGCCGCCTTCGGCACGGTCACGGTCAGGACGCCGTCCGTGTACTCGGCGTCGATCGCCTTCTCGTCGATACCCTCGGGCATCGGGATGCGGCGCTCGAAGGAGCCGAACGAGGCCTCCATCCGGTAGTAGGCCTCCTCCTTCACCTCCTCCTCCTGCTTCCGCTCGCCGCGAACGACGAGCTCGCCGCCATCGACCTGCACGGAGACATCCTCGCGTGGGTCGATACCCGGGAGCTCGACCCGCACGATCAGGTCGCCGTCTTTGGTGTAGACGTCCGTCGCCGGGAGGAACGGCCGGTGGACGAACAGCGGAAGGACCGGGTACGCGATACGGCCCCGGGTCCCGAGGAACCGACGCAGGGCGTCGTCCATCCGAAGCTCCAGGTTCGTGATCTCGTCCCAATAGTCGAGCATCCTTGCTCACCTCCTTCCCTCACCACTCTAGGAAGGCCGCCCACAGGACTGTAGGGCATTGGTCCCCTCCCGTTCGGGACGATTGGCCCGGAATCCATGTTTTACGTGGAACCGCTCGGAGAGGCTGGAGGGCCCGTCCCAAGAGGGCCGGACGGCCGCGGTGCCCGCTCCTACCCTCGCGCATGCTCTACCAAGGCACAGACACCCTCGAGGAGGAGCGCGAAGGATGAGCGGGCGCGTGGCGAAGCGGCACATCACGGTCGACGGGAACGAGGCAGCGGCCAGGATCGCCCATGCGGCGAGCGAGGTCATCGCGATCTACCCGATCACGCCATCGTCGCCCATGGGCGAGCTTGCGGATGCGTGGTCGACCGCGGGCAGGTCCAACCTGTGGGGGGCCGTCCCCGAGGTTATCGAGATGCAGAGCGAGGGCGGGGCCGCCGGCGCGGTCCACGGCGGCCTCCAGGCCGGGGCCCTGTGTACGACGTTCACGGCGTCGCAGGGCCTCCTGCTGATGATCCCGAACATGTTCAAGATCGCCGGGGAGCTGACCTCGACGGTATTCCACGTGGCGTCCCGGGCCGTCGCCACCCACGCGCTGTCGATCTTCGGGGACCACAGCGACGTGATGGCGGCCCGGTCCACGGGCTGGGCCATGCTGGCTTCCTCCTCGGTGCAGGCGGCCCAGGACCTGGCGGTCGTCGCGCACGCCTCCACGTTGGAGGCCCGAGTTCCGTTCCTGCACTTCTTCGACGGGTTCCGCACCTCGCACGAGATCAACGTCATCGAGCCGGTGGGCGACGACGTGCTCCGGACGATGATCGACGACCACCTGGTCAGGGCCCACCGGGAGCGGGCCCTGTCCCCGGACCACCCCGTGCTGCGGGGCTCGGCCCAGAACCCCGACGTGTTCTTCCAGGCCCGCGAGGCGGCGAACCCCTTCTACGCGATCACCCCTTCGGTCGTGCAATGGACGATGGACCGCTTCGGTGAGCTCACCGGGCGCGGCTATCACCTGTTCGACTACTCCGGTCATCCGGAGGCCGACCGCGTGATCGTTCAGATGGGCTCGGGGGTCGGAGCCGTGCAGGAGACCATCGAGCGCCTGACGGCCGCCGGCGAGAGGGTCGGGGTCCTGGAGGTCCGGCTGTTCCGGCCTTTCTCCCCCCAGGCCTTCGCGGCGGCGCTCCCGCGCACGGCAAAGGCCCTGGCGGTGCTGGACCGGACCAAGGAGCCCGGTGCCCCCGGCGAGCCCCTGTACCAGGACGTCGTCACGGCCCTGACCGAAGAGGTGGTCGCCGGAAGGTTCCCCGCCATGCCCAGGGTCATCGGCGGCCGGTACGGCCTGTCGTCCAAGGAGTTCGACCCCCCCATGGCCAAGGCCGTGTTCGACGAGCTAGCCAAGCCCGAGCCGAAGAACCACTTCACGGTGGGCATCTACGACGACGTGAGCCACACCAGCCTGGACGTCGATCGGTCGTTCTCCACCGAGCCGGACGACGTGGTACGGGCCGTGTTCTACGGCCTGGGCGCCGACGGGACCGTGAGCGCGAACAAGAGCTCGGTCAAGATCATCGGCGAGGCGACCGACCTGTTCGCCCAGGGATACTTCGTCTACGACTCGAAGAAGGCCGGGGCCCTGACGGTCTCGCACCTCCGATTCGGGCCCCGCCCGATCCGGTCCACGTATCTCGTCAAGCGGGCCAATTTCGTGGCCTGCCACCAGTTCCACTTCCTGGAGCGGATGGACGTCCTGGAGGTGGCCGGGCGGGGGGCCACGTTCCTGCTGAACAGCCCGTACGGGCCCGACGAGGTCTGGGAGCACCTCCCGGTCGAGACACAAGGCCAGGTCATCGACAAGGAACTGAGGCTCTACGTGGTCGACGCCCAGAAGGTGGCGAACGAGGTTGGCCTGGGAGCGCGCATCAACACGGTCCTCCAGACGTGCTTCTTCGCCCTGGCGGGGGTCCTCGACCAGGAGGAGGCCATCGCCCGCATCAAGCAGGCCATCGAGAAGAGCTACGGCAAGCGAGGCAAGGCGGTGCTGGATATGAACTACGCGGCTGTGGACAAGGCCCTGGAGGGCCTGCACGAGGTGAAGGTTCCACAGACCGTGGCCGGCGAGCTCCACCGGCTCCCCCCCGTCTCGCCCGAGGCCCCCGACTTGGTTCAGCGGGTCACGGCGAAGATGATCGCCGGGCAGGGCGACCTCCTGCCCGTCTCGGCACTCCCCGTAGGCGGCACGTTCCCCACCGGCACGGCGAAGTGGGAGAAGCGGTCCATCGCCCACGAGATCCCGATCTGGGATCCCGAGATCTGCATCGACTGCGCGAAGTGCGCGCTGGTGTGCCCGCACGCGGCCATCTTGATGAAGGTGTTCGAGCCCATCGCAGCCGATAACGCGCCGGGATCGTTCCAACACAAGGAGTGGCGCGACAGGGAGAACCCGGGCCTGTGGATGACCATTCAGGTTGCGCCCGACGACTGCACGGGCTGCGGCGTGTGTGTGGACGTCTGCCCGGCCAAGAGCAAGGAGGAGGTCAGGCACAAGTCCATCAACATGGAGCCCAAGCCCGAGCACCTCGAGGAGGAGCGGGCCAATTTCGAGTTCTTCCAGGAAATCACGCCGCCCGACAAGCGGGACGTCAAGGTGGCTTCCATCAAGGGCTCGCCGATGCTCGAGCCGTTGTTCGAGTTCTCGGGAGCCTGTGCAGGCTGTGGCGAGACCCCGTACCTGAAGCTTCTGTCACAGATGTTCGGGGACCGGATCCTGATAGCAAACGCCACGGGATGCTCGTCGATCTACGGCGGGAACCTCCCCACGACGCCGTGGAGCGTCGGGCGGGACGGGCGCGGCCCGGCCTGGTCGAACTCGCTGTTCGAGGACAACGCCGAGTTCGGGCTGGGGATGCGCCTGGCCATCGATCACCAGGCCACCCACGCGCGCGAGCTGCTCGCGGAGCTGGCCTCGGAGGTGGGGGCGGACCTGGCCGACGAGCTCCGTTCGGCCGACCAGTCCACCGAGGCCGGCATCGACGACCAGCGCAGGCGGGTGGCCGATCTGCAGCGGCGCCTGGAACCGCTCGAGTCGTCCGCGGCCCGCGAACTGCTCTCGCTGGCGGACGCGCTCGTCCGAAAGAGCGTGTGGATCGTGGGCGGCGACGGGTGGGCCTACGACATCGGGTTCGGTGGCCTGGACCACGTCCTGGCCACCGGGCGGGACGTCAACATCCTGGTCCTGGACACGCAGGTGTACTCGAACACAGGAGGGCAGGCCTCGAAGGCGACTCCCCGGGGCGCCGTCGCCAAGTTCGCCACCGGCGGTAAGCCCATCGGGCGGAAGGACCTGGGGATGATCGCCGCCGCGTACGGCAACGTCTACGTGGGGCAAGTGGCCATGGGAGCCGACAACGCCCAAACGGTCAAGGCGCTCGCAGAGGCCGAGTCCTGGCACGGGCCCTCCGTGGTCATCGCGTACAGTACGTGCATCGAGCACGGCATCGACATGTCCACGTCGATGACGCACCAGGGTGAGGCGGTGAAGTCCGGGTTCTGGCCGCTGTACCGGTATGACCCGCGGCACGAGGAGGGTGGCGATCGGCCGTTCCAGCTCGACAGCAGGCGGCCCAGCATGCCGGTGAGGGACTTTCAGGCCAAGGAGGCGCGGTTCGCCATGCTCGGGCGATCCCGGCCTCGGGAGCATGATGAGCTCCAGAGGCTGGCCCAGGCGGACGCCGATGAGCGATGGCACTTCTACGAGCAGCTCGCCGGGGTGGAGCGTCACCCTCCCGGCCAGCTGAAGGAACACGAGGGCAGGGCCGAGCCGCCCGCCGAAGAGGAGGAGGTTGAACCATGAGCGCCGACCTGAGAACCCGCTACCTGGGGATGGAGCTGG
>DASXTW010000034.1:0-6778 GCA_036505215.1 Actinomycetota bacterium | reverse complement strand
CAGGGCGAACGGCACACTCGACAGGATCACCCGGGGCTCGTACAGGAGCAGCCGCTTGACGAACAGCGCGGCCTGATTGTGCAGCGGCCAGTGGCGCCACTTGCGAACGACGAACTCCGGCAGCACCACGATCGCTAGGGTGTCCGGGCGGGCGGTGAACCGGCGGACCTCCTCCAGGATGGGGCCGGTCAGGTCCCGGAACGGCGCCTCCACGATGTCGAGCGGGATCTGGCAGCCCCGCTCTCCCCACTCCTCCTGCATCCGCTGAGAGGCCTCCGGGTCGAGGTCGAAGTACACGGCCCGGGTCTCAGAGGCCTCGAGCGACGCCGCGTAGTTTAGGGCCCGGATCGTCCCATCGTGCACCCCCGCGACGAACACGAGCGCCACGGTCCTGGTGGGGATGAGGGGCCGGCCGTCCACGCCGACCGGCCGCCCGTGTTCAACGAACACCGGCACATCGGTGACCACGATGTTGGGCTCTCGGAGCAGGCCGGCCTTCAGGCGCACCAGGGCCCGCCGACGGATCAGATAGGCCGCCAGGCCCTCCTGAACGACCTCGGGGACGAACACGTTCACGAAGTCCCTGGGCCCGCGGTTGACCTTCCGTACGTACCTTCGGACGGCCTCCAGCAGATCCCCGTCGGGGACGGGAAGCGGCTCGAGGTTGGGCGCACCCATGGAGAAGTCTCGCCATCGATCCCGGAGCTCGGCAGGGATGCCTTCGTTCGAGGGGTACACGACCCGCCATTCGGTCGGTCGGATCGATCGGATGGCCCCCACTGCCTCCGCTGTGGCGACATCCAGGTCCATGACGAGCAGCACGATGTGGTTGACGCCCACCTCGCCGGGTCGCACCCTGCCCCGCCGAAGCTCCCGCAGCACCGCCTCGTAGTGCCGGTGGATGGACATGAACATCATCACGATGAAGGGCATCGCCGCGATCACGATCCACGCCCCATGCCTGAACTTCGTGTACGTCACCACGACCAGCACCACGAACGTCGCCGTCGCGCCGATCCCATTGATGACGATGGAGCGGCGCCAGCCCCGCGCGGCGTTCGGCCCCCTCCGCTTCTCCTTCAGCCAGTGCCGGACCATCCCGGTCTGCGACAGCGTGAACGACGTGAACACGCCGACGACGTACAGCTGGATCAGGCGGGTGAGGTCCGCGTCGAACACCACGATCAGCAAGCACGCCAGCGCCGTCAGGACCACCACGCCGTTGGAGAACACCAGCCGGTCCCCCCGGTTGGCGAATTGCCTTGGGAGGAACCGGTCTCGGGCGAGGATGGCCGAGAGCCGAGGGAAGTCCTGGTAGGAGGTATTCGCCGCCAGGACCAGGATCGCCGTGGTGAAGATCTGGACCACGAAGAAGAAGAACCCGCCGCCGAAGACCGCATGGGCGATCTGCGCCACCACCGACCGCTCGTCGCTCACGATCACGTGCATCCGGCTGGCCAGGAAGGAGATGCCGAGGAACATCGTGATGGCGATCGCCCCCATGATGGCCAGGGTGTCGGCGGCGTTCTTGGACTGCGGCCGCCGGAAGGCGGGCACGCCGTTCGAGATGGCCTCGACGCCAGTGAGGGCCGTCGAGCCCGAGGAGAAGGCTCGCAGGATGACGAACAGGCCGATGGGGCCGGCCACCCGCGCCAGGTCGGCGGCCGGGGCGATCGGCTCGACCGACGGGCATCCGCCGAGGCAGCGGAACAACCCGACGCCGATCATCGTCACGATCGACACGATGAAGGCGTACGTGGGGAAGGCGAACAGCGTGCCCGACTCGCGCACGCCCCGCAGGTTGGCCAGGGTGATCAGCAGCACGAACCCGATCGAGAGCTCGATGCGGTAGGGCAGAAGGCCCGTGGCCGCTGATGTGAAGGCGAATACGCCCGCCACCACCGAGACCGAGACCGTGAGGACGTAGTCGACGAGGAGGGCCCCCGCGGCCACCAGGCCGGGAAGGGTCCCCAGGTTTTCCTTGCTCACGATGTATGCGCCGCCCCCGTTCGGGTACGCGCGGACGGTCTGCCGGTAGGAGGCGATCACAATCAGCATGAGCGTGGCGATCGCGATGGCGATCGGCATCACGTATCGGTAGGCGAGCGCGGCCGCGGTGGCCCCGAGCAGTACGCGGAGGATCTCCTCGGTCGCGTACGCGACCGACGAGAGGGCGTCCGAGGAAAACACCGGAAGCGCCAACACCTTCGGCAGCAACGTGTGCTCGATCTGGTAGGAGGCCATCGGCCGCCCCACGAGGATCCGCTTCACCAGGCCGCCTACCGTCGCGGTTCGAGGGATCGTGGATTGGGACATCCGCACCGAACCCTATGCGGACACGGCTGGAGCGAGGCCTCGCTCCGCCGACCGCCGGAGGTGGACCGGAACGCTGGTCACGACGACGTCCGGCTCGAACAGGAGCAGCCGCTTGAAGTAGAAGGCGGTCTGGTTGTGCAGCAAGTTCTCCCACCAGTGCGCGGCGATCAGCTCCGGCAGGACGACGGTGACGACGGTGTCGCGCCGGCCCGTGTGCTTCCTGATCTCGTCGAGGAGCGGCTCCCCCAGGTTCCGGAACGGAGCCTCGGCCAGGATGAGCGGTACGTCGATCCCCCGGTCGTGCCAGGCATCGACGATCGGGCCCGTCTCCTCCGGATCGGTCATGAAGAACAGGCCCTCGATCGCTGCTGGCTTGAGCGACTTGGCGTACACCACGGCCCTGACCGTGGCGTCGTGGACGGCGGATACGGGGATCACCACCACGTTCCGCTCGGGTTCGACCGGACGCTCGGCGTGTGCCTCGGCGGCGAGCCGTTCTTCGGGAAGCAGCGGGACGTCGGTGACCACGACCCCCTCCTGGAACAGCAGCGAAGTCTTGATCAAGAGCGCCGACCGATGGCGGAGGAACTGGAGCCACGACCGTCCGGACAGCAGCTCGGGAAGGACCACGGTCACGAAGTCGCCGGGCCCACGATCCATCCAGTGCAGATACCGACGGAGCTCCCGGACGAGGTGCTCGTCGCCTTCGGGAAGGAGCTCCAGGCTCCCCAGACGAGGGCAGCGCAGCTTCCACTCGGATGCGGCCGCCGGGAACGCGGCTCCCGGACCCACCCACAGCGGCCGAACCCGTTCCGGCCGAACGGCCCGAAGGTAGCCCACAGCGTCCACCGTGGCCGGGCCGAGGTCGGGGACGACCACCACGAAGGTGTTCCGTGCCTGCTGCTTGGCCGACAGGCCCCCGGCCTGGAGGGCCGCCCCCACCCGGACGTAGTGGTGGTGGACCGCGAGGAAGAACGCGACGATCACCGGGATGGCGGAGATCACGATCCACGCGCCACCGCGGAACTTCGTGATCGTCACGATGACCAGGACGATGCCGGTCGCGGTGGCCCCGACGCCGTTGATGATCGCACTGCGCTGCCACTTCGATCCCTTGACCCTGATCCACCGGACCACCATCCCGGCCTGGGACAGGGTGAACGCGGTGAAGACTCCGACCACGTACAGTTGGATCAACCGAGTCAGGTTGGCGTCGAACACCCAGACGAGCAGGCTGGCCAGCCCGGCCAGGACCAGCACGCCGTTCGAGAACACCAGCCGGTCACCGCGGTTGCGGAACTGCGACGGCATGAACCGGTCCCTGGCCAGGATCGACGACAGGCGGGGGAAGTCCTGGAAGGACGTGTTCGCGGCCAGCACGAGGATTCCCGCAGTGAACACCTGCAGCAGATAGAACAGGGGATCACCGGCACCGAACACGGTCTGTCCGATCTGAGCGAGGACGGATTTCGACGTCGCGATGTCGTGGGTGACGCGAACCTCGAGCAGCCGGGCGAGCACGGTGATCCCGAGGAACATCGTGATGCTGATGGCGGCCATGATGCTGAGCGTGGTGGCCGCGTTCCGAGACTGGGGCCTGCGGAAGGCCTGCACGCCGTCGGCGATCGCCTCTACGCCCGTCAGGGCCGTGGCCCCCGAGGCGAACGCCTTCAGCACCAGGAACAGCGTGAGCCCGGCCTCCTGTTCCAGCAGGAGCGTGGAGGTCGACGCGACGGGGCACCCGCCGAAGCAGCGCACCAGGCCCACGGCCAACGTGAACACCACCATGGCCACGAACCCGTAGGTCGGCAGGGCGAAGAACGTCCCCGCTTCTCGAACGCCTCGCAGGTTGACGAGGGTGACGAACCCCACGAGGAGGAGCGCCAATCCCACCTTGTGCTCGGTCAGCTCGGGGATGGCGGAGGTGATGGCGATGGTCCCAGCGGTGACGCTGACCGCGACGGTCAGCACGTAGTCGGTCAGGATGGCCGCGGCGGCGACGAGGCCCGGGACGGTCCCCAGGTTCTCCCGGGCCACGATGTACGAGCCGCCGCCCCGCGGATAGGCCCGTACGGTCTGACGATACGACGTGACCACGATGACCATGAGCCCAGCGATGGCCAGGGCGATCGGGAGCTTCAGGGCCAGGGCGCTCGCCCCGGCTGCCACCAGCACCAGCATCATCTCCTCGGTGGCGTAGGCCACCGAGGACAGGGCATCCGAGGAGAACACCGGCAGGGCAAGGGACTTCGGCAGGAGCTGGTGCTCTTGCTTGTGGGTGGCCAGGGCGCGTCCGACCAGAAGGCGCTTCAGCAATCCCCCGGAGACGGGACGACGTCCGACGTGCGTGGCCACGAAAGGCGATTCTAGTTGGGCGGCTCTGACCGCTCGGCGATCCACCGGTAGCCGACGCCCGGCTCGGTGAGGATGAGGGTCGGCGCGGCAGCCTGGTCCCCGAGTTTGCGCCGCAGGGCCCGTACGTAGACCCGTAGGTAGTGGCTCTCCTCGCCGTAGCCGCGGCCCCACACCTTCCGCAGGAGCCACGGGTGAGTGAGGAGCTTGCCCGGGTTGGTGACGAAGGCCTCGAGCAAGGCGTACTCCGTCCTGGTCAGGTGCACCGGCGCTCCGGCCAGGGTCACCAGGTGCCGGGCCAGGTCGACCTCGAGGTCCCCGAACCGGAGCACCGCCGGGCCCGCCTCCTCCGGCTGAGCCCGGCGGAGCTGAGCCCGGAGCCGGGCCAACACCTCCTCCATGCCGAACGGCTTGGCCACGTAGTCGTCCGCGCCGGCGTCGAGGGCCGAGACCTTGTCGGCCTGACGGTCGCGGACCGACAGGACGATGACCGGGACCTCGGAGAACGAGCGGATCCGCCGAATCACCTCGGTGCCATCCAGGTCGGGGAGCCCGAGGTCCAGGAAGATGAGGTCCGGGGAGGCTTCGGCCGCGGCCATCAGGGCCTCCGCGCCCGTTCCGGCCGTATGCACGATGTAGCCGTGAGCCTCCAGGCTGGTCCGGAGAGCTCGGCGCATCTGCGGCTCGTCGTCGACCACCAGGATGGTGGTCACGTAGAGGGTTCCTGCCTCACCGGCCGGGCGGCGGCCACCGGAAGCTCGAACACCACCGCGGTGCCACCCGCGGGGGATCCCTCGATCCAGATACGCCCGCCGTGCGCCACCACCACCGCGCGGGCGATGGCCAGGCCCAGGCCGCTCCCGGTTCGGGCTTCTCCGGCGTCGTGACGAAAGAAGGGCTCGAACACCCGTTCCCGCTCTCCCGCGGGGATGCCGGGGCCCTGGTCCGCCACCCGCACCCGAACCGAACGTTGCCACGGGGCTGCCGAGACCAGGATCTCCCCACCCGGTGGACTGAACCGGGCCGCGTTCTCTAGCACGTTCGACAGGACCTGATCGATCTGGACCGGATCCATCGGCACCTCGGGCAGGTCCGGACGCACAAGGGTCCGAACCCGCACGCGCGAGAGCGCCGGCTTCATCCGGTGCAGCACCGACTCGATCACCTCGTCGATCGCGGTCGGCTGCTTCGCCGGGACCAATGCACCGGCCCGAACCCTGGCCAGGTCGAGGATGTTGCCGACCAGCCGGTTCAGCCGGTCGGTCTCCTCGAGGACGGTGCGCAGGAGCTCCCGCCGCTGGTCTGGTTGAAGCGTCACCCCCTCGTCGAGCAGGCTGGTGACCCCGGCTTTGATGGAGGCCAGTGGGGTTCGGAGGTCGTGCGTGACCGAGGAAAACATCGCGGCGCGAAGCTGGTTGGTCTCGGCGTCCAGGCGAGCTCCCTCTACCTGCCTGTCCAGGCGGGTGCGCTCCACCGCCACCGCCACCTGCTTGGCGCAGGCCTCCAGGAGGGCGCGGTCGTCCCCGGCCGGCGGGTCCAGGCCTGCCCGCCGGACCGCGATGAGGGTCCCGAGCTCCACTTTCCCCACCAGGAGCAGCACAGCGACCTCCACCCCCTCCGTGACGTCGGCGCGTTCGGCCTTTCCGTCCAGGACGAGATCGTCCGCTCGAACATGAATCTCGCACCGGGCAAGCGAGAAGGGCTCGAGGAGCGCGTTGGCGAAGTCGTCGAGGACCCGGTCGAGAGGATCCCCCGACAGGAGCTTGGACGCGAAGTAGTTGAGGAGACGCGTCTCCCGCTCTCGGCGTGAGGCCCGATCGCGCTCCTCGAGCGCACGGGCCAGGAGGGTCCCGACGATCACCGCGACGATCAGGAACACGATCAGCGCGACGAGATCTTCCCCCTTGCTCACCCGGAAGGTGTGCTGGGGCGGCGTGAAGAAGAAGTTCAGCCCAAGGAACGAGAGGACGGCTGAGGCCAGCCCGGTCCACAGCCCGCCGACGGCCGTTGCCGCAACGACGGCCAAGATGTAGATGGATACGGCGCTGGCGTCCCCGCCGTGGAAGGACAGCGCGATCAGGGTCGCGGCGGCCGGCGCGCCGGCCGCCGC
>DASXTW010000033.1:0-4954 GCA_036505215.1 Actinomycetota bacterium | reverse complement strand
CTCGGCGCTAGGAGCTCACCGTGAACGCCGTGCGCATGCCTTGGACGTAGTGGCCTCCGTCGGAGGAGATGTTGCAGATCAACACATAGCTGCCGGGCTGGAGGTCGACCTTCAAGTCCGCCGAGGCGCCGCTCGCGATGTCCTCGACCTCGTCAACTGGTTCGATCCCCGGAGCCTCCTCATCGGCAACCGTGACGCCGTCCTCCTGGGTCGTGGGGAGCTGATCCGGGGCGAGATCGGTCTTGAGGACCACGAACTCATGCACAGATGGCCCATCGTTCTTGATGTTGAATGTCACCTCACCGCTGCTGGCCGAGGCTTTACCGAGGTCGATCTTGAAGTTGGAGAGCGTAGCGTCAACACCATTTCCTCCTCCACCGCAACTGCTCAACCCGAGTACCATCGTGACCCCCGCTGCTGCCAGCAGCCAACGAGTCCGGAATCTCTTCATCTGAATCGCTCCTTCCGTTTACTCCTGCCCGGTTCCCGAAGAAGTCTGCAAGGTGGGCCAGTGGATGTGATCGGTCGATGGTCCCGGCTGGGGCGGGTCCTTCGGCCCTCGGCCGCCGGCGCCGCGACCCCCGACACTCGCCACCATGTTCATCCGCGACTTCATCGAGATTCCCCGGCCGATGGCCGATGTGGAACCCGAGCTTTTGGAATCGCCGGGCTCCTGGCTTGGCGGCGGCGGCGCGAGACGCCGAGGAGCGAGGGGAGAAACTGCTCTCCGAGGTGGGGTTTGGCCCTCCTGCTGCCCGGATCGGCAAGCGGGTCGAGCTCCAGTTCGGAGAACCGGTGCGGTTCCCGTAAAAGACCGTCCTGCCGATGTCCTGGAAGCCGGGCGGGCTGGAGAGCCTGTTCCCCCGGCTGGAGGCCGACCTAGCCGCGGCTCCCACGGCCAGCACGGCGGCGGCGTTCAGCTTGTCGTCGGTGCCTGAAACAGCACCAGCAAGAAGACACCGCCTTTCGGATCCATGCCGCCTCCTTTCGCTTACCGATAAGGTTCCAGCGAACCGAGGTCATCGAGGGGCGTCTGTCCTCGCGTCTGTGGGGCCCCTTGGCCCGCGCAGACGGCCACTTGCAGTTGGGCGATCAGTCGGTGACAGGGGCCGACGTGCGACCTTCCCGCCACCGCCTCATGTTCTCGACGTGCGACATGGGCTCGACCGCGTGCTCGCACGCCAGCGGGTCGGGCAGGGGGAGTTTCCTTCCATGGTGAGGAAGTTGAACCGGCACCGGGCAGAACACGTCCAGCGGACCTCGAGATCGCCCCGTTGGGCCGAGATCGAACCCAGCTGTCGGTCGGTGCCCGGTACAAACCAGCCCTGGGCGCCGTGGGGAGGGCCCTGGACCGAGCGCTGTTCCACCGAGTTGCGGAAGCGACGATCAAGGATTTCTTGGATCGAGTGGGAGACGTCCTGGCGACCGCGACCGCCGGCTAGGATTCCCGCCGTGAGCGAGCATCCCCTCCGCGTCCTCCTCGTCGACGACCACGAGGTCGTCCGGAACGGCGTGAAGGCGCTGCTTCAGGCGAGGGACGTCATCGTCGTCACCGCCGAGGCAGCCTCGGTCCGGGAAGCCATCGACGAGGCGGATCGGGCTCGACCCCGTCGTGGTCATGGACGTCCGCCTCGCGGACGGAAGCGGGATCGAGGCGAACCGAGACATCCGGGCCCGCCACCCCAGGACCGCGGTGATCATGCTGACCTCCTTCGCGGACGACGAGGCGCTGTTCGCCTCGATCATGGCGGGGGCCTCCGGATACGTCCTGAAGGAGGTGCGAGGGGGTGAGCTCGTCCGAGCGATCCGCACGGTAGGGACGGGCGGGAGCCTCCTGGACCCGGGAGTCACGACCGCGGTCCTGGACCGGCTCCCCAAGGGCAAGCACCTATTGAAGGATGAGAAGCTCGCCCGTCTCTCCCCGAAGGAGGAGCGGATCCTGTCGCTCGTTGCCGAGGGAAAGACGAACAAGGAGATCGGCGACGACCTCCGATTAGCGGAGAAGACAGTGAAGAACTACGTCTCGAGCATCCTGTCGAAGCTCGAGGTCGCGCGCAGAGCCGAAGCAGCTGCGTACCTGGCCAGGCACACGACCACTCCCGGCACCCAAGGTTAGCCAGCCCTGGCCGTAGCGGCTCACCGGCTACCGGACCACCAGCACGGATGACGGCGCGATGTGGAGGACGCGCTCGGTCACGTTCCGCAGGAACGGGTCGTCCCCGTCGGTTCGATCCCCAGAGCCGATCACGATGAGGCTCGCGTCGCGTTCCCTCGCCGCCTCCACGATCATCCAGGGCACGGATGCGCTCGCGGACATGCGAGCCTCGCCCGTGGCACTCACCCCGGCATCCTTCAGGATGCTCACAGCCTTGTCGACGAACTCGATGCAGTCGCCGGTGGAGCCGCCCACGTCGGAAAGCGGTGGATCCTTCGGTCCCTCCAGAACGTGAAGCACGAGCACGTCGGACCGACGCTTCTCAGCCAGATCCACCGTTGCCCACACAGCTTTCCAGCTGTTCGCGGCACCGTTCGCCGCCAATACGATGCGGTCGAACATCGAGATCCCTCCTTCGATGACCGCCCGTTGAGCCATGTTCCTGCCGTTCCTTCAGGCCCATGAGGGCCGAACGTCCCGTTGGGACCGGGTCCAATGGTCGGTCCCTCTGAGATCCGGGTTGGCAACGAGGAGGCCGGGTCCCGGGCGGTGCCCGGCCGCCCGGCGAGGACGTCCAATGTCGCGCGGGAGGTCGGCGGATCCTCGGTCGGTAAGAAGACTGGCCATCGAGGCGGAGCGTGGACGGGCCGACCGCTCAGCCGGTAACGGGAACTCCGGCGGAGATTTCCTGCCACCATCGTGAGAGGGCGTGGGGATCGTGGACAAAGGTCGCTTGGGCATGTCAGTCCGATGGTCCCGCCGCGACCAGGACCTTTTGCCTGCTGTCGACGCCGCACCAGTTGGGAACCTAGGAGACAAAGGGTTGTATCGAGGAGATGCCTCAGTGATGTGGGGTTGGGGTCCAGGAGGATGGGCTGGGTGGCTCGTCATGGGGCTGTTCATGTTGGCTTTCTGGGGGGGCTTGATCGTCCTCGCAGTGTGGGTAATCCGCTCCTTCTCGTCTGAGGGAAGAGAACGGTCGGCCGGCTCACCCGGTGGTGCCATAGCGATCCTCGAGGAGCGATTCGCGCGGGGGGAGATCGATCGGGAGGAGTTCGAGAGCCGGAAGGCTGCCCTCGAGGGCCGCTGATCCAGAGGTCAGGAAGCGGAGCTTGGCCCTGACAGGCGTCGATGTGGATCTGAGGATCTACAGCGTCGCGCGGGTCCAAGGTCCCAGCCGCAGCAGGTCTGTGGTCCCATCCCAGCCGGCTGGAATGACGTCAGGCTTGCGGGGAAAGGAGGATTTTCACATGTCCCACACCCCAACCCAGCAGCCTTCACAGCCAGCGAGTCGATCCCCGAAGCCCTGGGTGATCGGAGGGCTGGTGATCGCGGTCCTCGCCGGGACCGGCGTGGCTATAGCACTCGCGACGCGGAGCCCGTCACCGGCCCTTCCGGCCCCCGGCGCCGTCTCAACATCCTGGATGCGATCCCATCCCCAGGTCGCGACTTGGATGGACGACCACCCCGCTGAGTGGACGTGGATGCGTGAGCACTGGTCCGACATGGAGTGGATGCGGGAGCACTGGGGCGGGATGACCTGGCTCCATGACCATCCGGGCGTCACGGGTGGTTCGGGCATGATGGGCTCCATGCCGATGGCCGGAGACTTCCCCGACATGCAGGGCTGGATGTCCAGCCACGCTGGAACGTGGTCCCGGATGCAGCGGCACTGGAGCTCGATGTCGTGGTGGATGCGTGCCCACTGGGACGACATGCGGTGGCTGCACGACCACTGGTCGGGATGATCCGATGCCGGCTCGGACGTCCAAGGGAGCAACGCCGGTGAGAATGGCTGGAACTGGCGGAAGGCTGATCGTTTCCTTCGCGGCCCTGATCGCGCTGACTCTCGTTCTCGCGTCCCCCGCCCTCGCCCACGAGGAGGAGAAGAACGTCCCGGCCATCACCCACATCCAGGAGGCCATCGCCATCCTCGCCGAACACATCGGCGCCTTTCCCGTCGCCGAGGTCATCGACCATGCCATAGACAAGGTCCACGACGCGACCGAGTCGAACGATACTCGCGGGGTGCAGATCGATCTGGTGAAACAGGCCGACACCGCGCTGGAGGCAGGGAACACGACGGAGGCGTTGACCCTGCTCGAACGATCGATCGGCGCGTGTCCCGGGGCACCGGTGATCGATCCGGAGAACGCCCCGCGAACCCCCCCGCCCTTGTCCTCACCGTGTCCGAGTCCGGCTGCCCATCTGCAAGCGCTCGACCGGAGCCCGGTAGGGGGCGTGGAGGAGCCGGTGTTCATCGCCTTGGCGGCTGTGCTGATCCTGGCAGGGCTCGGACTTGCCTGGAGGATCCGATGAGCGATCCCACCGTCTCCGCGGGAGCCGCCCCAGCTCAGCCGAAGGGGGCGACCACCTGGCGCCGCTTCTGGGATGCCTTAGACGAGCGCCTGGGGCTGAAGGGCCTTCAGTACCCCATCCCCGAGCACGCCAACAAGCTGGCCTACTCCCTGGGAGGCCTCACGCTCATCACCTTCGTGCTGATGGTTGCTACTGGGATCTACCTGACCCAGTTCTACAACCCGGATCCCAACCTGGCCCACGCCAGCGTGCGACGGATCATCACCTCGGTCTCTTTCGGGAAATTCATCCGGGGCTTCCACTACTGGGGTGCCATGGCCATGATCGTCCTCATCGGCCTGCACCTGCTCCGCGTCTTCGTCTCCGGCTCGTTCAAGCGTCCCCGCGAGGCGAACTGGATCTTCGGAGTCGTCCTCGCCGGGATCACCGCCGCCCTGTTCTTCACCGGCACGGTCCTCAAGTGGGACCAGGAGTCGCTCG
>DASXTW010000032.1:0-19480 GCA_036505215.1 Actinomycetota bacterium | reverse complement strand
GAGCCCAGGGAGCATGAGATCGAGGATCATCAGGTCCGGGGGATCGGCGGCGACCTTATCGAGCGCCGAGATGCCGTCCTCGACCGCCTCCACGTCGAAGCCGTCGCGCTCCAGGTACCGGGCCACAACCTCCGCCACGGTCGGGTCGTCCTCGACGACGAGGATCCGAGGATGACGCTTCCCGTCCTCCATGATGGCCGCGGTCGACTCCGTTCCCGTCACGTGTTGAAGCTACTACCCAGGCAAGCACCGCCCACGCCTCCTCGCGCGCCGTAAGCAACTCGTAATGGGGGCGAGGCGGTTCGGGACGGCCAAGCCGTGCTGGTGAGGTTGCAGGATGGCGCCTAGCCCAGCGCTTTCCTCCAGCCTTCCGGCACGACCCCCGGGTATTCCACGTCGCGAGCACCGAGGAAACGCGCAAGGTCCTCGATGGCGGCAGCCACTGCCCGGCCGGCCTTCGGCGTGGTCGGCCCATCCGGTTCGGCGTGAACCGCGTGCACGACCAGCACGCCACGCCTTCGATCCATCGCCGGGTCGACGCGGCCGACCATCCTGTCCCCGTGGAGGATCGGAAGCACGTAGTACCCGTACTGCCGCTTGGCCTTCGGCACGTAGATCTCCATCCGGAAATCGAAGCCGAACAGTTGCTCCGTGCGGGCCCGTTCGATGATCAGGTTGTCGAATGGAGAGAGCAGCGTGGTCCGCGGCTCCCATGCTCCATCCTCCAGCCGATCCAGGAGGGGCATGTCCTCCGAGTGAACGAACCAGGGGCCTGGCCACTCGATCCCGTCCTCCACCACCCGGACCCGCTCGATCACCCGCTTCCGTTCCAAGTCGCCCAGAGCAAGGGCCAGCCCGGGATAACGGCCGACCGTGAAGTGCCATTCGATGTCCCGCTGCCTGGCCACCCCGAGGGCTCGCAGCGATCGCTGGGCGGCTTTCCGCACGATCTCCCGTTCAGAAAGGCGATCCTTCGGGGTCCATTCAGGGAACCATCGATCGGCGAGGTCCCAGACCTTCTGGATCCCGTCTCGCCCCGCCACCACGATCTTGCCCTGGGTCCACAGAACGTCGAGCATGCGTTCCACGTTCCGGCCGGTGGTCCACCCCGACGAGCTCCAGCCGGTCCGCGAGCGATCCTCGAAGTCCCGCAACCGGAGAGGCCCCGCCTCTCGGATGCGCCGGATGACGTATCGTCGCAGCGCTTCGTTCTCACGCAGCCAGACCTTCACTCTGCGGCTGTATGCGTATCGTTCGGTGGGGTAGCGGCGCATCAACAGGTGATGGACCGGATAGTCCTCGGTCAGCACGATCGAGGCGCGATGAGCCCAATATTCGAAAAGCTGTCGCTCTTCCCACAGCAGGGCGTCGAGCTCGGCAAGGTCGAACCCGCCCAGCCTGCTCCACAGGACCAGGAGGTGGCTCCGCTCGACCACCCGGATCGGGTCGAGCTGCAGACAGCCGAGGTCGCGAACGACGTCCAGGATCCCCTTCCCATCGGCGCCCGGGGGAGGTCCGGGCAGTCGCTGGCGGGCGATCGCCATACGCCGGACGAGGGTGGGCGAGACAGTCCGCACCGACTTCATCGGCGGGCATCCTACGAGATGACAGAGGGAGGGCTCCGGCGAGCCCTCCCTCTGAAGAAGCCCGAGAGCGGGGACGGGTCAGCTCACGGCAGTACGGGGCATCGGAAGTCTGCGTCCGGATTCCGGGTCACGGTCACGTCTCCTGCGGCCTCGGCGGCAAACACAGCCTCATCCGAGGTGAGGAGGTAGGGGTCGACACCCTCCTTGAACGTGACCAGGTTCACGGCCCAGGCGCCGCCGTGGTACGGGCCGTCGCCAGGGGCAACGCCGGCGATTCCGAGCTGGCCCTCGACCCCGTTGGTGACGTTGTAGAACGGGTCGGTTCCGCCCTGGGGGATCGCTGCGGCGTTCACAACCGTTCGGACGACGTCTCCGTCGTGGAACAGGAAACCTTTGCCAGCTGTGGCGGATGCGCTGGCCGACAGCGCCACCACCATCGCTCCTGCGACCGCGGCGATCGCAACGACTCTTCGCATGGAAGCACCTCCCTTTCGGCCCGTCGGGCCTTTACCCGCTCGAGCCTAGGCCGGCATCCTTACGCCACCCTTACGCGAGGCTTACGAAAGGAGGAACGCCCATTTGACCACTGTCCGTGGTGTCCTATAGGGTCTGGAGTCCGGTTCCTTTCGCCCAGGGGAGGGGCTTCTCATGCACGTTCTCAAGCCATGGTCCGGCATCGTTCCCTTCATCCTCCTGATCGGGCTCTTGGCGGCAGTGGAACCGGCCGCCTCAGCGCCACCGCCACGTCTGAGTGTCAGCCCCAATGTGAACGTGTCGAGGATGGCGGGAAACCAGGCGGAGACCACGATCGCGGTCAATCCCACCAACCCGAACAACATCGCGGTCGCCTCCAACGTCCAGTTCGGGGCGAAGCTGTTCAAGGCCTATTCCACTGATGGCGGTCGAAGTTGGACCACGGACCTCATCGCCGACGGAGACAATCTGGGCGTGGCATGCTGCGACCCCAGCATGGCCTTCGACGAGTTCGGAAACCTCTTCCTCACCTACCTGGACAGCAAGGCTCACCTGGTCATGATGGCTCTGAGCACCGACGGCGGAGCCAACTTCAGCTTCCTGGGGTCGATCCGCTCGTTGTCCAAGTCGGCCGATGAGCACCCACCGGGCAGCAAGACGAAGGCGCCGGTCGACCAGCCCACCGTCACGACGGGAGCGGGCACCGTGTGGGTGGACTGGAAGGTCTTCAACGGGAGCCACACGTCGATCGAGGCGAGCGGGGCGCGAGTGAGCGGCCTCGGGCAGGTCGGGGCCTTCAGTGCGCCGCAACGTGCTCCGGGCTCGGCCGAGGGGAACTTCGGAGACGTCGCCATCGGCCCGAAGGGCCAAGTGATGGTGGTCTACCAGGACAACATCCCCACAGAGGGGCCCTCGAACATCTGGGTGAACGTCGATCCCGACGGTTTGGGTCCTCAAGGTTTCGGAAGCCAGATCGCGGTCGGAACGACCAACGTCGGAGGGTTCGACTTCATCCCGCCCCAGAGCCGCCGGTCGGTCGACGCGGAGACGGGGCTCGCCTGGGACCGCAGCGGCGGGCAACGAACGGGCAGGGTCTATCTTCTCTACACGGACGAGCTTCCCGACGAGAGCAACGACACCGACAACTTCGTCCGGTTCTCCAACGATGACGGGCATTCCTGGAGCACCCCAGTCAGGGTGAACGACGACGCGGGCCACAACAGCCAGTTCAATCCTCGGATCGCACTCGATCAGACCTCCGGCAACGTTGCCGTCTCATGGCACGATTCGCGCAACGACCTGGGGACCGGTGGACCGGGCGACACGAACGGCGTCCCCAACGACGATGCCCAGTTCTTCGCCACGGCGAGTGTCGACGGAGGGCTCAGCTTCCTCCCCAACGTCCAGGTGAGTGAGGGTACGTCCAACGCCATCGCAGCGGCGAACGGGGTGCAGTACGGGGATTACACGGGGCTGACGTTCCACGCCGGGCGCTTCTACCCATCGTGGGCGGACAACTCCAACAGCACGGGCGACAATCCCGACGGAGCGCTCTCGAAGTTCGACGTGTACACCGCGAGGATTTCTCTGAGCTGACGCTCGGTCGCGTCCTGGGCGATGCCGATGCGGGCTAGTGTGAACTGAACTGGGCCAGGAGCAACTCCTGGCTCGTCGCCGAGGCTGAACGCAGGAATCTAGAGGCCGGCGCCGAACTCGATGAGGTCCGGGTCGCCGGATAGCCCCTCCACCTGCCCGTCTCCGCTCTCGCGGGGAGGCAGGGCGCGCGGGTGGGCCAGAGACTTCCTGCCCTCCAGCTCCTTCCACACCTCAGTGGCATAGTCCACGCACAGCACCACGAGGTCGCCCGGCCGGGATCGATCCAGGGCCCGACGGGTCGCCTCCATCTCGTCGAGCACGATCTCCACGCTTCCTGCTCTGGCGCCCGCCTTCATCGCTTCCCGGGCACCTTCCAGGACGTGCTGGGCCGTCTCGCCCCGCTTGCGCCCGCGCGGATTCCGATCCTCCCGGATGATGAGGTCGTCGAAATAGCGCGCGGCCACACGTCCGAGCTCCCGCATGTCCTCGTCTCGGCGATCCCCGGGTGTGGCCACCACAGCGACCCTGAGATTGGCCGACCATGACGGCGTTCCCGGTGGCGCGCCGTCGGAGGGCATCGACGTCATGCGTTCCACGAAGTCGCCGACAGTCTCCAGGCCATGGGGGTTGTGCGCATAGTCCACCAGGACCCGCACACCGTTGAGGTCGAAGAGGTTCAAGCGGCCGGGGGCATGGTAGATGGAAGTGCTGAAACTGCGGAGCCCCTGACGGATGTCGTGCAGGTGCGCCCCGCAAGCATGCGCCGCCGCTGCCGCCGCCAGCGCGTTGGCCACCATCATCCGGGCCCGTCCTTCGAAGGTCGAGGGGAGCTGATGGATCCAGCCAACAGGCATGGTCCGGCGGCCTTCCCGGATCACCATCATCTCCCCGAGGTTTCCTCTCTGGAGAGTGACGGCCTTCCCGCCGCGACGGACCCATCGCTCGACGAACTCGTGTTCTCCCTGCATTGAGAACAGGATCACTGAACCCGAGCAGTGCTTCCGCATCTCGAGGACCAACTCGTCGTCGGCGTTCAGCACGGCGAAACCATTGCGAGGCACCGCTTCCACGACGACCCGCTTCACCGCGGCCAACTGCTTGATCGAATGCACGTCCTTCAATCCGAGATGATCGCCGGTAACGTTGGTGACCACGGCCACGTCGTTCCGACCGTAGCCCAGGCCTTCTCGGAGGATGCCGCCCCGGGCCACCTCGAAGACGGCGAAGTCGACCCGGGGGTTCTGCAGCACCATCTGGGCTGACTTCGGTCCGCTGGCGTCGGCCCGTCTCACCAGACGCTCGTCGATGTAGATACCGTCGGTGGAAGTCACGCCGACCCTGTAGCCCAGCCCCTTCATGATGTGGGCGAGCATCCGGACGGTGGTGGTCTTCCCGTTCGAACCGGTCACGGCGACGATGGGGATGCGCGATGGAGTACCCGGCGGGAAGAGGAGATCGAGGACCGGCTTCGCCACGTATTGCGGTTCGCCCTCGGTGGGGTGGGTGTGCATGCGGAAGCCGGGGGCGGCGTTCACCTCCACGATGGCCCCACCGGTCTCCCTGACGGGCTGGGAGATGTCAGAGGTGAGGAAATCGATTCCGGCAACGTCCAGTCCAATGACCCGGGCGGCCTCCTCGGCGATGTCGACATTTTCTTCGTGTGCCTCCCATGTCCGGTCGATGGAGATGCCGCCGGTGGACATGTTGCCGGTGGAGACGAGCTTGACGAGCGCCTCCTTCGGCGGGACGTCGTCCAAAGCGAAGCCCTGCTTCGTGAGGAGCTGTTCGGCCTCGGCGTCCAGCTTGATCTTGGTGAGGACCTTCTCGTGGCCGATCCCGCGCCGGGGGTCGGCGTTCGTCATGTCGACCAGCTCACGGATGGTGTGTTCACCGTCGCCGATGACGTGGGCCGGAACCCGCTGGGCCACCGCCACCATGTGGCCCCCGATCACGAGCACCCGATAGTCGTTGCCGGTCACGTAGCTCTCCACGATGACGGCCTTGCGGCGGGCCTCGGCCAGGGCTCGCTTGAATCCTGCGCTGACCGCCTCCTGATCCCGCAGATCCAGCCCCACCCCGCGACCGTGGTTCCCGTCGATGGGCTTGGTCACCACCGGAAAGCCGATCCGCCTGGCCGCGGCCACGGCGTCTTCCTCTGTCCTGACGATCTCGCTGCGGGGAACGGGCAGACCGGCTGCCGCCAGGAGCTGGGTGGTCAGCTTCTTGTCGCCCGCGATGTCCACGGCCAGCGCACTCGTCAGCGAGGTCATGGTGGCCCGGACGCGTTTCTGATACTTCCCTTGGCCGAGCTGCACCAATGACTGCTCGTTCAGCCGGATCCAGGGGATGTCTCGGCTCATGGCCTCGTCGATCAAGGCCTGGGTCGAGGGACCGAACGCTCGCTGCTCCGCCAGCCGGATCAGGCCCTCCAGCTGAGCCAGGAAGTCGAATGCCTCTTCCGGCTCGACGAGGTGATTGATCACTCGAACCGCGAGCTGCCCCGCAGCCAGCCCGACGCTTTCTTCTTGGTAGCCGAAGATCACGTTGTACTGCCCGGGCTTGGAGGCGCTCCTGGTCTTACCTCTGAAGATGTGGGCGCCGGATTCTCGTTGCAGCTCCAGAGCGACGTGTTCGGCCACGTGGCCGAGCCACGTCCCTTCTTTCAGCCGTTCCACGAAACCTCCGGCCCGCCCGAGCGAGCACGAGTGGTCCTTCAGACCGGGGAGCATCTCCAGCAGAGCCTGGTTGAACCCCTTGACGGTGTTCGAAGGCCAATGCTCCAGGGACCCGAGATCCACCAGCATGCGGATGCAGGGCTCGTAGGACCAGAAGTTCGGCCCGCGAAAAACTCGGGACTCCAGGATCCTGAGCTCGGCCCGGGCAGGCGGCTTCTTCGACGCGGGCTCCTCCTTGTCCCGCTGCCGACCCTCACCGGTTCTGGCGGGAGGCACGCTCAGTCTTTCTCTGTCACTCGGAGGCCTCTGGCAGCGACTGCGAGGGCTTGTCCTTCCTGTTCTCGGTGTGGGAGCTGGCCGTCCGTTCCGAGGCGATCTGTCGGGCCAGGCGCTCCATTTGCCGACGAGCTGCCTCGGCCATTTGGGCTTCGCGCGGGCTGGGCACACCGACCGACGGCACCAGCGATCTGCTCTTCAGATCGAATAGGTATCCAGACGGGATGGAGTGCAGGACGACTCCCGACACCATCATTGGTTTGTGGCCACTGGTCTGATAAGAGTCAGTCTGCGCTACAGAGCCATCGATGACGGTTACAGAGCCACGCCCGATGACCTCGAGCGTTTCGTCCGAGTGAATGATGGCTGCCGTATCTTCGTCCAGCCCCAGGCCGATCAGCGCCGGGGACTGAGCTACCACCGTAAGGAGCCGTCCGAGCCTGGTCCGCTGTTCGAAGTGCTGGTCCACCACGACACCTTTGAGGAGGCCGAGACCGGCCGAGATCTGGACCATGCGGTGCTTCGGGCTGGCGCCGGCGGCGCCGAAGGCGACCATGTGAGTGCTCACGGCGCTGGCCCCAGCCGAGGTGCCAGCGATCACAACCCCGCGCTGGTGCGCCTCGAGCAGGGCGGCTCCCAGCCGCGTACCCCCCACCACCGAGGCCAGCCGCAGCTGGTTGCCGCCGGTGAGGAAGACACCGGTAGCCTGGTCGATGACCTCGACGAGAGCCTCCTGGTTGGCTTCCTCTCTGGTGACCGGGCGCAGCCCCGAGACTGTGCCGGCGCCCATCTGGGTGAACAGTTCGCGATAGAACTCGGTGGCTGCGTCGCCAAGGCTGGAGGCCGTGCTGATCACGGCGATGTGGGAGTCGGCGCCGCCCGACAGGGAGAGGAAGCGAGTAAGGATGACCCGCTTCTTGAGCTTATCCTCGGCCCCGCCGATGAGCATTACCGGACCCGGCCCGGGCTGCTCATTTTTCGACGGCTTGCGCCGACGTCTGATTGGTTGCTCCATGTTGACCCAGTCTACCGGGCGAACAGCCTCCCTCCCGAGATCATCAGGCCTGCCCCCTGCCGCTGGCTAGGTTCGAAGAGATGCCAACTCGGCCTTGACGGTCTTGGTGAACGAGTGCTCCTCTCCGAGCCTTTCCCGGAAGATGGCCAGGGCCCGTTGGAGGTTCTCTCGGGCCCCGATGTTGTCGCCCATGCGATCCAACACGCGCCCCAGGTTGCCGAGGGCGATACCCACTTCTGGATGGTCCGGCCCGTACGCGGCTTGCTGGATCGCCACGGCTCGCTCGAGGTTCGCCTTGGCGTCCGCAAGGTCGCCCATGTCTCGTTGCACGCGGGCGATGTTGACCAGGTCCGTTCCTACCTCTGGATGGTCGTGGCCGTATGCCGCCTCGTCGATGGCCAAGGCTCGGTCGAGCGTAGCCCTGGCCTCAGGCAGCTGTCCCATATCCTGGAGCAGGCGCCCGAGGTTGCCGAGACCCACCGCGACCTCCGTATGGTCGGGACCGAAGATGGTCTCGGCCAGGGCGACTCCGCGTTCCAGCTTCTCCCGTGCGGCTGGCAAGTTCCCCATGGCCCGTAGCAGGCGCCCCAGCTTGATGAGATCTACCGCCACCCGAGCGTGCTGAGGACCGTAGGCAGCCTCGTGCACAGCGAGCGCACGCTCCAGGCTGTCCCTCGCTCCTGGCAGGTCTTCCATCGCCCGCTGAATGCGTCCGAGGGCCACCAGGTCCATCGCCACCTCAGGGTGATCAGCCCCGAAGGTCTCCTTATCCAGTGCGAGCGCTCGCTCGATCATCGAGCGGGCCTCTGCGAACTGCGCCCGGCCCGTCAGGTACCCGGCTGTCCTCCTGAGCAGGCGAGCTATCGTTCGGCCCGCTACTGCCAGCTCCTCCGCGTGCTGAGTGGAGGTCAAGGCGTGGGGCAGCAGCCTGCCGCACGTTGGCCAACTTCGGACGTCCTGGCTCTCCACCGGGAAGGCCGACTCGACCAGCACGATCGCAGCCTCCGCCCATTTCCTCTGCATCCCGATCGGCAGTCGTTGGCGAGCCACCCCTTGGAGCTCGCGGTGAGCGAAGAGCGAGTCTCCGGCAACCGTGAGCAGGCCGTACCCGCTGAGGATGCTCAGGGCATCCTCCAGCGAGGAGGGGTCTGTCACCACAGATCGAAGGGATTCCGGGACTCGATCTATCTGGTCAGTGAACAGCCCGAGGGGGATGTCGTCTGGGGCCAAGTAGGCACACAAGTCGAGAAGCTCGACGGCGGCCGGCGAGGCTTCCTGCACTGCAAGGATCGACAGGTCCCACGTGGTGACTTGGGACGCTGGGCGATCGGACGGCGGGTCAGCATGGACGATCCGGGCTTCCCGGACCCGGATCTCCCGTCGGTCGAACTCGCCCAGGTAGTCGGACAGGGACAGGTTCCCGGCCTGCATGTAGGCGCAGGATTGCTCGAGCGCCAGGGGCAGGCCCTCCAGCCTGTCGGCGATCTCCGCAGCGGAGGCTCTGTCGCCCTGCCCCGTGCGCTTGAGGAGGAACTCGATTGCCTCATCTTGGCTGAGCCCTGTCAGCGTGATCCCAGGCTCGGCCGCCCCGGTGCGCGGAGAAGTGATGAGGATGTGCCCGGTGGCATCAAGGGGGAGCGCCTCGAGGACCTGCTGGGGGTTCGGGGCTTTGTCGAATACCAGTAGCCAGCCCTGGTTCTCCCTCAGCCACTGTCGCACCGACTCGAGAAGCACGGATTGATCCTTCGAGCCCCTTTCGGGCAGGTTGAGGGCCCAGGCTAGACCGCCCAAGTCGGCGGCCAGGCTTGTCGGTTCGTCCGACCTGATCCACCGAACTACCCGGTATTTGTCCGCATACCGGTACGCGTACTCGATGGCCAGTTGGGTTTTCCCGATCCCCGGCCCACCTCGAATGACTTGCACATTGGGTCTCCTCTCCGCCGAAGTGAACGTGGCTCGGAGAGCCTGCAGCGCGGCTTCGCGTCCGGTGAAGTAGGGGTTCCGGGTCGCCGGGACGTTCCATACTCCAGGCAGAAGGCCGATGTCCCGCGAGATCGCGCCGGCGAGGGGTACGGTGGCGACAAGCCCGAGATTCGCCTGAGGGACGATCTCCTGGATCGCGGCCCTGATCCCGGCGGCGACCTTTGCGAACGCCTCGTCTCGCTCCTTCCATTTGGTCACTGGACGGGCATTGGGAGGGAGGACCTGCAGCTTTCGGAAGGGGGAACCCTCCCAGTCGACTGGGCGAAGGAGGATAGCGATGACTTTGGCTTCGCCCCGCTCGTGCTTTTCCATCGCTCGCTTGAGCTCGATTCCGTAGCAGTAATCGGAGGAGAGGAACGAGGCGCTGATCAGCAGAAGGATGAGGGCCGCGCGGTCAAGATGCTCGTCAATCTGGGCCGCCCAGTCCGCGCCTGCGGTGATCTTGCGGTCGTGCCATTCAGTGATCAAGCCCTGGCGCTTGAGCATGGCCAGATGGTCGTGTAGCCGATCTCTAAGCCGCTCGTCTTTGTGAGAGTAGGAATAGAAGACTTCGACGATGCCCGCGGAGGTGGCCTGGTCGCTCAACGTTGCCCTCGAATCCAGTGCTGACAGCCCATCAAGCCGATCGCCGTAAGTACTTGAGCAGGCCACCCGCGAGCAGGGTCTGGCGTTCATGGTCCGTGAAAGCCACCTTGCCCGTCAGCTCCTCGCCGTTTGCCAGGATCGTCGCTGTGTCCGAGCCCCGTTCGATCTCCTCGTGGATCCGCGGAAGCGTCCACTCCTGGCCGATCTGAGCAACCTCGTGGACCTTGTCGTCGATCAGGATCGGGACGATCCCATTGTTGATCAGGTTCCGCCGATGGATCCGGTGGAACGCCTTTGCGAACACCGCCCTGACTCCAAGCTGAAGAGGAGCCAGCGCCGCATGCTCCCGGCTCGACCCCTGGCCATAGTTGTCACCCGCCACGATGAACCCGCCGCCCCACTCTTTGGCCCGCTTGACGAATTCGGGATCCTCCTTGCGGAAGCAGTATTCGGCGATGGCCGGAATGTTCGACCGCTCCTGCATCACCAGCACTCCGTCCGGAGACATCGACCCCGTCGAGATGTTGTCTCCCAACACGATCAGAACCTTGCCGGCTACGGAGTGCGGAAGATCGGGCGGAACGGGCGGGGCCTGGATGTTCCGTCCCCGGAAGATCTGGACCTTGGCTGCCTCCTCCGGAGGGGGAGGCTTGATCAACATGAAGTCGTCGACGACAGGGGTGGGCACGTCGACCTTGGGCGGGTCGATCCCCAGATCCCGGGGATCCGTGATCACACCCTTGAGAGCCGTGGCCCCCGCTACGGCCGGTGAGGCCAGGAACACCTGATCCCGGTCGGTCCCGCTCCTGCCGGGGAAGTTGCGGTTCATGGTCCGAACGGAGGGCTGATCCTCCGGCGGAGCCTGGCCCATCCCCACGCATGGACCGCAGGCCGGCTCCAGGATCCGGGCACCCGACACGATGTAGTCGGCCAGCACGCCCGTCTCGCTGATCGTTCGCAGGACTTGTCGCGAACCCGGCGTGACGGTCATGTCCAGATCGGGATGAACCCCGCCTCCGTTTGTGACTATGAACGCCGGGATGGCCAGGTCCTCGAAGCTCGAGTTGACGCTGGAGCCGACGCACACCTGGGCCACCTTCGTCCCGGCGACCTCGCGGACGGGGACGACCTTGTCGGGATTGGACGGCTTGGCGATGAGCGGTTCCAGGGTGGCCAGGTCGACGACCATCTCTTCGTCGTACGGAGCGCCGGGATCCGCCAGCAGCTCCCGGAAGTCGCCAGGCCGCTCCTCCTCCTCCAGGAACCGTCGGCATTCCTGATCCCCCGGGAACACTCCCGCTGTGGCCCCGAGCTCCAGGATCATGTTGCAGATCGTGGCCCGGGCCGTGGCGTCGAGCGTGGCCACCCCCGGCCCGTCGAACTCGAAGGTTTTGTTGATGCCGCCCTTCACCGTGAGCCGCCGGAGCATCTCCAGGATGACGTCCTTAGCCGAGACCCACGGCTGCAGCTCGTTCTCCAGCACCACTCGAACGACGACCGGGCACTGCAGCTCGAACGGATAACCGGCCATGGCCACGGCCGCGTCCATCCCTCCGATGCCCAGGGCGAAGGATCCCAATGCGCCGGCCGTCGTGGTGTGGGAATCCGACCCCACCAGCGTTGCCCACGGCTTGGCGAACCGCTCCAGGTGCACGTAATGGCAGATCCCGTTGCCGGGCCGGGAGAAGACGGCCCCGTGCTTGGCCGCCATCGTCTGGAGGAAGAAATGGTCCTCGGGGTTCTTGTAGTCCAGCTGGATCATGTTGTGGTCGACGTACTGGACGACCAGGGGGACCTGCACGCGGTCCACCCCGAGCTGTTCGAACTCCATCCAGGCCATGGTCCCGGTGGCGTCCTGGAGCAGGACCTGGTCGATCTTGTAGGAGATCGGCTCGCCCGGCCCCAGCCTCCCGCTGACCAGATGTTCCTCGAGGATCTTGTGGACGATGTTCTTCGCCATGCGCACGGCTCCTTCGCTTTCGACATCCATAAAGGTAGTACGAGCGGCTTCGCGGCCGCTTCCAGCCGGACGGCTCTTGCCTTCAGGCGCCCTGGACCCCGGCAAACTGCCTGAGCTTCCTCGCTGCCGGCTCGGCCGCCAGCACGATCAGGTGGTTGCGAGCTCGAGAGCCTCCCACATAGAGATACCTGGCCAGGTCTTCCTGATGGCGTTCGCCGATCTCCGCAAGGATCACCACAGGCCGCTCCAGGCCTTTGAACCCGTGAATCGTGACCGTGAGCACCTTGCCGGGCACGGGATCGTTGCTGAACTCGTAGCCATTCACCCGACCGCGCTGTCGCAGCGCGCTCTTCGCCCGTCGCGCCGGGGTCAGGACAACGACGTCATCCAGAGGCACCCCTTCTTCCTGCAGGTTCTTCAGCACGAGGGCCAGGAGATGAGCCAGGTCATCTCCGTCTTTGTACCCGAGCACTTCCACGGGCCGGCCCCCTGGGCCTCGCCCCGCCGGTTTTGCCTCACCCCGGTAGAACACCGAGACGAACTCGTGGATCGGCTTGGAGTTCCGGACGTTGCCGGGCAGGGCGAGCGTGAGGTCGGCCAGGCCCTCCGGCGCGCCGCCTCCGTAGAGGTTCTGGTTGTCGTCGGCGAACAGGAACAGGAATCCGTCACTCGGCTTTCGATGCAGCACTAGGAGCTTCGCCCACCAGGAAGGAAGGAAGTCCTGGCCCTCGTCCACGACCATGGCGTCGTAGCGCGGGCCGAGGATCTTGGCGCCTTGCTCCATGAGCTCCGGGAGCACACGCTCGAAGTGATCTCGGGCTGCGGATTCCTCCGTCGGCTCCTCAGGAACGGTCAGGCCCGCCTCTCGGGCCACCTGACGGCACAGCTCATGGAAGTGGAAGACCTGAACATGTCGCACCTCCCGCGTGTTCTCCTTCAGATAGTCGGCCAACCGCCAGTTGAAGCACGTCAGTAAGGTGTCGTTGCCTCCCCCGGCCAGGCGAGAGGCGATGGCGATGGCGAGCATGGTCTTGCCCGATCCGGCCGGGCCGACGATCGCGGCTCGATGGAGCTTGGTGACGTACGAGAGGACATATGCCTGATCGTCGGTGAGCTCGATGATCTTCCGGTCTTCCTGGTCGAACTGGAGCCGGAGTGGGGTTCGGATCTCCACCCGAAAGCCGAGGGCATGCTCGAGCGCTTCCATGCCCTCTGCCCCGAAACGTCGCCCCGGATGACGCCACCCGCGCATGATCTCCTTGACCCGGGCATCGAGCCGGCCCATGTCGTCACGATCGATGGCCCACTCGGCGCGGGCGGCCGGGTGAGCGTCCCGCTCGAACAGTCCATCCGGGAACGCCACCCCGTAGCCGTACGAGGGCCGCCACCGAGCCCAGCCAGACTGGTGGGAGAGGATTTCGAGCAGCGAGTGCATCTCGTCGCGGGCCTGGTGGAACGGGTCCTCGTCCAAGTGGTGTCTTCCTGACCGGCCGGCCTGAGTCCACTGCCTGGGTTGCAGGGTCGTACGCGAGCTCGCCACCCTTTGCCTCGAGGACCAGGATTCCGTCGACGGGGTGGGCGACGATGAAGTCCGCCTCGCCCTGGACGAGCGCATCGCCGGGCTTCCGAGCGCCCAGCACCCAGTCCACGCTGTGATACACGACGTACTCGTCGGAGAGCTGGACGAGGAAGCTTTCGTACAGTCGCCGCTCGGCCGAGCTTTCAGTCGGCAGCATGGGGAAAGGAACCATGCGGGCCATCGGTCAGCCCAGCGATTCTCGAAATCCCTGCCGCCAGCTCGGATAACCAGGCGTCCACCCAAGCTCTCGCCTGGCTCGTTCGTTGCTGGCTCCCTGCACCATGGTCATGTAGTAAGCGGCCAGCGGACCGCCGGCGATCCGGCCGACGAACGCAGGGACCCGGAGCGGAGGCTTGACGCCCAAGACTCGAGCGTAGTAGGGGATCCATTCCCTGACGGGAGCCGGGTCGTCGTCGACCACGTTGTAAGTTCCAGGTGGACTGGTCAGCGCGGCGACCGTAGCCGAGGCGGCGTCGCCGAGCTCGACGAAGGAGTAGACGCCGCGACCGCCTCCCACGATGGGGAGACGCCGGCGCCTGACCGTTTCCGCCATCGATCCGTCCCGAGCGAATGCTGTGCCCGGCCCGTAGAAGAACCCGTAGCGCAGAACGACGCCATCGATGCCATCGGTGTGAGTGACGGCGTCCTCCAGGTCCCGGATCGCCAGGACCGACCGGCGGAAGGGGTGGGGAGCGTCGAGGAAAAGTGGATCCTCCTCCCGCTTCGGCCCCGGCCCGATCGGGGCATAGGCGAAGGCGATGCTTTGAGCCACCACGCGTCGAACCCCCACTGCTTTGGCCGCCTCCACGAGGTTCCGCGTTCCCTCGGTCCGGAGGAAGTCGTTCGTGGCCATCTGCTGGTCGTACCGGCGAGGATCGAGCGCCGGGGGGATGGAGGTCAGTTGATGGATCACTGCATCGGGCGTTGCCGCGGCCACAGCGGCCTTCACTCCCTGCGCATCCAAGGCGTCGCACACCACGGCTCGCGCACCGGCTTCCTCGATGGTACGTGCCCGCTCGGGGGAGCGGGTCATCCCCGTCACTTCGTGGCCTCCCTGGAGAAGCAGCGGTAGGAGCCGCCGGCCGATGGCGCCCGTGGCTCCAGCGACGAAGACGTTCACCTGGCCGGCCGCCTGGATGCGCCGGCGAGGTAGATGAGCAGGGCCTCTACTACGGCTAGCGCCGCAACGTCGGCTGGGCCGATCCATCCCGGGTGGGCGTCGGCCACGTCGACCACGTGGTTGATCAGGTGGAAACCGTACTGGAGCACGGCGAAGAGGAGGACGGGCGGCCGCCAGGAGGGACGCCGGACGGCCGCGAGAAGCACCAGTCCGAGAGCGAGATACAGGGTGGCGACGTCTCGGATGTAGTGGTCGTTCCTGGGCCCGAAGGCCGCGAACGCTCGAAAGAAGGTGCCCGGAGACAGGGCTTGCCACAGCCCCAGGGCGAGGTGGCCCGCACCGAGTACCAGGAGCGCAGCCCGCATCCTCCGTTCGGCGATGCTGGGATGCGGGAGCGATGACGCGCTCGACGTACTGGTCGGATCGGCTCTTCGCATCGCGCCCCCCTCGGCTTCGGACGCTGGAACTGTAGCCCGCTCTCGCGCGGGACGGAGGCAGCACGTAGCCTGTAGGCGTGCTGCTGATTCTCGCGGTCATCGTTGCCGGGCTGCTCGTGGGTATCGCTCTCGGGGGCGACGTCCGCACCCTCTCCGAGATCAAGCTCCGCTGGTGGCCCCTGGCCCTGGTCGGGCTGGGGCTCCAACTGATCCCGGTCCCGTCCATGAGCGGGCAGATCGATCACTGGCTCGCGGTAGGTCTCCTCGTGGCTTCGTATGTCGTCCTTCTGGTCTTCGTGGCGATGAACATCAGGCTGGCGGGGTTCCCCATGATCGCCGCAGGGTTCGCCCTGAATCTCTTCGTGATCTCCTTGAACGGAGGGATGCCGGTGACCCAGAATGCGCTTCGCCAGGCATATGGCTCCAGCTATGCCGCCGAGATCGCGCGGCTGCAGGAGCACGGCGGGGCCAAGCATCATCTCGCCCGGGATGACGATGTCCTGGTATCAGTCGCCGACGTGATTCCCGTGGGGGGGCCTCTCCATCAGGTGCTCAGCGTGGGCGATATCGTGTTCATGGCGGGGGTCTTCTGGGTGATCGCCGCCGCCACGAGGGGGGCGACGGGGCGCCACCGGCCGGGGGCTACGCGGGGATCGCCGGACGCTCGCGATCTGGCCGCGCCGGCTGTGGACCCGGCGCGGTAGGTCCATCGCTCGATTCCGCAGGGGAAGAGCTGGCCACCGGCTGTGGCTCCCGGTCCTTCTCTTCCATCCCTGCGCGCTTCTTCCCATGGCCCCGCTTGGATCCTCTGGCCTCTCCGTCGCCTCTTTGCACGCTCGCTCGCGGGGGACCAACAGTCGAGCCAACGGGCGGCCGTGCAGCCGGTGGCGCCCTCCTGCTGCGTTCGCCAAGCCCGGCGTCCGCCTCGAAGCGCGTTCCCTCCTCCACCCAGACTCGGGGGAATGTGACGGCGATGTTCGTGCCCGCGCCGATCTCACTCTCGATCGAGTACGTGCCCCCGGCGACCATCGCTCGCTCCCGCATCATCACCGACCCGAAGTGCCCCTCGGGCGGGGGGGCGGAGGTGTCGAAGCCCTTGCCGTCGTCGGCGATCTGCAGCTTCACGCCGTCCTCGATCTCCTCGAGCGAGATGCGGATGGTGGAGGCCTCCGCGTGCTTCAGGGCGTTCATGGTCGCCTCGCGGGCGATCTGGTAGATCAGCAGCTGGATCGGCGGGGGGAGCGAGACCTCCACCACGTCGGTCTCGATCTGCGTCCGATGGCCGCGGCTCGTGTCTTCGGCGAAGCTCTGGATCGCCTCCGCCAGACCTTTCCGACCGATGGGGGAGCGGTGCAAGTCGCGGATCAGGGCGCGGATGGCCTCAGAGGTTTCCTGCTTGGTCGCGCTGATCCCGTCGAGGTCCCTCAGGACGGCATCGGACTCGCCCTGGAGAAGCCGCTTCTTGGCCATCTCGACCTGAAGAGTGAGGCGAAAGAGCATCTGAGCCAGGTCGTCATGAAGGTACGCGGCGATCTGCATTCGCTCGTCCTGCCGCTCCTCCGCCATTCGGTTGGAAAGCGCGCGCAGAACTCTTTCCCGATCCTTGAGTTCCTTGGTGGCATCCTCGAGTGCCAAATTCCGGAAAAACATCTGTCTAGCAAAGACCAGCGGCAGAATGAAAGCAGCAACTGACCAAAGACCCAGTGTGTTGTAGAGCTCGGCGATAATGACTCCTACAAAACCCAGTCCTAGGTAGCTGAGCAAGAATTCCGAGAGCGCCCCGACCCGGAACTGGGCGAGAAGTCGCTTCCAGGGTAGCCCGTGGATCAAGCGCGTCGCTACCAGCACCAGTGAGACATTGATGAGGTAGTTCGTAGCGGCCGCAAGGAAGGCAACAGGTATCAAGACGTAGATAAGAGACTTCGACGATGCGAGTGAGTGGAATGTGGCGCTTGCCGCCAGCGTAGACACAGCAATCTGCGCCCTGTTATAGAGAGCCTTAGTCAGAGGGATTTCTCGCTTCAACTCGCCGGGATCCGAAGATCCCAACAGCGCAACCACCGCCGCGAAACTGGGTTGGTACAGAATCGCGATCCCTAAGAGAATTGGGAACCCTAAGCTTAAGTGCAACACTTCGGTGACCGGGACAGGCAGCAATTCGACGGCGCCCACAACCAAAACCCAAGCTACCAACTCTAAGCTGAGCAGGTCTCCCGGGTGCCTGAGGAAGGTGAGACCGAAGCCCATCAGGACCCCGAGAACTACAACCCACATGAAGACTCGGGCCCGCGTGGTGAGTCCTGGATGAACGCGCGTCTGTGAATTCGTCAATCTGACCGTCCTGCTCGGGCTCCTTGGAATCCTCGGCAGAAGTCAAGTCGGGCACAATCCCCCGAACGCCCTAGGCCTGATCTACAGCATATGGAGTAGGACTAGGCTCCCCCTTGCACCCCCATTTGGGGGGTAGGAGAATTCCAACTAACCGACCGACATATGGAGGACCCTGGCTACATGAAGTTGTTGGAGCCCGGGAGTCAGGGGAGGGAGGTGGAAGGATTGAGGCTCGCTCGCCGAGTCGCCTTGGCTTTGGCGCCGGTTGTTGCTTTGCTCATCGCGGGCGGAGCTAACTGGAAGGTCTCTTAATCGGTCTTCCTGCTCGGACGCTGGGGACGCGGGAGAGGAAGCCGCGCCCCGGCGGTCGCGCACTCAGACTTTCAAACATCCTGCTTCGAATTTCCAGCGGGAAAGATGGCTGTGACGAGTGTCCCTTTATCCGGCCGGCTGTCGAGGTAGATTTCACCTCCAACTGATTGAACCCGCTCCCGCATGATTTGGATACCGTAATGGCCTTCTTGCTCTGCCAGGACGTCGAACCCTATTCCGTCATCGCTCACTGAGACTCGGATCCCGAACTCATCCTGGCTAACCTGAACAGAAATGCTTGACGCTCGAGAGTGTCTGAGGGTGTTCGTCAGGGCCTCTCTCACGAGGTGGTAAATAACTAGCTCACCTAGGTCGTCAGTTTCTACTGGCTCAACTGCTAGGTCGATGCTCGCTGTGGTCTTCTCGCTGGCAGATCGAATGAGGACCCTTATTGCCGAAGCAAGACCAGCTGAACCCACTTTGGAGCGCCGAAGGTCACCGATCAGGTCACGGAGGCTCGTCGAGGCCAACTCCGCCGCGGTGAGGAGTTCGGGAAGGTCTTCTTCGATATCGAGTAGCTTCCCGGACGCGAGGTCAGTCTTCAGTACCTGAGCCAGCAGCGTGACCTTAAAGAGAGGCTGGAGAACCTCATCATGTAGGTCGGCTGCGATCAGCCGCCTTTCGTCGGATCTTTCCTCGTAAATGCGGTGCGAAATTTCGCTGAGAACGGCCTCCCTTGACCGATATGCGCGAGCCGTTTCAATGAACATTTGACTTCGCGCTAGTGTCTGTCTACCGAGCACCGCCGGTGCGAGGAAGGCGACCAGAGCCAGAGTCCCGATCTGATCGTAGAGGACGGCCAACATGGCGCCGACAACCGCCCATGAGATCAGCGTCAATAGGAAATCCAAAGGGGTTCCAACGCTCATTCGCCGCAGGGCTGATCTGGGGCTGAAGTGATACTCCAGGGTGATGCCTAGCCCAACGAGTGCGTAATTCAAGAGGAAGGTTATGAAGAGGACAAGAAGAGCGAGCAGCAAGACGAAAATCGATGAACCAGGCAAATGGACAACGTGATGAACAAGTAGGGACGATACATACGCTGCCAGTCCGGCCTGACTCCGATTAAAGATCGCCTTGCTGAGTGTGATCTGCCCTCTGAACTCTTTTCGATCGAAACATCCGATGAAGTTTGCTAGACCAATCTCAATCGGAGGAAGGACGAGTGTGCCAGCGATGAAGATAGGGACGTCTGGTGTGAAGTTCGCGTGTGGCCACGTACTCACGGGAAGCATATTTACGATCGCCAAGACGATGACCCAAGGGACAAGCGATGCTGCGCTTGAGGCTAACTCCTGCCCCTGCTTCGTCAGATTCCACCCAAGAAGGATGAGCCAAGTCAGAGATACGCACCAGAAGTAGAGCAGCGATGGTCGGATCGTAAATCGGTGTCTTGTCTTACTCGCTAATGGTGCTCGGGCCGCGACGGACATGAAGCCTCCATGCGTACTCTCTGGCGGCATGATGGATGAGCCCGAGGACCGGGGTCAA